>JBDUCR010000225.1:0-20349 GCA_040003345.1 bacterium
GCGAGCCCCCGCGTGAGGGTGCCGTTCACGTTCAACATGTAGGCGGGTAGTGCGATAGAAATCGTGTCCCCGTCCACAAACATCATTGAGGAGTTCAGCTATGCGTACGACCGGCACCGTGAAGTGGTTCAACGACACGAAGGGCTTTGGCTTCATCACCCCCGCGAACGGCGAGAAGGATTGCTTCGTGCATCACTCCGCCATCCAGGGTCATGGCTTCAAGTCCCTCGCAGAGGGTGAGGCTGTTGAGTTCGACGTGGTTCAGGGCGCAAAGGGCCCGGCCGCTGAGAACGTCGTCAAGCTCGGCCGCTAAACGGCGAGTCGGACTGGCTGGTCGTCACTGACGAGCTGAACTAGTCCCCTCGAAAAAACGGAAAGGGCCTCGAGTGCGAAAGCGCTCGAGGCCCTTTTCACGTTCTCTCGCATCACATCAGGGAATGACTGCGCCGAACACCCCCGTCTTCCACGGGACGGCGCGCAGCGATTCAGGCTCGGTGCCCGGCACGAAGTACTCAGTGTACCTCCGCTCGGCCGGAGTGTTCGCATCGGCGAGCTGACCGGTCAGACGATCAAGCTCCGCGGTCACGAGACCAACGGGCGGAGTCCACTGCGAAGGCGCAGCGCGGCCGGCGTAGTACTTCGCCATCATCGCGCCCCAGATCGGCGCGGCAAGTGATCCGCCCGCTGCGCCTGGCGTTATGGTCTTCGGCTTGTCGAAGCCGAGCCACACGCCGGCGACGAGATCCGGCGTCATGCCCATGAACCAGACATCCACATTGTCGTTGGTCGTTCCCGTTTTTCCCGCAATGGGAATCGACGCCTGCACGAGCCTGCGCGCGGGCGTCCCCGTTCCACGTTCGGCGGCGTCGCGCATCATGTCGCGTACAATGAAGGCAATTCGCGGATCGATGACCTGCTGCGGCGTGGACGGCGCTTGCTGATAGACGACGTGCCCCGACGCGTCCTCGATTCGCGTGACGATGCGCGGCTCAACTGTGCTGCCGAGATTTGCCCAGACTGAATACGCGGCAACGTAGTCGACAGGACGAACGACCGATGCACCGAGCGCACTCGCCGGCACTTCGGCGATCGGCGTCGAGATTCCAGCGCGATGCGCAATGGCCGCCATCGAATCGAGACCAACGCGCAACGCAAGCTGCACGGCGACCGGATTGCGCGAGTGCGTCAGCGCTTCACGCAGCGTGATGGCACCGAGAAACTTGTTGTCGGAGTTGTCGGGGCTGTAGATGCGTCCATTGGGCATCACGATCGCCAGTGCAGTATCGGGCACGATGGTCGCCGCACTGAGGCTGTCCTCGAGTGCTTTCGCATAGAGGAATGGCTTGAACGAGCTACCGGGCTGTCGCAATGCACGCGTCGCGCGGTTGAACGGCGCCATCGCGTAGTTGCGTCCACCAACCAGTGCGCGCACGTCGCCGGTCGATGGCTCAATCGCGACAACCGCTCCTTCGAGCAACGCGCCCACTCCTTTCGCGCTCGCCCATGTGGGATGCTTGAAATCCTTTCGCCTTTCGACGTTTGCTGCTCCGTCGACCAGCGCCTCCACTGCCGCGCGTTGCAGTGCCGGATCAGCTGTCGTGTACACGCGGTACCCACCGTTCGCGACGTTGACTCCCGCGCGCTCCGCGGCCTGTCGCGCCGCGTCGACGAAATACAGCGCGGGCGCAGCCGCACCAGCGTTTGGCGCAGTGACCACTGGCTCGGCGCGTGCCCGTTCAGCGTCGGCCAGACTGATGAATCCCTGCTGCGCCATGAGCCCGAGAATCAGATCACGTCTCGTCTTCGACTTGTCGGAAAAGCGGCCCGGATCGTATCCCACCGGAGACTTCGGCAGCGCAGCAAGCGTCGCAGCTTCTGCAAGCGTGAGGCGTGAAGCGCTCTTGCCGAAATAGTGGCGCGCCGCTGACTCGATGCCGTACCAGCCGTGACCGTAGTTGATCTGATTGATGTATCCTTCGAGGATTTGCTCCTTTGAGTAGTGCTTCTCCATCTCGCGCGCAGCTATCTGCTCGCGCAGCTTGCGCATCGGGCTCTGATCGCGCCGGTCGACCTGATCGGCGTGCATGTTCCCGACGAGCTGCTGCGTGATCGTGCTCGCGCCACCGCGATGACCGCCGGTAATTCCTTCGAGCAGCTTGCCCTTGATCGCGCCAGCCACACCGATGAGATCCACGCCGTCGTGCTGATAGAAGCGCTGATCCTCGACGGCGACGAACGCCTGGCCCACGTACTTCGGAAGCGTGCGGATCGACACCGTGGTGCGTGACTCGGGACCGATCTCACCGATGTACGAGCCGTCCCGCGCAAAGACGAGCGACGACTGCCGCTGCGGGACGATCTTCCAGACATCACCAGTGCTGACAGGCGTCTGTGCGATCAGCCGCGAAGAGCCGAGCAGAGTTGCGAGAAGAAGGCGACGAAGCATCCGGATAAGCTATGCAACCTGTTTGAAGAAGATGTGACGAAGATACCAGCCACTGGTTCTGTCGTTCCCCTCCGAGCATCTTCCATTGAATGACTGATTTCGTCACCCTCGCACTCGCGCAATTTCAGCCTCGCAAAGGCGACTATGCGGGCAACCTCGCGCGCATCGCGCAGCTGCTTGCGCAAGCGGCAACGCTCGAGCCGCGTCCGCAGCTCGTCTGCTTTCCCGAGTCGTCCCTTACTGGATATTTCCTCGAAGGCGGCGTACGAGAGCATGCGGTGACGGCAGGCACCCTCGCGGCCGATCTGCATCGCGCGTATGGAAGCGGGCCGGCGGTAGATGTGTGCGTTGGTTTCTACGAAATCTGGCGCAACAAACTGTACAACAGCGCTCTCTACGTTTCACTCGGCGAATCAATTCCGCTTGTACGACACGTGCATCGAAAGGTCTTCCTTCCGACGTACGGTCTGTTCGATGAGGAGCGATTCGTCGAGCGAGGGCGCGACATCCGTGCATTTGATACACCGTGGGGTCGCGCGGCGATCCTCGTGTGTGAAGATGTCTGGCACTCGATGTGTGGAACCATCGCCGCACTCGACGGCGCACAGCTGATTATCGTGCCAGCGGCTCCGCCGACGCGCGGCGCATGGCCGAAGTCCGACGGCGTTCCTGGCCCAGCGAGTGTGTCTCGCTGGGAACGTCTCGTGCGCGACATGTCCGACGAGCATGGCATTTACGTCGCGCTGATCAATCTCGTCGGAAGCGAAGGCGGCAAACAGTTTCCCGGCAGTGCGCTGCTCGCTGGCCCGCGCGGTGAACTACGCACGCGCGGCCCCCTTTGGGATGAAGCGCTCGTCGTCGCACAGATGGATCTCGGCGATGTCACGCGCGCACGTGCGGACATGCCACTCATCGGGGACCTCGAGACGATGATGCCGCATCTCCGCGACGCGATGATGAAGGTGGACGCGGGAACGCCCTTCCTCCTGAGCTTCGACGGTATGGAGGATATCGCCGCTTCGGCCATTGACTCGCCGCCGCAGAGGACTCAACGCAAGAAGGCTAGCGCGACGCCGAAGGCTGAATCACTCCGCGTCGTGCAGGAGTCGTCGTTGAGCGGACCACTGACGCTCGAGCTCGACGGCGCGCTCGCCGAGGAGTGGCTCGTGCGCTTTCTGCGCGACGAGATGAAGCGACGCGGCTTCGAGCGAGCGGTCGTCGGCGTGTCGGGCGGCGTTGACTCTGCCGTCACCGCGTATCTCGCACAGCGCGCGCTCGGCGCGAAGAACGTGGTCGCCGTGCGCATGCCATATCGCACGTCGAGCGCGGGAAGCCTCGCTCACGCACAACTCGTAATCGACGCGCTCGGCATCGAAGCGCGAACGGTGGACATCAGCGCTGCAGTTGACGGCTACCTCGCGAACGAGCCCGACGCCGACCCGGCGCGACGCGGAAACGTGATGGCGCGGATGCGCATGATCACGCTCTTCGACCTTTCGGCAAAGTATCAGGCCATTCCACTCGGAACGGGCAACAAGACAGAGCGTCTGTTCGGATACTTCACCTGGCACGCCGACGACTCGCCGCCGATCAACCCGCTCGGCGATCTCTTCAAGACGCAGGTATGGACGCTCGCGCGTCATCTCGGTGTGCCGGAAGTCATCGTCGGCAAGGCGCCCTCGGCGGATCTCGTGGTTGGGCAGACGGATGAGGGCGACTTTGGAATCAGCTATGCCAAGGCCGATGAAATTCTCAACTGGACGTTGAGCGGCTACGACGAGAAGGATCTCGTCGCTCGAGGCTTTGACTCGGCCGAGGTGGCTCTCGTGCGAAAGCGTCTCGCGAGCACGCACTGGAAGCGACGGCTGCCCACGGTCGCAATGATCAGCTCGAGCGCGATCGGTGAGAGCTATCTACGACCAGTCGATTACTGACGGAGTCAATGAGAGGATAGGGGGAGCTCGGAATTGCGGGCACGCTCTTCGCAAAACGGCCGAGGCATGCCGGCCAAGACATCAGCAAAGCGAGCCGTGAAGAAACCGGCCAGGAAGAGTGGCGCGAAGAAGACGACCGCGAAGAAGACCAGCACAGCGAAGAGTCCAGCGGCCAGAACGAGCACAACAAAGAAAGTTGCAGTGAAGAAGACTGCGACGACCGTTCCGCTTGCCGAATACAATGCAAAGCGCGATTTCACGCGCACGCGCGAGCCTGCTGGCAAGGTTCCGAAGGCCAAGGGCAAGGCGCTCCACTTCGTCATCCAGAAACACGACGCGAGTCATCTCCACTACGACTTCCGTCTCGAGCTCGATGGTGTGATGAAGTCGTGGGCGGTGCCCAAGGGTCCGAGTCTTGACCCGTCGGTGAAGCGACTCGCGATGGAAGTCGAGGATCACCCAATTTCGTACAACAGCTTCGAGGGGACGATTCCGCAGGGCGAGTACGGCGGCGGCACAGTCATGCTGTGGGACCGGGGCACGTACGAAGCCGAGGATGGAGGAGGCGCCGAATCACTTCGCGAAGGATATCGTCGAGGCGATCTCAAGATCACTTTGCATGGCAAGCGGCTCAGCGGCTCGTTCGTGCTCGTGCGTATGAAGCGTCCAGGCCGTCCGCAGTGGCTGCTCATCAAGCATCACGACGACTACGCCGACCCGTTGCGCGACATTACCGCCGATGTCACGACCTCAGTCGCGTCGAAGCGGTCGATGGAGCAGATCGCGGCGGGGCGGCGCGTGTGGCACTCGAATCGATAGTGCCTTCGATCAGCTAGACAGAATCGCTCGAGCCGCCGCCGGAAAATCCTCCGCCGCCACCAAAATCTCCGCCGTCGCTACTGGAGCTATTGTTGTCCGAGCTCGAGCTATCGTCCGAGCTCGAACTGCTGCTATCGTCATGGCGGTCATCGTCGTTGGATCTTGCGAATGATTGTTGTTCGAGCAAGATCGGGGCGATCATCGCTGCGGGCACGTGGTCGCGTGACGTTTGATATCGCGGTGCACCGGCGCGGCCGCGGCGTCGCCGAAGTCTCGTGATGACGATGAGGATGACGAACAGAACAATCACGAGCTCGATGCCGATCACCATCGGCGGGATGTTGAACCCCGACTCGGTCGATTCCGGTTTCGGCGGCGGTGCGATTGTCAGCGTCGGCTTTTCTGCGGCGATCAGCTGCGCTGCGACATTGAACCCGGCGACGAATCCTTCTCCGTAGCGCTTGGCGCGAAATGGCGGCTTGATCGCCTCGAGGATCGCGCGTGAGCCGCCGCCGTCCGTGATGGCACCTTCCAATCCGCGCCCGATTTCGACGCGCAGATTCGCGCCCGCGACCGACTTCTTGTCCGGCACGTAGAGCATTACGAGCCCGCGATTGCGCGCTGGATCGCCGGGCGCGCCGGCCGATCCGATCTTCCAGGCGCGACCGATGGCGAGTGCCGCCTCCTCGACTGCGCCTCCGTGCAGCGTCGGAAGTGTGACGAAGGCGACGTCCGCGTGCGTTTCACGTTGGAGGCGAATGGCGCTGTCCTGCAGCGCAGCGATCTCTGCCTGACTCATGAGATGCGCGGAGTCGAGCACGAAGACGTGGCGCTTGTCAGGAGTGGCGGGAATCGAGCGCAACACAGCCTTCGATACACCCGCCATCTCTTGCGCCGCGATCGAATGCGTCGGGGCGATCGGGGCGAGAGCGAGCAGAGCAAGCAGCGTGCGACAGCAGATGGCGCTACAGGATGGCGGCAACATGCGGGGCGGCTCGGGTGTACATCAATATGACGGATCGCTCGTGATGTCACAGCAGCACTCGGGTCCGCTGATCGCTTGGTTCTTTCCTGTCTAGTCGGGGTATACTACTCCATGCGAAACTCTCTGCGTCTCTCGTTCGGAACGTTCGCGCTGGCCCTTTCGGCTGCGTGCTCGCACTCGTCTGAGCAGCCGGCGCTGAGCGATGATCTCAAACAGGATCTCGCGAAGGCAGGCGGCGGCGACGTCCAACTCGCCGGCACAGGCACGCCGAAGCTCGAGTTCGTCTCGGCAAGTGAGCGGACCAAGAGTCCGACGCCATCGCCAAAGGCGCCCACGGTTTCGCGCGCGCCAAGTGCGTCACGCGGTACGAAGGCAGTAGTCAAGAGCGTAAGTCATGACGCACCTGCTCCCGCTCAACCGACCGCGCGCGCCGAGGAAGCCGCACCGGTTGAGGTGCAGCATGCACCGCCGGTAGTTGAGCCAGTTCCGGATCGAGCCGGTCGGCCAGAAGCCCCGCGCCCGTCAACGCAGCGTGAGCCTCGCGGCGGTTGGAAGACACCCGGTCAGGTCATTCGCGGGGCGCCATTCCCGATCAATCCATAAGCGCCCGTCTCGACGTCGTGCACCTGCTTTCACTCTGGCAGTATTGCCTCTGCCTCGATCTCGACGAGAATATCGGGATCGATTAGGGCTCGAACTTCGATCATCGACGTCACCGGCCGAATATTGCCGAAGAACTCGCCGTGCACTCGGCCCACCGATTCCCAGCGGCTGATGTCCGTGACATAGATTCGCGTGCGAACTACGTCTTCGAGCCGAGACCCTGCCTGCTCGAGTGCTCGACGAATGTTCTCGATGACCTGACGTGACTGCGCGGCCATGTCGCCGACGCCGACGACCTTTCCAGCCGCATCCGTCGCAGTGGTTCCGGAAACGTGGACGACACGACCAACGCGCACTGCTCTCGAGTAGCCGACGACCGGCTCCCAGAGGGTGCCTGATGAAATATTCTGACGCATGAACGGTGTGTAGTGTGGTAGTCCGCTGAACTTCCGCGGTTGGTGACTTGTTCGTTCGCAGTTTAGGCGGCTGCCTGCACTTCGGCGACTGCGAGACTTACCGCACGACGAGCCTGTCGCTTGAGCGCTCGATGCACGGCACGGGCGTGATGGATGAAATTGCTTCCCGCCCACGGATAGCGCGTGAAGAATTCGACGGGCAGCATGTCCGCCTTGAGGCGATTGCATGGAGGACACGCTGCGACGACGTTGCCCTGCGCGTGAGCTCCGCCTTTTGCGAGCGGATGCACATGGTCGAGCGTCGCGCGTGCGTAGTCGAGCGGAGATGCGCAGTACACGCATCGGCGTCCACAGTCGCGCAATGCTGCAAGCTTGATCGCTCGCTTCTGCTCGCCAGGAAGGATGCGGCGGACGCGGCGCATGAGGCCGCGCGACGCACGTGAAAGATGAACGCGGTGACCGTGTCGAGCGGGCATTGCACCTCGCTAGAAAAGACGACACCCCGCACAGGAAGGAGCTTCCTGCTGCGGGGTGTCGCATATCGTGGTCGGCGTCGCACCGGTGGGCCAGCAAATGCCTCGCGCTGCGCGCGATCGCGTTGCCTGCATCATCGGATGTCGGGTCGAGGTGCTCATCGGCCTCCGGGTGCGTCTGCGGCGGCGGATGCTTTTGCTCCGCCGCCGTATTGATGGGATGTAGAGCTCAAAAGTGCAAGAGGGAAAACAGACAGGATGATAGGACGATAGGAGGATAGGAGGATAGGAGCTCCGCAGTCCGGTCTACCTATCATCCTATCATCCTATCGTCCTATCATCCCGTAGTTCTGCGTTCACCGGATCTTCGCTCCAACCGCTTTTTGGACGCGACTGGATCGCGGAACGCTGCAATGATGCGCGCCGCATGTACATCGAGCACGGTGCGGTCGGGCATTTCCGAGCCTGCAAAGGGCAATGGCACGTCGAAGCCATCGTCAGCTTTGCGCGGAATGACGTGGACGTGATAGTGAAACACGTCCTGACCTGCAGCGGCGCCGCTGTTCACGACGATGTTCATCCCATCGGCGCCAGAGACCTGGCGGACAACGGGCGCGAGCTCCATTGCGACCTCGAAGATGTGCATCGCAAGCGCATGTGGAATATCCGTCAACGATTCATGGTGCTCGCGCGGCACCACGAGCACGTGGCCGGCATTGACTGGCTGAATGTCCATGAAGGCGACGACATCTGCGTCCTCGTAGCACATCGAAACCTCGCCGGCGCCACGGATGAGGTTACAGAAGGAGCAGGACGGCTCCGAAGCTGGGGACATGGATCCTCTCGGGTAGGTTCAACCGGATAGACCGCCGGCGACGTGCACACGCAATGCCAGTTGAGCATGCCATGCGCGACACGAATTGGCGAGGCGTCTTTCTGGCCCGTGCGGTCCGGTTATCTTACCATGCTGCCGCGATTTTACTCTGTCCCCTGGACCTTTTTCCTGCATGGCTACTCAAACACGTGCCGAGCGTAAGGGCACTGCCGGGCTTTCCCGTGAGCAGCTGGTGGGTGCGTATCGCACCATGCTCCTGTCGCGCCGAATTGACGACAAGGAGATCCAGCTCAAGCGTCAGAACAAGATCTTTTTCCAGATCTCTGGCGCGGGACACGAGGCGATTCTGACCGCCGCTGGCATGGTGCTCAAGTCTGCCTACGACTGGTTCTACCTCTACTACCGCGATCGCGCGCTCTGCCTGCAGCTCGGCATGACGGCGAAAGAGATGCTGTACGAGGCCGTCGGTGCCGCGGCCGATCCGAGCTCGGGCGGGCGGCAGATGCCGAGTCACTGGGGACACAAGGATTACAACATCGTTTCCACGTCGTCGCCGACCGGCACCCAGTTTCTGCAGGCTGTCGGGAGTGCTGAGGCGTCGTTGCGCGCGAAGCTTCTGGACATCGCCGAGGGCTTTCAGGGCGACGAGGTGGTGCTCGTCTCCACGGGTGATGGCACGACGTCCGAGGGGGAGTTCTGGGAGTCGCTCAACACCGCGGCGAATCTCAAGCTGCCGGTCGTGTACCTCGTCGAGGACAACGGCTACGCCATCTCTGTTCCGGTCGAGGTCAATACCGCGGGCGGCTCGATCTCGAGGTTAGTGTCGGCGTTTCCTGATCTGTACATCCAGGAGGTCGATGGTTGCGACTTGGTGGCGAGCCATGAGGTGATGAGGAAAGCCGTCGACTATGCGAGACAACGCAAGGGTCCGGCGCTCGTGCATGCGAAGGTCATTCGCCCGTACTCGCACTCGTTGTCCGATGACGAGGTGATGTATCGCCCGGCGGAGGAACGCGATGCTGATCTTGCGCGTGATCCCATCGTGCAGTTTCCGAAGTGGCTCATCGCGCAGGGGCATGCGACCGAAGAAGAGCTCGCGTCCCTTGCCGAGGAAATCGATGCGCTCGTGCTCGAGGCGACTGACGATGCGTTGGCGCAGGCACAGCCAGGGCCCGAGACAATTTACGACTACGTTTTTTCGCCCGACGTCGATCCAACGAGCGAGCAGTTCGACACGGAGGACGATCCGCAGTTCTCGGGCAATGAGACGACCATGGTCGATCTCCTGAATGCGTGTATGCGCGACGAGATGCGCCGCAATCCGAAGATGCTCATCTTCGGCCAGGACGTTGCCGACGTCTCGCGCGAGCAGCACCTTGGGAAGGTCAAGGGAAAGGGTGGCGTCTTCAAGGTGACGTGGGGATTGCAGAAGGAGTTTGGTGGCGCGCGTGTGTACAACACGCCGCTCGCCGAAGCGACGATTGCTGGTAGAGCGATCGGTCTGGCGCTGCGGGGTTTCAAGCCTGTCGTCGAGATTCAGTTCTTCGACTACATCTGGCCGGCGTACATGCAGCTTCGCGACGAGCTCGCGACCATGCGTTGGCGGTCGAACAATGCGTTCGCGTCGCCCGTCGTGGTGCGTGTCACGTATGGTGGCTATATCCGGGGCGCGATCTATCACTCGCAGACTGGCGCATCGCTGTTCACGCATTGCCCTGGCCTGCGTGTCGTGTGTCCGTCGAATGCGCTCGACGCGAATGGTCTGCTGCGTACGGCGATTCGGTGTGAGGATCCGGTGATCTTCCTCGAGCACAAGCATCTCTATCGGCAGACGTACAACAAGGCAGCGTATCCGGGTCCGAACTTCATGATTCCGTTCGGTAAGGCGCGGGTGGTTCGCGAGGGTACCGACGTCACGATCGTGACGTATGGGGCGACGGTGCAGCGCGCCTTCGCCGCGGCAAACCAGATGCACGAAGAACAGGGCATCAGCGCGGAGGTGATCGATTTGCGCTCGTTGTCGCCGTGGGATCAGGAACGTGTGTACGAGAGCGTGAAGAAGACCAACCGCGTGATCGTGGGCTACGAGGATTCGATTTCGTGGGGCTATGGTGCGGAGATCGCCGCGCGCATTGCCGACGACTGCTTCGCGTGGCTCGACGCGCCGGTCAAGCGGGTGGCGAGCTCGGATACGTTCGTCGGCTACGCGCCGCAGCTCGAGGACGCGATTCTTCCGCAGGTGGAGTCGTTCAAGCAGGCGATCGCGGAGGTCGCGAGCTACTAAAACCGTCGAACAGGTGTGCGATGCCTGACCGGGCGTCGCGTCCGCCGCGTGCTTGCGGCCGTCCATCTGTTTATGTAACGTTCGTTGCCGCAGCACCGTACCGCACGCCACCCGCGTGACCCACGCCATTGACGCAACAGCCGCCGACGCCGAGACTCGGTATGTGGTCCGTCGGCCGGCAATGACGTCGGCTGTGTTTCCCTCGTTACCCAGATGCAACGCCTCCCCCGTTTTGCTACGCTTACCGCCATCGCGCTGATGGTGCTCTCGTGCACCGAAGCGCCGACGGATTCCGGGTCAGCAATCGAAACGGGACGTATCGGAATTGCGCCGAGCTTCAGCGCGGCTGCAACGCTGGCGTACGGAGCGTTGGCGGCGTCTGGCGTCGAAGTCACGACCGTCAGAGTGCGCCTCGTTGCACCGGATGGCTCGACGCGCGACACCTCGATCGCGTTTCCGACTGGGATGAGCGAACTACAGCTCGACCTTGCTGTGCCGCTGAGCGCGGCGGGCCAGTCGTTCCGCGCGGATCTCGAGCTGCTGAACTCCGAAGGCGTTGTTCTCTTCAGCGGATCGCAGGTCGTCGTCGCACGGCTACCGAATATTCCAGGCAGCGTGCCGGCCATCATCCAGATCAACTACACGGGACCTGGCGCGTTAGCAAAGTCCGTTGCCATCTCTCCGCCTGCTGGCGTCGTCGCAGGCGCTGCAGCGCTCCCCGTGAGTGCAACGGCCACGAATGCAACGGGCGCATCTGTCTCCGATCTGCTCGTTCGCTGGACGACAAGCGACGCCACACTCGCAACAGTAACACCGGGCGGCAGCGCATCTGCGACCGTGACCGGCACCGGCAAGCGCGGATCCGTCACCATCAGTGCCATCACGCCGCTCGGTGTCACGGGCTCGGCGGCGATCATGGTCGCTCCGGCAGCGTCGAAGATCGTTGTGATCGGCGGGGGCGCACAAACGGGGGTCACCAATAGCGTCGCGGCGAAGCCAATGGTGATCGAGGTACAGGCCCCCGATAATCTGCCGGTACCGAATACGCCGATCACATTCCGCGCAGTCACACTTGGCGGCGAAGTCACGACCGTAGCGGCAACCACCGATGCGAGCGGCCGAGCGAGCACGACGTTCTCATTCGGGCCGACGGCGGGTGTCTACGTTTTCGAGGCCGCATCGCCGTCGGTGGCACCGGTAACCATCAGCGCGACGGCGAGCGCAGGAGTTGGCGAGCTTCTCTCCATCGTCTCGGGCAACTTCCAGGCTGGCAGCGTTGCCAGCACTCTGCAGCAACCGCTCGTCGTAAAGGTGGTCGACAAGTCGGGCAATCCCGTTTCCGGTGCGACGATCAAGTGGGCCACCACGTTGGGCGGCGGCGCGCCGACCACGTCGACGACCACCACGATCGCCAACGGCACATCGAGCAACACATACACGCTCGGCACACAGGTGATGACGGAGGATGTTCACGCATCGCTCCTCGGCGTTCCACCACCTGGTGGTGACATCGTGTTCAACGTCGGCGCGAGCGCGCTCGATCCCGATGCTC
Organism: bacterium; assembly: GCA_040003345.1. GTDB lineage: Bacteria > Gemmatimonadota > Gemmatimonadetes > Gemmatimonadales > Gemmatimonadaceae > AG11. The sequence goes on from JBDUCR010000225.1 coordinate 12,348, forward strand.
TTGCCGGTACGGGAAGCGGCCAACATGCGTCGGTTGGTGCGGCGCTATCTCATCCGCTGGTCGTGAATGTCACGGATCGCTACGGCAATCCTGTGTTGGGCGCGTCGATACAGTGGAGCGTAAAAGCCAACAGCGTCGCGAGCGCAGCGCTGGGCTCCGCGACATCCGTCACCGACGTGAACGGCAATGCGTCAACACTCGTCACGCTCGGCAACACGGCAGGTCCGCTGGTCGTAACCGCGAAGGTCGGACCTTTGACGTTCGACTTTTCTGCAACCGCCGACCCGGTGGCGAATGTCGGATCGGGCTCGCTCAGCGGCTTCGTGTTCGATGGCGAGACGAATGCTCCAATATCGGGGGCGACCGTGACCGTGTTGCTGGGAACGCAAACGATAGCCATTGGCACAACGAGCGCCGGTAAATACGTCATTCCAGTTCTTCCCGCTGGCACGTACTCCGTGAGGATTACGGCAGCCGGATACGAGCCCTTCAAAATCTTCCTGGTGACCGTGCAGGGCAGCACACAACTGCCCGCTGCGCCAATGGTTTCCTCGAGCGTTCCTCCGACGGATCCGAAGCACGAGCGTCCAAAGGAGCATCCACCGACGCCGCCGGCAGAGCACAAGCCCGAGACCAAGCCGTAGCTCCTTCCGCTTGTCGTCTCGCCGCGATTACGCTCGCTCGGAATGCTCGTCGTCGGCGCCAACACGTTATACACCATCATGTTGAGGTGCGCTGAGCCCACGCGGTAACGCCGGCGCTGTCCTCGCGCGCGACTTTAGTGGATTTAGGTCGTCATTGACCAGAGGGTTCAAGACGATCGACTCCCATTTCTCGGCTTTCTTGCGGCGCTGTCGACGCGAGGGTCGGTGAATATTTCCCGATGCTCAAATCATGCGTCAACGCTTCCGCGCCGTCGGTCTGTTTGCCCTCGCCATCGCGGCGATCACGTGCACCGATTCTCCGACTGGTCCAGGCGCGAAAGGATCAACGGCCGGCGTGACGCGTGTGGAAATGGCGCCGAGCTTCTCGCCGGAAGCCGCGCGGATCTATGCGGGACTCACCAGGTTCGGATTCGACATCAGCGAAGTGCACATCGTGCTCACGGCGCAGGATTCCAGCGCCAAGGACACGACGATCGCATTCCCGGCGAATCAGGATCAGATCACGATCGAGATTCCGGTACCGCCGTCGACCGTCGATCAGGCGTTCACCGCGCTGATCGAACTTCGAAACGACCAGCACGTCGTTCTCTTCTCGGGCACACAGGTCGTGTTCGCGCGGTCGTCGAGTCTTCCGAGGTTCTCGCCACCAGTTGTGGTCATCGACTACACCGGACCGGGCAAAGGCACGAAGACCGTCACGCTTTCGCCGCCTGACACTGTTATCGCGGGTTCGGCGAGTGTTTCGCTCAGAGCGACCGGTGTCGATTCAGCGGGCAAGCCAGTGACGAACCTGCTCGTCAAGTTCAACGTCGTCGACGCGACGCTCGGCACCGCCGTATCCACGAGCGACGCGACGGGAACGCTAACGGGACTTGGACGTCGCGGCGTCACGGTCGTCACCGCAGTGACGCCGCTTGGTGTCACAGGTTCATCGCGCATTACGTTCGTGCCCCAGCCAGCACGTGTGGTCGTCGTCAGCGGCAATGGACAGACAGGCGCTGCGGGTAGTGCACTCGCGCAGCCGCTCGTCGTCGAAGTGCAGGCAACTGACAATCTGCCAGTGCCCGGCGCGACGGTAACCTTTCGCGCTGTTACGCCAGGTGGCGCTGTGCTGCAGGCGTCCGTCATCGCGGACTCTTCGGGCCGCGCGACGAACACACTCACGCTTGGCAAAACGCCAGGCGTCTACCAGTTCGAAGCAACGTCGGGTGCGCTGACGCCAGTGAGCGTGACAGCGACTGCGACACCGGCGCCTGCAGTCGCCATCGCGATTGTCTCTGGCGATGCGCAATCGGACTCGATCGGGCGGACGCTTCCGTCGCCGCTCGTCGTGAAGCTCACCGATCAGTTTGGCGGACCAGCGTCTGGCGCGACGGTGACCTGGACGCGCATTGCGGGCAACGGTACGCCAGGCGCAGCGACTTCAGTGTCCGCCGCCAATGGCACAGCGAGCACCTCGTACACGCTCGGCAACACCCCGGGCAGCGACACCGTTCGCGCGAGTATCGCGGGAGTGAGTGGTGCCGCCGGGAGCGTACTGTTCTCGATGAAGGCGGTGGTTCGCGGCCCTTCGAGCATCGCGATCGCGTCTGGCGGCAACCAGTCTGGCGCGCCCGGTACTGTGCTCGCTGCGGCCATCGTCGCGCGTGTTGCTGATGCGCAGAACGTTCCGTTGCCAAACGTGACCGTGACCTGGAGCGCGTCGGGCGCAGGAGCGACGCTCAACCCAGCGTCGTCACCGACGGATGCAAATGGGCTGGCGTCGACCCAGGCAACACTCGGCACCACACCGGGCTCGTCGATCATCACGGCGTCGGTTGGCGCGTTGACCGCTTCCACGCAGGTCGCGACGACGGGCGGCAGCACAGTGACGCATCTCGGCGTAACCGGAGCCATACCGACGTCGTTCGTCGTGGGCGGAAGTCCAGTGACTCTCGCGGTCGAGCTGCTCAGTGCAACCGGGAGTCGGGTTCCGCAATCTGGCATCGTGGTGACGCTCGCCGGCGACGTAACACCTGGCGTGGACTTCGCCACGTTGACAGCGACGTCGAGTGCAGCTGGCATCGCGACGTTCACGATTCCGCCGTACATCGGACCGACCGGCAGCGTGGTGCTCACGTTCACGTCGGGAAGTTTGCCGCCACTCGTTCTCGCATCGATACCGGTCGTCGCCGGCAGCGGGTCGAAGCTCGACATCGCGACGCAGCCGGCAGGCACCGGAGCAAGTGGCGTTACACTCGCTACACAGCCGGTGGTGCAACTTTCTGACGCGAGCGGGAATCCCGTGAAGACGTCGGGTGTGGTCATCACAGCGTCGGTTGCGTCTGGACCAGGTCTGCCCACGCCCGTCGTGAGTAATCCCACGGCGACCACAAACGGCAGCGGTCAGGCAACGTTCGCCGGCCTGGGCATCAGCGGCGCCGTTGGCTCGTACACACTCAACTTTGCGGCGACCGCATTCTCATCTGTGAATTCGAGTGCGATTGCGATTACGGCAGGGCCGGCAAACACGATTGCCCTCGACGCTGGCAGTGGACAGACGACCACCATCGGCACCGCGGTCGCGTTGCCGCCTTCGGTGAAGATCACCGACGCATCGGGCAACGCAGTCGCCGGAGTATCGGTAACGTTCAACGCGGTGACGTCGGGTTCGACGGTGTCGAACGCGTCGACGACCGGCAGTACTGTGGCCGTGCTCACCAACACGTCTGGCATTGCGCAGCTCGCAGCCTGGACGATGAGCTCTACGGCCGGTCCGCACGCGTTAACGGCGACTGCCGCTGTCGCGAACGGATCACCAGTCACCTTCACGGCGACAGCAACTGCTGCTGGGGCCACCAATATTTCGAAGATTGCGGGCGATCTTCAGAGTGCGAAAGTCGGAACCACGGTCGCCATTGCGCCGAGTGTCGTGTTGAAGGACGGAGTGGGAAATCCGGTGTCGGGCGTTCCGGTCACGTTCACCGTGACGACAGGCAATGGAGTCGTGACAGGGACGCCTGCGACGACGAACGCTTCTGGACTCGCCACGGTCGGAGGATGGCAGCTCGGCAATCTCGTCGGTGCGAATTCTCTTACGGCCACGGCGGGCGCGCTGACCACGACATTCACGGCGACTGGAACAGCTGGTGCACCGGCGGCGCTCGGCTTCGTCACACAGCCCTTAGCGGCAGCGACGAGTGGTGTGGCGCTTCCAACGCAACCAGTGATTCAGCTGCTCGACTCATTTGGCAACGCGACGGGCGGCGCCGGCGTGACCGTTAACGCAGTCATCACGAGCGGTACCGGAACGCTGAGCAACTCGAGTGCGACAACGGTGGCGGGTGGAATGGCCACGTTCAGCGGACTTGCCATCAGCGGAACGCCAGGCGCATTCACATTGCAATTCCAGTCCGGCGTCCTTACGCCGATATCATCTTCGCCGATCACCGTGAGCGCTGGCGCCGCAGCGGCCATCAAGTTCTCGCAGGCGCCCACTGTTGGGACCGGAGGCATCTCGTTCTCGCCGCCTGTGATCGTGACTCTGCTCGACGCCAGCAGCAATGTTGTCCCGGCGAATACGGGCAGCGTCACTCTGTTCATCAAGCCGGGTACGGGAACGACGGGTGCATCGTTGGTTGGTGGTGGTCCAATCACATTCGTCAACGGAGTCGCCACCTTCGCCGCTGCGTCGATCGACTTTTCGGGTACGGGTTACGCGCTCGAGGCGTCAACGACGGTGTTGAACGGAAGTGGAGGTGCAATTGCGGACGCCACGACCTCGCCCTTCAACATTCAGCCGGGCACCGCGCAGTTACTCACGACAAAAGCCGGCCGGCGCATCAGCGTGAATCCGGTTGGCAGCGTCAATCCGTCGCCGGCGACGAGTCCGATATTCGTCGTGAAAAATGCGCAGGGCACTCCGACACAAAACCTTACGATCAACCTCGCCTCGACGGGCCGTTGCCGATTGCTCAACGGCTCGACGCCGGTTACGACGCTCGCGATGACGACGGACGTGAATGGCGAAGTGGCTCCAGCGGTGCAATTGCCCAGCGGTGCCGATGGCGCGGGTTGTTTGATCAAGGCGACGGGAGCTTCGTTCACTGCGTCCGAAGATTCATCGCAGATCGCGGTATTTCCGAACGGCACGTCGCATGTGTGGACGGGTGCGGCCAACACGGCGTGGTCGAGTCCATTGAACTGGATTCCTGTGATCGCGGTGCCAGCGGTTCCAAGCTCACCAAGCGACGTCGTGTTCATTCCCAACTACAAATCGCCGGGTGGCGGCAACATCCCGATGGTCACTGGTCCGAAGCCGTCGATGAGTCGCCTGGCGATGGATACCGCGGCGACGGTGTTCCTCAACGGCATCGGCATCGACATCGGGTCTGGTGGTGTGACCGGGCTCGGTCTCTTCGCGAGCGGTTCCATTCATCTGCAGGCAACTGCGTCGATGGCTGGCTTGTTCGACATCCTCGATATCGGACAAAACGGATCGTGCGGGAGCGTAGCTCCGATGGTCGGAACACTGACCGACGTCCACGCCAGTGTATTGAACGTGCGCTGCAAGACGATGATCGACACGATGACGGTCAGCACGGGAGCGTTGAACGTCTTTCCGAATGCCGGTCAGGGATGGCTGTTCCTCTCGTCGGCGAGAGCGGGACTCGTAGTGGCCGGCAACGCGAGCTTCGCTGGCGACAGCCTTTGGGTCACGGGCGGAGCGGTCTTCGTCAGCGGAACAACGACGTTCGGAGGCGGCGTGAGTTGGACCGGGGGCCGGCTTACGTCGACAGGGCCGGTGACATTCGCCAGCGATCATGCCTTCTACGGGAATGTGAGGATAGTGGCCGCGAACAATGCGACATTCGGCGGTGCGGGCGCAGGGCAGCAGCAATTCGCTGGAGACTCGCTCACTGTCCTTGGGGACTTCACTCAGATCTCGGGGACGGTTTCGGGCCAGACGGGGCTGACGTTCACGACGAGCAGTGATCACGTCACCGCATTCGCTGGAATGGCGCAGCAGAAGATTTCCTTCGCCGATCCAACAACGTCGAGGATGTCAGTGCTCTTAGTGAAGAACCCGAGCACCGGCGTTCGCTTCCTGACAAACGCGCAGCTGATCAACGGCACCGCTCAGCCTCGCGTGAATCTTTTCCAGGGCCAATTGCAGATTGCCTCAGGGAAGACTTTCACCGTGAGCAGCGGCAATGTGTCCCTCGGTTTCAGTACCAATCTGGATCTTACAGGCAACATTCTTGGCGTCAATTTCTGCAGCGGTCGGACGACGAACAGCGCCTCGATAACCGGCTCCGGTTTGTTCAACGGCACGGCCTACTCGGCGTTGACCTGCACGCCGTAGCAAGAGAGGCAACGAACGAACAACTCACTGACGCGCTTCGCTGCAGCTTCCTCCCACCGCGGCAACGTGAGGCGGCTCGCGAAACTCGCAGGTGCTCATCATGCCGGCATTCTTGTTGTAATTCTTCTCCGCCGTGCTGAGCTCAGACAATTTTCGAAGGAGTGCGGAGGAATCCGTCGTCGCCGCACAGTACACGAGATAGGTGCGCGGTCCACCGCACGCCTTCTCACCGAGTGGCGCGGACCGACACTGGCCAGCGGAGGTGCAGCCGCTCGTCTTCACGAGCGCGCGAGCATCGGCCTCGAGCTGTGCGATTTGTTTGCGCGCCGCGGCCGTATCGCTGGACGGGTTGTTAGCCGCGCCGCTTCGAGAGTTATCCGCCGTGTCGCCCGTGCTGGATTTTGAAGTCGCGCACGCCGATAACGCAAGAATTCCGGCGGCGATCGTTGTTGACACGATTCGAATGCTGGATTGCATCCTCACCCTTCGCTGATGATGGAGTGATGTTGGCCAAGCAGATTCCGCGCCGCAAGATGCGGATTAATGTGTCACGCCGTTGCGATCGAACACTACACGACCACCAACAATCGTCAACACAACGCGGGCATCGCGAATCGTCTCCGGCGGCACGCGCGTGATGTCGCGATCGATCATCACCAGATCGGCAAGCATTCCCGGTTTGAGCATGCCAATTTCCTTCTCGCGAAAACCTGCGAAGGCGCCCGCGGACGTATACGCGCGAAGTGCCTGCTCGACCGTGATCTTCTCTTCGGGAATCCAGCCTTCCGGATGCTTGTCGTCGAGCGTACGACGCGTGACCGCCGCATAAATACCCTCGAGCGGCGTCGGCGGCGCGACGAACCAGTCGCTGCCGAAGGCGACCTTCGCGCCGTGATCGAGCAGCGACTTGAATGCATACGTTCCCTTCGCACGCTCCGGTCCGATCACCATCTCGGCCCAACGCCCGTCGTCGATCGCATGATAGGGCTGCATGCTCGGAATCACGCCGAGCTCGGCGAAGCGCGCGATGTCGGACGGAGCAATGTGCTGCGCATGCTCGATGCGAAACCGTCGATCGCGCGGACCGTGTTCCTTCGCAACGCGCGCGAAAATATCGAGCTGCGTTCGAATCGCGCGATCGCCAATGGCGTGCACGATCACCTGCAACCCTGCCTCGTCGGCGCCATCAGCGCAGTCGTGAAGATCCTTCTCCGTGTTGACGAACAGTCCCCGATCGTTCGGCGCATCGGTGAACGGCTCCAGCATCGCGGCGGTGTGCGAGCCAAGCGAGCCGTCGACGAATCCCTTGAGACCGCCGATGCGGAGCCACGCGTCACCCCGACCGTGCGTCACGACTTCGTCGCGTAAGCGTGTCCAGGTGGAGAGCGGCACGTTCGCGTTGATCCGAGTTCGCAGCGCACCTGCATCGTTCGCGCGGCGAAATACGGCGAGATCGCTCCATGTGCCCATGTGGTGTACGCTCGTGACTCCACGCTCCGCTACGTACGACATCGCCGCGTCGAGTGCACGGAGATTCATCTCCATGCTCTGCTCAGGAATCGCGCTGCTCATGAGGTCCTGCGCGTTGTCCTTGAGAATTCCCGTTGGCAGGCCGGCGTCGTCTCGAACGATCGTTCCGCCGGGGATGTCCTTTGTCGCGCTGGTAATCTTCGCGGCGCCTAGCGCCAACGAGTTGGCGAGATTCATGTGGCCGTCGAGCCGATTGATCCAGACAGGATTATTCGGCGTGACGGAGTCGATCCAGCCGCGCTCGGGAAGCGCACCTCCCCAGCTCGTGTGATCCCAGTCGCCATTGAGAATCCAGGTGCCTTTCGGCACCGTCGCGGCAAACGCCTTGATCCGTCGAATGAATTCATCCTTCGTCTTCGCGTCGCGGAGCTGCACGGACGACAGCGCAAATCCGCCGTCGAGAAAATGCACGTGCGCATCCGTGAAGCCGGGCGTGATCATCATGCCCTTGCCGTCAACGACT
>JBDUCR010000526.1:0-6018 GCA_040003345.1 bacterium
TGTCGCAGGTGGCGTACGAGGAGACCGAGCACTTCACGGTGACGCGCGATTTCCTCAATCGGTATCCCGCGATGCTGCGCGTGCTGCTCGCCAATGACCACGACAACGCTACTCTCATGCACGAGGACGACGCATGACCGATTGGGACGCAGAGCTCAAGAAGATCGACAAGCAGCTCGAGACGATGTCCGACAGTGCGTTGATTCCTGCGCCGGCAAAGGGCGCACCGCCCGCGGCCAAAGCGGCCGTCGCGCAGGAGCGAGCGACGACCCGCACCTGGCCGGCGTTGTTACGCCTCGCACTTGCCACCGCGCTCGCTGTGGGAATTCTCTTCTGGCCGTATCCGTCTCGCTGCGGCGCGGGACTGTTCGGGTACCTCGCCGCCGTCTCCGTGGTTACGATCGGCGGATTGTGGAGCAGCGTGTGGACGTGGCGGCACCGCACCGCGCGTGCACACATTCTCTCGCTCTTGCTCATTGTGTGGGGCATCGTACTCGGCGCGATGGAAGTGTTGCCGAGGATCGGGTACGCCAAGGCTGATGTCATGCGTCCTGTGGGTTGGGTCTGCACCGCGCCAAAAGTCGCCGCACCGTCTGCCATAGCGCCCGCCGCGAAGCAGCCGTAGCATCGAGGCATGCCAGTCAGCACCGTACAACACACGCCACTCGAGGCGGATGATGCGCCACGCATCCGCTGGTCTGCCGTGTTCTTCATTTTCACGGTGCTCGGCGTACTTCGCTTCAGCGCGTTTTATCTGGACGACCTCACGCGCGCGCGACCTGGTACGCTGCCAAGCCGATTGATCGAGGAGATCACCGGCGCGTACGGGGCGATGCTGCTCTTTCCACTCATCGTGGCAGTGGAGCGGCGATACCCGCTGACGGCCGGTCGCTGGCGACGGAACTGGCAAGCGCACGTCGTCGCGTTTGTGGCGTATACGGTGCTGCATACATCGTTGCTGGCTTCCAGTCGCGCGTTGATCTTTCCACTGTTCGGAATGGGCGCGTACGACTACGGACGGATGTCCATGCGCTATTTCGTGGAAGCCTCCACCGACACGCTCGCCTATACGCTATTCGTGGGCGCGCTCACGATCATTCGCACACAGCGCCTGCTGCGCGCGCGCGAGCTGCGCGCTGCGGCGCTCGAACGCGATGCTGCCACGGCGCGACTCGAGTCATTGAGTCTCCAGCTGCAGCCGCACTTTCTGTTCAATGCGCTGAACACGATCTCATCCACCGTCTACGATGATCCCGTCGCCGCCGACGAGATGATCGGAAGGCTGGGCGACCTCCTGCGTCATTCGCTCGCCACAAGTGGACGTCAGGAGATCACTGTTGACGAAGAGCTCGCGACGCTGCAAGCGTATCTGACGTTCGTGGACGCACGCTTTGGCGACCGGCTGCGCGTGTCGCTCGAGGTGGATCCTTCGACGCGCGATCTCGCCGTGCCGGCGTTCATGCTTCAACCGCTCGTCGAGAATGCGGTGCGTCATGGCGCGGTGACGGAGTATGAGCACACGAACATTCGCGTCACGCTCGCGCGCCGCGGCAGCGAGCTCCAACTGGTCGTCGAGAACGATGCTCGTCTTTCGCCGGGTGCACCTCTCGAACTCGGCACCGGCCTTGGCACGACGCGCGATCGGCTGCGGCTCCTCCACGGCAATGCAGCGGTGCTGGAGACAGTCGCCGAAGCAGACCGCTTTCGGGTGACGATTCGTCTGCCCGCTCGCGTTGTTCCGCCGGCCGAGCGTGTTACGCAGTTCGAGGAACATGCGAGCGCTCATCGTTGACGACGAGGCGCCAGCGCGCGCCAAGATTCGTCGCATGCTCATCGCGGCGAATGACGTCGAGATCGTTGGTGAAGCGTCCACCGGTCGTGAAGCCGTTGCCGCGATCAAGCGCTCGCAGCCTGACATCGTGTTTCTCGACGTGCAGATGCCTGGCCTTGACGGATTCGATGTCGTCGATGCGATCGAGCAGGCGGAGCGGCCGTATATCGTATTCGTGACGGCGAACGACCGGCTTGCAATCCGTGCGTTCGAAGTCGGTGCCGTGGACTATCTGCTCAAGCCATTCACGCCGGCGCGGTTCGACCAGGTACTCGATCGCGCGCGCGATCGCATGACGGCCGAGATTAGCGGACCCGCTTTGCACACGACCGTCACGCGGGATTTTCTGCGACGCATTCTCGTGATGGACAACGGGCGGGCGCTGTTTCTTTCTGTCGAACGGATCGATCGCGCTGAGTCGGATAGGAACTATGTGGCGCTGCACAGCGGCGCGACGATGTTCCGTGTTCGTGCGACGATCGGCGCACTGCAGGACCGTCTCGACCCCGCGCACTTTCTTCGAATCAATCGTTCGACGCTCGTCCGGCTCGACGCAATTCATTCGATGCACGAGTGGTCCCATGGCGATTTTCGCATCGTGATGAATGATGGGACGGAGCTGACGTGGAGCAGACGATATCGTGCGGATGCCGAGCGAGAATTTGGCGTGAAAGGCTAGCTTGGTCCCTGCCGAGTCCCGCTCATCCCTGGCGCGTATCGCTCGTCCCACAGCTCTCTATCGCTCGCGCGGCGGATCATAGGTTAGTGCTGTACGAATCACTCAAACCTCGGGCTCCGCATGCGCGTCGCACGTCAGACAATTGGCCACCTTCTTCTCTCCATCGCAGCGCTCGCGCAGCCGATACGGGCGCAATCGAAAGCATCGGGCGAGTGGACAGCATACGGCCACGACGCACTCGGAAGCCGCTTTTCACCACTCGCTGAGATCACGCGCGAGAACGTGAGTCAACTGACCGTCGCGTGGACGTATCGCACGGGCGAGATGGGCACGAAGACGCAACAGCCGACAAAGTTCGAAGCAACACCACTGATGGTCGACGGTACACTGTATCTCTCGACGCCGTTCGGTCGCGTGATTGCACTGGATCCGGGCACGGGGAAGGAGCGGTGGAGCTACGATGGCCACTCCAACCGCATGGGCGATTGGGGTGACTTCGCCAATCGCGGTGTGTCCACATGGCTCGATGCCAAAGCACCACTCGACGCGACCTGCCGCCGACGCATCTACCTCGGCACCATCGACGCGCGCATCATCGCGCTCGACGCGAAGACCGGCGCGCTGTGCACGACCTTTGGCGAGCGCGGCACGGTGAGTCTGAGAAAGGGACTTCGCAATTCGCCGTCGTCTTACTACGTGGAGGAGTACGAGCTCACGTCGCCGCCGGCGGTGATCAACGGAATGATCGTCACCGGATCGTCCGTCGCCGACAATGTTCGCGCGAATGCGTCGAGCGGCGAGGTGCGCGCATATGACGCGCGCACGGGCGCGCTGCGCTGGAGCTGGGATCCCGTCCCGCGCGACTCAGCGGATCCGGCATTCAACAGTTGGCGCGGCGTCATGGCGCACAACACGGGCGCAGCGAATGCGTGGTCGGTGATCGCTGCCGATTCAGCGCGGGATCTCGTGTTCGTCCCGACCGGCAGCGCGAGTCCCGACTATTACGGCGGCGAGCGTATCGGCGACAACCGCTACGCGAACTCGGTCGTCGCGCTCCGTGCGTCGACAGGGAAGATCGTGTGGCATTTCCAGGTCGTGCATCACGATCTCTGGGATTACGACGTCGCCTCACCGCCCGCACTCGTCACGATCACGCATGACGGCAAACGTGTCGACGTCGTGCTCCAGACGACGAAGACCGGACAGCTTTACGTCCTCGATCGTGACACCGGGAAACCGGTGTTCCCGGTTGAAGAACGCGCCGTTCCGGCGAGCACGATCTACGGAGAGCGCGCATCGCCCACGCAGCCATTCAACACCGTCATTCCGCCACTCAGTCCGCAGACATTCGACACCGTGAGCGTCTTCGGTACCTCGCCAGAGACGCGGGAGGCATGTCTCGCGCAGATCCGTCCTCTGCGAAACGAAGGCACCTTCACGCCGCCAAGTTTTCAGGGAACGCTGCAGGTGCCCTCGAATATCGGCGGCGTGAATTGGGGCGGCGTCACCTTCGATCCCTCACGACAGATCGCCGTCGCCGCCGTGAACACCATTGCGGCGTTCGTGCAGCTCATTCGACTCGATCAGCTGGACACGACGGACATGCACAGCAATCAGTCGAGACTCGGTGATCAATACACGCGCATGCATGGCACGCCGTATGTGATGCGCCGTCGCATTCTCGTCGCGCCGGATCACGCGCCGTGCGTTCCGCCACCGTGGGGATCGCTCGTCGCGATCGACCTCAAGACCGGCGCGAAAGCGTGGAGCGTACCACTCGGCGATCCAACCAGTCTCGTGCCAGGAATGCCAGCGACCACGCCGCCGCTCGGCTTGCCGAACCTTGGTGGTCCGGTGACGACCGCCGGTGGTCTCGTGTTCATCGGCGCTACGCCCGATCATGTGTTGCGCGCGTTCGATATCGAGACGGGCAAAGAGTTGTGGAAGGGACCGCTGCCCGGTGGCGCGCGCGCGACGCCGATGACGTATCAGGCGGGCGGGAAGCAATTTGTCGTCGTCTCGGTGGGCGGCAGCGAAGACTGGGGAAAGGGCGACTATGTCGTCGCGTTCGCACTCCCGCACTAATTCATTGTCACGGTGCGGGACGGTGTCGGCGCGATACCTCATCGAGCCACTCGAGCTCTGTCTCGAACAGTCGAATGACGAGACGCACCATCATTGCCGCATCAGAGCTCGGTGATGTTTCCTCGATGATCGACTCGAGCGCGGCACGTTCGTTCACCAATTGACGCTCGAGAAAGTCGTGTCGTCGCGCAACCTGCGCGACGGCGTCCTCGGGGCGCGCTTGCCACGAGAGAACCATCCAGGTGTGAAAGGGCGCGGGCGGACGCTGCGTCGCCCAATCATCGCGCGCGAGCGCGTCGGCGAGCACACGTCGGCCTTTCGCCGTTGTCCGATACACACGACGCTCGGGCCCCAGCGACTCTGAGACGCGTCGCTGCGGCTCGATATGCCCGTCCGCATCGAGCTTCCTGAGCGAGTAGTACACCTGCGGCTTCGAGATTGCCGCCCAGTCGCGCACCTCGCGCCGCTCGAGCTCCGCCCACAGCTCGTAGCCATGCATCGCCCGCTCGGCGAGCATTGAAAGCACGACAACATCCGCCAGCGTCAGGGTGTCGGACTGTTTCCGCATGAGATCAGGATACTTCCCGGTTGACAGTCATGCTAGTATCATTTAGACTAGCACCCGGAACCAACTTCGGAGAACACCATGAGCGCAACAATCGCATCACCAGCCGTGTCATCGCTTGCACCCGTTCTGATCGTCGACGCCGTCGAGCCGTGCCTCGCGTTCTGGCGCGACAGGCTCGGCTTCACCGCGGAGAATGAAGTGCCCGGTGACGACGGCGCACTCATTTTCGCGAGCGTGAAGAAGGGCGCGGTCGAGATCATGTATCAAACGCGGAGCAGCGTCATCGCTGACCTTGCCTCGAGGGCGGGCGAGTTGACGGGCAACAGCACGGGGCTGTTCATCGAGGTACCGACGCTTGCAGATCTCGACCTGGCCGAAAAGGCGACGGCGGGAGCGCCGGTGGTGAAGGCTCGGCACGAGACCTTCTACGGTATGACCGAGTTCTACGTGCGTGAGCCCGGCGGCAACGTGGTCGGTTTCGCGAGCAAGACCAGTTGATCTGCGGGAGGGCCATGCGCGTAATGCGGTGGAATCGAGTGCCATGCGACTATGGCCCTTCCACGCGTGATACATTTCGTCCATGTCCAAGACCTTTCAGAACTTCATCGCCGGCCAGTGGACCGCTCCTGAATCCGGCGCGTATTTCGAGAATCGCAACCCCGCCGACACACACGACCTGATCGGCAACTTTCCGCTCTCCAATGCGCACGACGTCGACGCCGCGGTGGCATCCGCGAAGCGCGGTTTCGAGCTCTGGCGCGCGACGCCTGCACCAGCGCGCGGCGACGTCCTCCGCCGGGTCGGCGACCTGCTCACGCAGCGCAAGGAAGAGATCGCCGATCTCATGACGCGCGA
>JBDUCR010000171.1:0-6004 GCA_040003345.1 bacterium
TTCCTGCGCGAGGAGAAGACGCTCATGACGAGCGACGGCTCCTATATCGTGCAGACGATCTATCGCACGTCACCATCGATGTCGATCACGGCGGTGAGTGAAGATCGCACCGACTTCCAGACGCGCCAGAGCAACGAAGTCGCTCCGATGGGTCTTGGCTACGAGCATGTGATCAATGCGAAGCTGGCCGAGAGTGCAACGAAGTGGGCGAATGATGCGGTGGAGAAGTTGTCGGCGAAGCCGGTGGAGCCGGGTCGCTACGATCTGCTTCTGCACCCGTCCAACTTGTGGCTCACCTGCCACGAGACCATCGCGCATCCAACGGAGCTCGATCGCGCGCTCGGCTTCGAGGCCAACTACGCTGGTACGAGTTTCGTTGCGCCGCCGGAACAGGTTCTCGGGAAGCTGAAGTTCGGCAGCGATATCATGAACGTCGTCGGTGATCGCGATCAGGCAGGCTCGCTCGGCGCGATCGGCTGGGACGATGAAGCGGTGAAGCCGACCAAGTTCGACATCATCAAGAACGGCGTGTTCGTCGATTACCAAACGACGCGCGAGCAGGCGTCGATGCTCGACTGGTACTACAAGAAGATCGGCAAGCCGGTGAAGAGTTACGGCTGTTCATATGCGCAGAGCTGGGCGGACGTGCAGTTCCAGCGCATGCCGAACGTCTCCATTCAGCCGGGCAAGAACGATTACGTCTGGGAGGACATGATCTCGCAGATGGACAAGGGCATCGCGATTGTCGGTGACGGATCATTCTCGATCGACCAGCAGCGCTACAACGGCCAGTTCGCCGGCCAGGTGTTCTACGAGGTGAAGGGTGGCAAGATCGTCGGCATGCTCAAGGACGTCGCGTACCAATTCAAGACGCCGCAGTTCTGGGGCTCGATGAAGGTCATCGGCGGGCCGCGCAGCTATCACCTCGGCGGCGCCTTCGGCGACGCGAAGGGACAGCCCGGCCAGAGCAACTCCGTGAGCCACGGCTGCACGCCGTCGCTGTTCACGCAGGTCAACATCATCAACACGGGACGGAAAGCGTGAGCATCCTTGGCCCCAAGTCGCTGTACGCGCCGGTCGAGATTCTGTCGCGCGCGGATGCGGAAGAGATTGCGAAGCGCGCGCTGAAGAATTCACCGGCGGAAGAGACGCGTGTCACGATCAACAGCAGCGCTCGCGCCGATACGCGGTTCGCGTTGAATCAGGTGACGACGAGCGGTGAGAATCGCGATACGTCGATCACGATCACCGCATTGGTGAATGGTCGCTCGGCAAGCGTGACGACGAATCGTCTCGACGAGGCATCGCTCGCCGAAGCGGCGAAGCAGGCGACGGAGATTGCGAAGCTGGTGCCGCCGAATCCTGAACGGATGCCGGAGCTTGGCGCGCAGGAATATCCGCCGGCCAAGTCGCGCATCATTACGCTGCCGTCGCCGGCCGAGCGTGCGCAGGCGGCAAAGAAGGTGACGGAGCAGGCGCGTGCTGCCGGATTGATCGCGACGGGATTCATCGAGTGTCGTGCGGGCGCGAATGCGCTCGCGAACAGCAAGGGGTTGTTCGCCTACGACTCGAATGCCGTGGTGACGATGACGGCGACGGTTCGTACGACGGATGGTTCGGGCAGTGGTTGGGCGTGCAGCGACGGTGACACGTTCGCCGACATCGACGCGCAGCGCGTCGGTGCAACCGCGGTGGACAAGGCGCTCAAGTCGCAGAAGCCGGTGGCTGTCGAGCCGGGTCGCTACGTCACCATTCTCGAGCCGACGGCGGCAGGCAATCTCATTCAGAACATCGTCGGCGCGATGCAGGCACGCAGCGCAGATGAAGGACGCTCGTTCTTTTCGAAGTCTGGTGGCGGCAACAAGCTCGGACTCAAAGTTGTTGACGAGCGCGTCACGTTGCTCACGGATCCAGAGGACAGCCCGAGCACGAACGGCGGATATGATGCCGACGGCATGCCGCTCGAGAAGGTGGTGTGGATCGAGAACGGCATCGTGAAGAATCTGAACTACGATCGGTACTGGGCGCAGAAGCAGGGTGTGAAGCCGACGCGTGCGGGCGGCGGTGGTGGTGGTGGATTTGGTGGTGGCGGCGGGGGCGGTGGTGGAGGGGGTCGCGCGCTGCGGATGATCGGTGGCAGCACGTCCACGGCCGACATGATCAAGAGCACGGAGCGCGGAATTCTCGTCACGCGGTTCTGGTACATTCGTGGAACCGATCCGCGAACGATTTCGTTTACAGGACTCACGCGTGATGGAACGTTCCTGATCGAGAATGGGAAGGTCACGCATCCGGTGAAGAATTTTCGATTCAACGAGTCGCCGATATTCTTTCTGAACAATCTGGAGGCGCTTGGGCCGAGTATTCGGATCAATGCGTCGGAGGCGCTGGGCGCGGGTGGGGCGACGTACATGCCGACGCTCAAGGTGCGCGACTTTACGTTCAGTTCGTTGTCGGACGCGGTGTAGCTCGCCGGGGCGCACCTGTTGAGCTATCGGCCAGCAAAGCACTGAGCCCGCGAGAAGCGGTCAAGGCCTAAACGAAAGTTCGGGCTTAGTGCGAGCGCTCTCTGGTCGAGTGTACGAACCAAGGCGCAACAAATGTTTGCGCTCCCTAACGTCCCGCGCCATATTCCCGTCCGACGTGCCTCTTCCACGTCGGACGATCGGAAGGCGTCCGAGTGGACCCACCTTGACTGGCAAACGATGTCTCCCTCTACGCGACGAGCGCTCTTCGCCACGCTGGGTTCCCTGCTGCTCGGCGCATGCGGAGGCAGTGCCGCAAGTGGCCCGGCGACGCCGACAACCCCGACGACTCCAACCACGTCGGCGACCACTGCTCGCATTACGCTCCAGGTCGTGGCCCCGCCCACGCTCTACTCCGGCGACATCTATTACCGAGCCGGAACCGCGGCCATCGCGCGCAGCGCGTTCACCTTCCAGGACGGAAAGTGCGCCAGCGGTCCAGGCTCGAAGACCTGCACGATCGACGTGCCCATCGGCCAGACCGTCTCGATCGCCGCGAATGACCAGCAGGCTGACATCTACTTCGCCAACGTCGCCTTCAATGCGCAGAACGTCGATCCGCGTTCGCTGCAGTCGCAATTCGCGAGCTTCACCGGGGCGTGCACGTTACCGGAGCGCGGTGTCTGTGTGGTCGACGCGAAAGCCGACCAGACCATCACGGTGACCTACAAGGGACTCGACTGGACGCGCGTCAACTTCATCGGTTCGGCGAATTTTCAATTCACCATCTCGGCCCCGGCCGTCCTCGCCATCTCCACGAACATCAAGCCGAGCGGGCAGTTCATCATTGAGGAGCCGATCGGCGGCCAATTCGCGAACCAATGCGCTGCCGACCTCATTCCCACCCACTGCTACACGCTTCGCACTGCCGACAACACCACGATGAAGTTCGACGCGGTGGCCCCACTGGGCCCGCAGCCCATGGGAAGCCCGGGACCAATCGCGTTCAGGGGATTTCAGGACGCGTGCGCCTCGGCCGGCACAGGTCCATCGTGCACGTTGACCGGTTCGGGCGACAGACTCGTCACGATGAAGTGGGAGTACTACCAGTGCGCACAAGTCGGAGCCACGAACCCGCTCTGGAAATTCCCGGTCGGCGTGTTTCCTCAATGCGTGCTCATGTCGCCGTGAGTCCGGCGCGCCAGGCAGTCACGCTCTCCCGATTGAAAGGACAGGCGTGAGGCGCAGCGGCTATTCGCTACTCCTGCACAAGCTTCTGGATATCTCTCCACGTCACGAGAGTGACGTGATTGTCCAGAAGCGCCTTCTTGAACTCCGCGCTGTTCACGACGTCGCGATCGCGTTGACGCCACGCTGAGCCATACGCGTCGTGGCCGGCCATCACCGCTTGCAGCTCGGCGTCGTCGCGCCCGAGATGCACGATGATCTCGCTCACGCCAGGCGTGAGCTTCGCAACAGCGTCCACGTAGGACGACATCCAGTGCCGCGTGCCTCTCCTCCGAATTTAGTTGTCGAGCACCTCCGCAAAGTAGGCAGCGAGATCGACGACGAACGGCTCCGCCGCACCCACCGGAAACCACTCGAGTCGCTCAGCGAGAATCTCCGGGCGCGCCTCTGACGGCGTCGACCGCTCGAACGTACGTGCGTCGAGATCCACGATCCAGTATTCCGCCACTCCCTCATCGCGATACATCGTGCGCTTCGCGACGCGATCGGCGCGCGCAGTCCTCGGCGACAAAACCTCGGCCGCCACGAGAAGCTGCCGTACGTCAGCGAATGACTCAGGGCGCCGACCATTCAGAAGCGGCACCACGAAGACATCGGGCTGCACTGCGCGCCGAGGTGAGAATACGATGTCCGCCGGAGCGAAGAAGGCGTGGCCGACACGATGGCGCTCGAGGTACTCCGCTAGCAGACGGTAGAGGCGACCGACTGCCTCCTGATGGCGTGACGACGGACCAGGGCTCACAAAGAGCTCTCCATCGATGATCTCGTACCGATTGCCGTCATCCGGCAGATCGTCGAGATCATCGAACGTCCACTCTCGCTTGACCGTGAGCATGCGCATACGATAATCTCCTCGGCGCCGAGTGAACAAGCGTGCATGATGGCAATCTGGATGGCACCATTCGATTCGCCGTCATCACACCGCAGCGCGCACCATCAATCGTTTGCTACCGTCATGGCCGGCAGAACCATTGTGCGCCGCATAAGGTGTGACTTACCTGGATGCCACCGTCTGACCGGTCATCAACGACGCTGAGCCACGATCCGTACTGGTACAGTGCCGTGCGGGGAGCGAGGTTTCTGCTCACATGCGAGCGCCGAGCCGACATCCGTCGAAAATCCGCCGGACTGCAGCTTTCTGGCCGGTTTCCCACTGCAACACATCGCCTCACGTGAAGACGCTCGATTCGTTCGGCATCGCCGCTTGTATCGCGGTCCTGTTTCCCCTCGCGGCCGCTTGCCAGACGCCCAAGCCGCGTGAGAAGCCGGCGTCCGCCGACACAGCCATGCATCACGATATGGCCGATATGGGCAACATGGCCGGTATGTCGATGCCGGTGACCATCCCCAAAGGCGCGCTCTATACCGAAGCCGACGTTCGCTTCATGCAAGGCATGATCGCGCACCACGCGCAGGCGATCTACATGTCGCGACTCGCCACAACGCGCGGCGCCAATCCGCGGTTGCTCAAATTCGCGAACAAGATCGACCAGTCGCAGCAAGCCGAGATTCGCCTCATGCAGGAGTGGCTCGTGGCGAACAAGCAGTCCGCACCCGACACGGGCTCATGGCGCACGATGTCGATGCCGGGCATGTTGACGACAGAGCAGCTCACGACGCTCGTCGCTTCGAGAAACGGCGAATTCGACCGGCAGTTTCTCACGCTCATGATTCAACATCACAACGGCGCACTCAAGATGGTGGCGGAGCTCTTAGCCGCGCCGCTCGCCGCGCAGGATGTCGACGTCTCCGTGTTCGCCAATGACGTCGAGACGGTGCAGACCGCAGAGATTGCCCTCATGCGGCAAATGCTGAGCGATCTTTGACACAACCAGACAACTACCGGAGCGCATTCTGATGGGAACTGCACGAAGAATTTGCGAAGTGGCCGTATCGCTCGCACTGACCGCTGCGACGGCGTCGCATGCCCTGCAGGCGCAGACGTATCCGACTGGTGAGGATCCACGAAACGGATTGAAGTCAGGCCTGCTCGACGCTGGTTCCGCGATCCGCAACATGCGCCTCGTGTCGTTCACGCCAAAAGCCGCGGAGTTCGACACGGCGCGCGGGCTCACCTTCGTGAACTCCGATCTCGCGTTCGGGAATGGAAAGTACGTCTACCAGGGGAACTTCGCGGGCTTCTCGATCTGGGACGTCAGCTATCCATCCAAGCCGACGAAGGTCTCGGTCGTCTCGTGCATCACGTCGCAAGGCGACCCATCGATCTACGGCCACCTGCTGTTCGTGTCGGCCGAGGGCGGCGGCAATCGCAATGATTGCGCGAAGGGCGG
>JBDUCR010000269.1:0-1812 GCA_040003345.1 bacterium
GATAGGAGGATAGGAGTCCGAGCAGTTCCTCGTCAGTCTATCATCCTATCATCCTATCCTCCTGTTACTTCAGTGCCCGCCGGCCCTTCCCGTGCACGACGCCGAGCCAGGTCTGCAGCGGACCGATGAGCACGTAGGCCATGCCGGCGAATTGTGGCAGGTTCACCGCGGCGAGCGTCACCGAGAGCGTGCCAATACCGATCATCACCAGGTTTTCCTGCACGACGCCGCGCGTCTCGTACGCCTCCATCGGGCTTAGGGCGAGCTCATCGCGCAGTTTGTAGGCGTGCAGATACAACAGCGCGAAGATCACATAGAGCGCGATGAAACCGGCGCCGTAGATCAGCATGAGCGGACGCCAGTCCTGCACTTTCATCGCCTCGATTGGAAGACCAGCGGCGTTGACCTCGTGATAGCCCGTTAACGCATTCGAGAACACCGTAAAGAGGAACTTCAGCGGATAGACGTAGAACGCAACGACGAAGAGCAGCGCGGCGTTGAGCAGAAACGACCTCTTGTCATCGAGCGCATAGCGGCGAAAATAGATGTACTGCGCATGCCAGATCATCAGCAGCAGCGCGAAGCAGATACCGAAGCTGACGAAGCCGTGCATCAGTCGCGTAAGATCGTGGAACGTCTTCGGCGCCTCGAGCGACACGACGAGCAGGGTCACGGCAAAGGCGAACACCGCGTCGCTCAGCCCTTCGATTCGGGAGATGTCGCGACCGCGCCAGCGAAAGCCATGATCGCGACGTTCGAGGACGGGCCGCAGCTGTTCGTGAGTCGCCTTGATCATCGGCTATTGGCAGGAGAGGTGATGCGGGATCGAATCCACTGCCCTAAGTTGTCGCACCCGGCGGCCTTGCACCATCCGGCCATCATCCATCCACGTCACGCACGCACTGCATGTCATGATGGAGACTCCCGACGTACCCCGCGTTACGCGAGCCAATTACGGGATCGACGCTCCCGGCGTCATTCGCACGATGGCGCTGCTCGCGATGGCGCTCATCGGCGGCGGGCTCGTGCTGCAGGCCATCTCGCCCGCCGGATCCGCGGGCGCGCGCTGGGGCGTCGCGATGCGCTGGCCCGGCGCCTCGTTCGCCATCACGGCGCTGCTCATGCTGGCGAGCAGCCGCTATGGCAAACAACGCGCACGCGATCGGCTGCTCGATCGTCTCGCACTGCGCGGCGACGAGACGGTGCTCGACGTCGGCTGCGGACACGGCCTCATGCTGATCGGCGCGGCCAAACGCGTTCCGCGGGGCAGCGCGATCGGCGTCGACCTCTGGTCGCAGGCCGATCAATACGCGAACAGTGCCGCTGCGACGCTCGCTAACGCCGAAGCCGAAGGTGTCGGCGAGCGCGTGACGGTGCGCGACGGCGACATGCGAGCGTTGATTCTCGATGACGCGAGCGTGGACATCGTCGTCTCGAGCCTCGCGATCCACAACGTGCCGACGACGCAGGAGCGCGGCCGGGCGATACGCGAGATCGCGCGCGTAGTGCGGCCCGGTGGACGCGTTGCGATCCTCGACATCGCGCACGTCGGCGACTACGCGCGCGAGCTTCGTACACTCGGCTGGACCATCGAAGGGAACGGAATCACACCGTGGATCTTTCCGCCGACACGCGAGCTTGTCGCGCGAAAGCCGAGCGAGTTGTCAGCCTGACACCACGTCAGGTCGACTTCATGAGTGAGCAGCCGGCCTCCTGCGCACGAATGACCGCATAGATCCCCGACGGCTGCAGCAGAATGCCGGGAACGATCCCCGCACGAACTTCCGCACGCACCTCCTCGACGTCGCGCTT
>JBDUCR010000325.1:0-1810 GCA_040003345.1 bacterium
TCGAGGAGCTTCATGATCGTGCTCTTGCCCGCGCCGTTGCGTCCGAGGAGACACACGCGCTCGCCGCGCTCGATGGCGAACCGAGCGCGGTCGAGAATCGGAGGTCCTCCGAATGCGATGCTGACGTCCTGCATGCCCAATAAAGCCATGGCGATATCTAATCAGGCGCGCGCTCAGCCCTCGCCGGCGAGCTCCTCGGCCTCCCACGCCAGGTTCGCGCGAGCCGCGTCGCCCCATCGGCGCTGTCCTTCTTCTGTGAGAAAGACATGTGGCATCGAGATCAGGCGTCGGAGGAAGTCGAGACGCCCGATCCGGAATTGCGTATCCGTCGCCGCGGCGGGGACATACTCATCGCGAATTGCGCGGGCGTAGTGCGCATACTCCTCGCGCGAGGAGCCGAGGATGCTGAGGTCGATGTCGAGCAGAACAGCTTCGTCCGCGCTCAGTGTGCCGGCCAGCGCATGATGATCCCGCGTCGCGAGAATCATGCGCTCGATTGCATCGAGCTCGAGTGCGGTGATCGAGCACAATGCAGAAAGCGTCTCGCGTGCCAGCACCGCGCTCTCGACCTCATTGTCGGTGCGGCCGGGAACGTAGATCGCGTCGTGAAAGACGAGCGCGAGAAAGAGCAGGCGAGGATTCTCGCACGGAATGCCTTTCAGTTTGTCGACGCAGGCGACAACGTGGTCCCAATTGTGGTAATGACGTCCGGGCGACTCGTACGCTGCGCGCGCGATGTCGAATGCGCGTGTGTCGCAGCCGTCGGTCCACTCGGAGGGAAGAGAAGCCACTACTGCTGCGGCATGACTACGCGTGCCGCACTCTCGCTGCCAATCCGGTCAACCGCCGTGACGACGACACGTTGAGGCCGCGGTCGCCCAGCGGCCGAGACGACGAGTCGTGTTTGCGCGCCGGGCAGAATCCACGTGCGCCAGCTTCCGTCGGCGTCCTCAGCGCGCACCGTCCACCACGTGACTTTGCTTCCCGCCATTGCAGTGAGCTTCAACACCACATCGTTCGACGCGACGTCGACAACCAACACTGCTTTCGGTGTTGCCGAAACACGCTTTCCCAGCCACGGCGACGCAGGAATGAGCGCCGGTACGGCGTAGAGATCGCTGCGGAGCCTTTCTGTAAGTGCCGCCGCCGCAACCTGGCGAGGCGGTTGCGTCGCAACACCGGCCAGCACCGAATCACGTCGCACGGTGCCGAGCGGCATGAGTGTGCGCATGCTGAAGTGGATGTCGCCGGTTGCCGCTGACGCACGCGTCGCGCGAATCTGCGCATTGAGCTCGTCGGCGCCCCACAAGCCTCCGCCAGTCGCGGCACGACTCGCGTTGTGACCCGGCCAGATATGTCGCGACTTCACATTCTCGCCAAGCCACCAATCGAGAAGGACTGGATAACTCTGTGCCGTTTGGGCAATCGGCCAATAGAGCTGTGGCGTGAAGTAGTCGATCCATCCTTCGCGCAACCATTTGCGTGAGTCGCCAAACAATTTGGCGTACGAATCAAACCCCTTCACGCTCGCGGGATACCCGGGGCGCCAGATGCCAAATGGGCTGATGCCGACTTTCACCCACGGCTTCACTTCTTTCGTGCGACGATAGAGCTGTTGAATCAACGTATCCACGTTGTGCCGACGCCAATCGTCGCGCTCGAGCTTCCCACCTCGCTTCTGATACGCCGCGTAGCTCGATGAATCGGGAAACTGAACCGGAACGCTGTCCGCACCGAGCTCCGGATACGGATAGAAGTAGTCGTCGATGTGAATGCCATCGACGTCATAGCGCTTCACGACGTCGAGCAT
>JBDUCR010000286.1:0-5967 GCA_040003345.1 bacterium
GACGCGGCCGACTGGCGAAGTCTACGTGCACTCGGACTGGCGGTGACGCGGCTAGATGGAACGCAATCGGTTCGCGTCGCGGAATTCTGTCGCCAGTGCCGCGCCTTCTTTGAGCTCGTGACCGGGGAAGAGGACGCTGCCATCTCCGCGCGCGGCTTGCTGGAAGATGGTCCACCCGGCGTCACCGACGACCGTAGGTACCTGCTCGGGATCGAGCGCGCCAACGAGCTCGTAGGCGTGGTCGGGCTCATTGATGGCTTTCCAGCAGCCACTGATTGGTATGTAGGCATCTTCTTGCTGCTCCCGGAGGAGCGCAATCGCGGAAATGGACGCGCGATCTGGACTGCGATGGAGGCGTACGTGCGTTCTCGTGGAGGTCACGTCATCAGGCTCATTGTCCAGGACCAGAATGTGGGCGCTGTTCGCTTCTGGCAGTCTGTCGGATTCGTGACGCATGGACAGGTTCAACAGCAGCTCGCCAACCGCGCGAATCTCTGCTGGCGGTTCGAAAGAACACTTGAAAGCGGCTCGAGCTGATTTCCACAGGGACGAGCAGTGTGAGATCTGGTTCACGACTCGCCGCCATGTGCGGCCTCGGTCTCTGTGCTGCCGGCGCGCCACTTCACGGGCAGGGCGTCGGCATAAGGTACGTCGGTGAATGCTGTGTCACGTCAATCGGTGACGGCCGCGAGCGAACGAACGAAACGCTGAACGAGGAGGAAGGGCCTTGCTAAGAAAGGTTGAGACGCTTGCTGTAGTCATCATTTCGACTCTGATTCCCGGTCCAGCACGGAATCCAGAGTTGCGGCCGGAGATGCAGAGCTCGACGGCGGCGGTGGTCGGCCCGCTGGCGTCCGACGCCTTCGCCTTCCACAGCAATTTCTGGCTGAATCTTCATCATTTTCTCTACGCCACTGCGCGGGCACGAAAGGGGCTCGACGCGACGCGGCCAGCGATTATGCGCGCGCTGACCGACACGGTCGGGCTCAGTGCACTACCCGCTCGTGATCAGAGCGAGTGGTCGGCAGCGGTCGCGTACTATGACTCCGCTCTCGCGCGTCGAGACATTCTTTTTGACCAGGGGATGGTGGCGATCAACAACCGACTTGCGAGCCTGGATGCGCCTACGACCATGCCCAGCTCGGTCATCGACCCGTCGTTGGGTGCAGTCTTAGAACGCGCGGCTCCAGTGTATCGTCGGCTGTGGTGGCCGCGCCACGATGCTGCGAACCACGAATGGGAAGCGCACATGCGGGCGCTGTTGGCGCTCCATGGTGACAGCCTGGCGACGCAGGAAAGTCGGGCGTTCCACGTACCGTGGTCGAGAACGCCGGTGCGAGTTGATGTGACGGCGTACGCGAATTGGGCAGGCGCTTACACAACGAACGGTCCGTCGCACATCACGGTGTCGAGCGAGGACGGCCGGAACCAGGACGACCAAGGCCTGGAAATTCTGTTTCACGAAGCGCTGCACACCATGGACGACTCGCTCTTATCGTCCTTGAACGCTGCGTTTCAGGCGCGCGGCAAGACAGCGCCGCGAGATCCGACTCATGTTTTTATTTTCTACACGGCTGGCGTGTTGACCAAGCGGGCGATTCCTGGACACACATCGTATGCTGAGAAGAACGGCCTCTGGACACAGGTGCCGGACTTCAGGCACGCGCTACCGGTGCTGCAACGTAGTTGGCAGCACTATCTCGACGGCGAGATCACCTTTGAAGCGGCGGTCCAGAGATATGCGGCCGATTTCTGATCTGAGCGCCCGGTTCGAGCTCAGGTCCGGCGGCGCTCCTTCAAGTCGATCTCGGAGTCCGAGCGCGCCCAAACGCGCTCGACGTCGGCAGGCGAGAGGTGCACCGGTGTGCCCGCGAGAATGCCGGTGACGTTGCGGAATGGACGGCCCATGATCATGCCGCCCTTGTCGATCGTGAACTCGCGAATCGCCTTGTCATGCGCCGAACCGCGCATCTTGAGCACGGTGAGGCCGCGCTTCATCTCGCCGAACATTTCGACGTACCGCAGCAGGATGATCGAATCCGTCAGCGTGGAGATGTGCGTCTCGGTGATCGAGTCGCCGCCCATGAGCGACTCCGTCGTCGACGTGAACAGTCCCGTTATCTCCTCGTGCTTGATGAACGACGTGAGACCGATGACGAACTCGCGAAACGCCTTGCGCGAACCAACGTGCTCGAGCGCCGACAAACTATCCAGGGCAACGCGTTGAGGCTTGAACTCGCGAATCACCGCCTGAATCGTGACGAGCCAGTCTTCGAGACCGGAGATGTCGGGATAATCGCAGACCACGCGCAGCAGTCCGTCACGCTCCATCTGATCGAAGTCGAAGCCCCAACCCGTTGCGTTCCGCACGAGCTGGTCGCGACTCTCCTCGAACGCGAGCAGCAGGCACCGCTCACCATTGCTCGCGCCGCCCTGCATGAACTGCGTGACTGTGAGCGTCTTACCCGTACCCGTCGCTCCGGACACCAGCGTTACCGAGTCACGGAACAGACCGCCGCCGCACATCTCATCGAGCTGCGAATTGCCGGACGAGATGCGCTTGTCGGACGACTTCATGCTGAGATGCATCGCCGACAGCGGAATGACGATGACGCCGCCGTCGGGCACGATGGTGAACGGATACTCGCCCTTCTGATGGTCGCAGCCGCGAAACTTGAGGATCTCGATCGTGCGGCGGCGGCTCTCGTCTTCGAGCACGTTCCGGAGGATCATCACGTTGTCGGCGATGAACTCCTCCACACCAAAGCGTGCGATCGGACCGTAGTCGTCAGTACGCTCGGCCGTGAGAACAGCCGTGACACCGATGGCCTTGAGGGCCGACGCGATGCGAAAGAGCTCGCTGCGGACGATCGATTGATCGGAGAATTGCGAAAACACCGCGCCGAGCGAATCGACGGCGACGCGCTCCGCCTTCACTTTCTGCACGGCGTGCTGCACCCTGGCCAAAAGGGCGCCAAGGTCGAAGCCACCCGCCTCGATGGTGTCGATCGACGGGTCCGGCGAGGCATCGACGAACGCGAGCTTGCCCTCGGCTTCCCATTTGGCGAGGTCCCAGCCGAAGCTGAGCATGTTCTTCCGAATGTCGGTGGCCGACTCTTCGAATGTGACGAACACTCCAGGAGTGCCGGACTGGATCCCCGCGGCCAGAAACTGCACCGCGAAGATCGTCTTGCCGCTGCCAGCCGTGCCCGAGATCAGGGTTGTCCGATTTCGGGGCAGGCCACCTTTGGCAATGATGTCGAAGCTCGATATCCCGGTGGCAACCTTCTCGACCGCGGTGTGCGCTACCGCCTTGGTCATTGAAGCGCTCCGTCGCCCACGGACCGGTCCTGCGCCTTGACCTGCAGTGCGAGGCCCAACAGTACTTTCTCGGTGTTCGACATATCGCCGATCACGCGCCGGAGGGGCAAGGGTAGCGATTTTATCAATGTTGGAGTGGCGAGAATTTTTTCGTCCTCTGCGAGATCAGGATGCTCGAGCACGTCGATGATCTCGAGCTCATACCGGCCTGCGAGCTCCTGCTCACAGATGCGACTGAGGTTCGCGATGGCGGTTTCGGTGCGCGAACTGGCACCAGTCACGAATAGCTTCAACAAATAAGTAGTCAACAATCCTCCCGAATGTGCGTAAATTGGACGTGAATGATACCCGCCACCAGCGAAACGTGCCGCAATGCCGAGGCGCACGGCTAGGCCCGCTGGTTGCATTGTGTGGTCGGGCGAATAGCGGAGTCAAGAGAACACGTTCGCGAATCCGCTACGGCGGCGCCGACCGCCCTCAACGGAACCACGAATGACAGATCCGACCCAAAGACCCGCGACCGCAACCGCGAACTCGAGCGGCGACGGCCCGCGAAACCAGCTGCGCGCCATCATCGAAACGCTGGCCGACGGGATCGTCGTCGTCGACAAGCAGGGTGTCATTCGCTTCGCCAACCCTGCGGCAGCGAAGCTGTTCACTCGCAGCCCCGAAGCGCTGATTGGAAGCCAGCTTGGCTCTCCGCTCGTGGCTGGAGAAACAACAGAGATGGAAATCGTGCGTCGCGGCGGCGGGGAGCTGGTATACGCCGAGCTTCGAGTGGTGCATACGGATTGGGACGGTG
Organism: bacterium; assembly: GCA_040003345.1. Lineage (GTDB taxonomy): Bacteria > Gemmatimonadota > Gemmatimonadetes > Gemmatimonadales > Gemmatimonadaceae > AG11. The sequence goes on from JBDUCR010000286.1 coordinate 4,124, forward strand.
AAACTGCCGAACTCGTTTCGCTCCGCGACATCACGGATCGAAAGTACGCGGAAGAGCGGTCGCGGCAGCTCGCCCACGAACGTGATGCACGTATCGAGGCCGAAGCGGCGAGTCGCGCGAAATCCGATTTTCTCGCGATCATGTCGCACGAGCTTCGAACGCCGCTCAACGCAATCCTCGGCTACTCCGAGCTCATCGAGCTCGGCATCTCCGGCGACGTCAGCGATACGATGCGCGATCAGGTTGGCCGCATCCGACACAGCGCCAAGCACCTCCTGAGCCTGGTCAACGACATTCTGGATCTCGCCAAAGTGGAGGCAGGTCGCTTCTCGGTGGCCAACGTGTCCGCGGTAGCGTCCGAGGCGATCAGTTCCGCGCTCAGTCTGATTCAGCCGCAAGCCGAGGCACGCAACCTCACGCTTGTCGTGAACAAGGCAATCGAAGAGCTTCCGCGCTACATCGGCGACGGCGAGCGAGTGCGGCAGATCATGGTGAACCTGCTGTCGAATGCCGTGAAGTGCACGGAGCCGGGCGGTACGATCACAGTCGACGGCGCGCTCGCGACGACGCCCGACCAGGATGCGCGCCTTCAGCCGCGTACGCATATTCGAATATCCGTAGCGGATACGGGCCCTGGAATCCCCGCCGAAAAGTTGCGGGCGATATTCGAGCCCTTCGTACAGGCGGACACGGGTCCCACACGTTCGCGCGAAGGAAGCGGGTTGGGGTTGACGATCGGGCAGCGGTTTGCGCGCGCGATGGGCGGCGACCTGACGGTTCGAAGCACGCTGGGAGAAGGGTCCACATTTTCTCTCTGGCTTCCCGCGGACGTATCCGCGGCGCTAACCGCAGATACTGCGAACGCGCGCACCGGCTCGTCTGGGATGGACGACGTGCAGCGGAAGGTGCACCGCAGTCCCGCGTCGTCGCGCGATTTGACTGGACTCGGCGAGATCGCCCGCGGTGTACTGAAGGACCTGGAACGACTCGTGGGTCTGATCGTGGGACGCATTCGGGCCGATACGAGCATTCCGATGGCCGCCGGTTTGCGAACGTCGCAGGTTACCGATCACTTGTCGACGCTGCTCGCCGACATTGCCAGCGCGCTGGTCGTAGTCGAGGAAACGGCCGGGCAGCCGTCGGCGCTGCTCGCCGACGCGACGGAGATTCAGCGCCTCGTGTCGGAGCGACACGGAGCACAGCGGGCGCGCCTCGGCTGGACGGAGGCGTCAATGCGGCGTGAGTTCATGATCATCCGCGAGGAGCTGGATCACGTGATCCGGCGTTCGATGCCGACTGGCGTCGCGCTTCAACTCGAAGACGCCATCGCAACGGTCGCGCGGTTCGTCGACCAGTCGGAGTACCTCGGTGTGCGGGCACTCGAGAAGACGCGAGAAGACTGACAGGAAGGGCGGCGTCGGGCGATTCCGTCACCCGAACTGGTGATTTCGTGAGGTTCCCGGCAAAATCACCCGTTCGGGTGACGCGAGAACGGTGTGATATCGCCAGTATATGGCTCGACACCGCGCCAATTCCCCTCCTCAGTCAGCCTCGATGAAGAACACAGTCATTAAATACGGCCTCATATCGGGAGCGCTCATCTCCGTGATGATGATGCTCACGATTCCATTCCACGATCAAATCGGTTTCGACAGCAGCGGCCTGCTCCTGGGCTATACGACCATGGTGCTGGCGTTCCTGCTCATCTATTTCGGTGTGCGTTCATACCGCGATACCGTCGGAGGGGGAACCGTCCGATTCGGGCGGGCGCTGGCCGTTGGAGTGCTGATCGCCGCAGTGTCCTCGATGTGCTACGTGGCCACGTGGGAAGTGATGTACTTCAA
>JBDUCR010000518.1:0-1800 GCA_040003345.1 bacterium
ATCCAGGTTTGGAGTTGTACGGTTTCGGGTTGGGGGTTTCGGGTTACCAACGTTTGTGGTCAACGTCAGTGACCCGGAACCGCAAACCACCAACCGTGAACCCCAAACCTGGATTCCGGCAGCCAAGTTTTCGAACTCTCCAGTGCGCAAAACCGTTAACCGTTAACCGCTAACCGTTAACCGCCGGCAATGCGTTTGAACTCTTCGCGTCGCTCTGTGATGAACCCATTTCATTGACAGCGTCCCGCTATAGCAGCACGATGCCCGATCGAATACCCATAGTCACAGCTTCTGCACGAGTGTGCACACCGAGCTTCGTGTAAATCGCGCCGAGATGATACTTCACCGTGCTCTTCGAGATGCCGAGCTGCTCACCGATGTGTCCATTGCCCATGCCCGCTGCGACGAGGCGTAGCACCTCGCTCTCCCGCGGCGTTAGCGCCTGACCCTTGCGCACGGACGCGCCGTCCGGTGCGAGCGGCGAAGACGCGTCGCCGACGATGACATCCGCATCGCCCTCGCTGTCGACAATCCGCACCGCCTGATCCGTGCGCAGCGCCGTCGACAACGCGGCGCGACGCACGGGATCGGCAATCAGGAGAAAGACGCGCGTGATCAGCACATGATGATTATCGGCGACCGCGATGCGAACGGCCAGCGCCACGAGGACGCTCGCCAATCGTCACATCGACCTTCGCACGAGCACCGCCGCGCACGACGTCGAAGCCCAGCGTGCGGCCAACTGATTCACCGCCAATCGCACTCGCGACATCCTGCGGATCGGAAACCACGTGTCCATCCACGGCGATGATGGTGTCGCCGACGAGTAGACCGCTCTTCGCCGCCGGACCGTCCTGCTCCATCCCGATGATGAGCAGTCCCGATTCCTGCTCGATCGCGAGCGAGTCGCGCAGTTGCGATGACAGCTGCACCGGTTGCATCGCAACGCCAAGCCAGCTGCGTGGTACGTAGCCCGTGCTCGCCAGGTGACCGAAGATGCGCTCGACGCTCTGCGCGGGAATCGTCGTTGCGAGGCCGCGGCTCAAGCCACCGGAATTGATTCCGAGCACGCGACCCGCCGCGTCGATGAGCGGTCCTCCTCCGAATCCGGGATGCAGCGTGACTTCGGATCGAATGCTTCGCTCATATTCGGCGCCCTTCCACGAGCGCCACGCGCCGCCGACGGAGCTCACGACACCAAAGCTCGCACGAGGTCCACTCTCGTCGAGCCGAGCGAGTGCCAGAACGATGTGGCCTGGTGCAAGCCCGGCAACGTCGCCAAGCTCGGCGGGCGGGAGCTCGACGTCGGTGATACGCAGGACGGCGAGATCGCTGCTCGCATCGCGGCCCTGAATCGTCGCGGGAACGTAGCGTCCGTCGGGCAGCGTGATCGTGATTCCTTCGTCGCGTCGCACGGTAGCGTCCGTGGTGACGATGAGTCCATCGCGCCAATGCACGCCGGTGGATGCAATGCGCGATCGCGCGTGGACCGCGACGACACTCTGTGCGGCCTGCGCGACCGCACCGGCAAGTTGATTGGAAAGCTCCACCAGGGAAGCGTTCGCTGTTGTCTTCGGCATGCTCATGTCTCGTTGTTGTTCACGTGGCCGTGATTGGCCACGGACGAACGATGCATGCGCGCGAAGTCGGCGTGTACTATCCGATCGGCTAGTATGTCATCCCGCAGGAGCAAGCGAAGCGAGCGAGTGTCGGGATCTACCTTCGCGCCGATTGTACCGTCCCAGGACGGAGCGGTCGTCAAAGCAGAACCTCACCCGCCATCTCCCGAAATCTGCAGAG
>JBDUCR010000495.1:0-20135 GCA_040003345.1 bacterium
TCGATGGGAAAGCACCACGCATGCTGCGCCATGTACTCTTTCAGAATGTCGTTCTGTATTGTGCCCTGCAGCTTCTCGCTCGACACCCCCTGCTTTTCCGCGGCCGCGATGTAGAAGGCCCAGAGGATGATCGCGGGCCCGTTGATGGTCATCGAGGTCGAGACTTCGTCCATCGGAATGCCGCCGAACAGCACCTCCATGTCGGCGAGGCTCGAGATCGCGACACCGGTCTTACCGACTTCGCCTTCCGAGCGCGGATGGTCGGAGTCGTAGCCCATGAGCGTCGGAAAATCGAACGCCGTAGACAGTCCTGTCTGCCCATGCGCGAGGAGAAACTTGAATCGCTCGTTGGTGTCGCTCGCGCTGCCGAAGCCGGCAAACTGCCGCATCGTCCACAGCTTGCCGCGATACCCAGTCGGATGGATGCCGCGTGTATACGGAAATACACCGGGCGTGCCGAGCTTCTCGCTATCACTGCCTTCGACATCGAGCGCCGTGTACAGCGGTTCGACTTCCTCTTCCGAGTTCACGAACGCGATGTCGCGCTTCTTTCCCTTTTCATATGCTCGCCGCCATGCCGCGACTTCCTCGCGCAGGCGCTCGAGTTCGGCGTGTTGCTCACTGATCGTATCGGAGAGCTCTCGCATCGATGTCATGACGACGTCCGCGTCAGAAGGTCTACACTGCGCGCGAGGAGGTCGTTCGCAATCGCGAACGGAGTGGCCACCCCAGTCTCGAGATCGGGAAGGCGTTCCTCGAGCCACTGATTCGTTGCGGCATCGCTCCACAGGCGACGACGCGTCTTGTCCTCCACCACTTCCACCACACGTTCACGGAGCCGAGCCCTACGTCGCTCGCGCAGCGTGCCGCTCTCTTCAAGATAGCGAAAGTGCCGATCGAGCGCGCCGATGACGTCGTCGATCCCTTCGTCTTTCGCGGCGACGGTGCGCAGGACGGGCGGCGTCCAATGACTCGTATCGTCACTCTGCGCGGCCGCACGCACCTGTTTGAGAATGTTGTTCTGTGAAAGGTCGACGCCGTGATGTGCTGGCACATTCCGCATCGTCGCGCCACTCCGCATGCCGAGCATCACTTCGATTTCGTTGCGAAGCCGGTCGGCGCCGGGACGATCTGCTTTGTTCACAGTGAAGATGTCGGCGATCTCCATGAGGCCGGCCTTCAAGGTCTGAATCGAATCGCCGGACTCGGGAACGAGCACGACGAGACTCGTGTCCGCCGTGCGTGCGACATCGAGCTCGCTCTGACCCACGCCAACCGTCTCGATGAAGATTCGATCGATACCGAAGGCGTCGAGCACATCGGACGTCTCGCGCGTCGCAGCCGATAGCCCACCGAGTGATCCACGGGTGGCAAGCGAGCGGATGTAGACGCCGGGATCGAGCGCGATTTCTTCCATGCGGATACGGTCGCCGAGCAGCGCGCCGCCAGTGAAGGGAGATGTCGGGTCCACGGCGATGATGCCGACCGTCAGTCCTTGCGCGCGATACGCCTTCGCGAGGCCCGTCGTGAGCGTGCTCTTGCCCGCGCCGGGCGGTCCCGTAATGCCGATGCGTCGTGCGCGCCCCAGCATCGGATGCCAGGTGGCGAGCAGCTCCTCAAAACCCGCGCGATGGTTTTCGACGATACTGATCGCGCGTGCGAGAGCGGCTTTCCTGCCGGCGGCAAAGTCAGTCAGCAGGCGTTCGTGCATCGTCGTTTTGGAGGTGAAGATAGTAAGCGCATCCGCAGAGTGTTGTCATCCCGCAGGAGCGGTAGCGAGTGTCGGGATCTACTTTCGTTGCGCCAATAGCCGGCGATAATCTCAGCGACAGCGGATCCCGACACTCGTTCGCTTCGCTCTCTCCTGCGGGATGACATGCGCTCAGAGACCTGGACTTTGTGCCGGCTCATCATGCTCGTCGCGAATATCTCCGACGAGCTCCTCGAGCAGATCCTCGAGCGTAACCAGGCCAATCGTCGTTCCATCTGCGTCGTGAACGATGGCGAGATGCGTCCGCTTGCGCAGCATCCGGAACAGCAGGTCGCTACACGGTGTGCTCGGCGGTGCCATGGCCACGGGTCGCAGTGACGGCACGCGCTCGCCACGCAGTTTGAGAACATCGAACGCGTGGATCATTCCGACAATGTGATCGAGCGTGCCGTTGTACACCGGCACTCGGCTGAACGCTGACGTGGCAACTTCCTCCGCCACCTCACGTGCACTCGCGTCGCGACTGATCGCGAAGATCTCGTCGCGAGGAATCATCACGTCGCCGACTGCCTTCTCGCCGAACTCCATCACGCCGGTGATGATCTCCATCTCCTGACGCTCACCGACACCTTCCAGCTCACCCTCGCGCAACAGGTCCTGAATGGTATCGCGCTCCGCATCTTTCTCCGCGGCCGACCGACGCTCGAATGGCCGGCTCGCCAGTCGTCCAGCAGTGACGATCGGCGACGCGATCAGCGCTGCCGCCTCCAGCAGCGGCGACAGCAGCGACGCCACACTTGGCGCAAATCGGCGCGCAATGGCGCGCGGCAAAAGCTGACCCAGCACGATCACCACGATGGCGAACAGTGAGAGCGATATGGCGAGCGCCGTCCAGTTGCGCACATTGTCGCTTGCGAGCAGCTCTCCACTCAGGACGAGAATCAGCGCAACCGTTGCGCTCGACGCGATGATCAGCCGCTGCGGACGTTCGAGATACGCCAACGCTGCACGCGAACCTCGTAACTGCTGCTCAACCCAATGCCGCAGCCAGATGCGGCTCACGGACCGCATCGCCATACCGCCGGCCGTCAGCGCGGCGACCGTGACGACCGACAGCATGAGCAGCAGCTCGGCCGACGTCATTCAGTTGCCGTCGTTGCGAGCGGATGCACGCGCTCGAAGTACACGCGCTCAATGCGTCGTCCACGCACGCGCTCCACGACGAGCTTGTATGCGCCGACCACGATGGACTCACCGGCGCGCGGCACGCGACCAAATGCCTCGTACACGAGTCCGCCCACCGTCGTTAGATCTTCCGTCGCGAAATCCTGACCGAGCCTCTCACTCAGGTCATCGAGCGAAAGCCGCCCACTCACCCAAAAGCGGCGCCCCCCTTCCTGCTCCACTTCCGGCTCCTCGACGTCGTACTCGTCGTGGATCTCACCGACAATTTCCTCGAGCACGTCCTCGATCGTGACGAGACCCGCTGTTCCGCCGAACTCGTCGCTCACGATGGCGATGTGCGTGCGACTGGTCTTGAAGTCGCGAAGCTGCACGTCGATCGGTTTGGATGTCGGGATGAACGACGCCGGACGCACGAGCGATTGCCAGCCGCGCATCGGCTCGTCGTCGTCGATGACGAAGGGAAGCAGATCCTTCGCGTAGAGAATGCCGATGACGTTGTCGAGCGTCTCCTCGTACACGGGAAACCTCGCGTGCTCGCTGCTGCGCACGCGGTCAACCGCTTCACTCCAGCGCGTCGTCTGATCGATGCCCACGATGTCGACGCGCGGAATCATCACCTCGCGCACCGCGGTGTCGCCGAGCGAAAAGACGCCGTGCAGCAAGGCCTCTTCGTCGCGCGAGACGTCGGCCTCCGCAGCGACGACCTGTCTGAACTGCTCCGTCGCCTCTTCGCGCAGCTCGGCGCGCTCTTCGATCGTCGGCGCCGGCATGAGCCGCTCGAACAACGTGTCGAGCGCCACGCCGAGCCGAAGAATCGGTGACAACAGCACTTCGAGCGCGCGCACCATCGGCGCGAACGCGAGGATGAATCGCGGCGCCGTGGCGAAACCGAGCGAGCGGCTGATTCCCTCAACGAGTATCACGACGGCCAGCGCGGCGCCGAACGCGATGCCTGCGCCCGCTATGCCGTCGCCGCGCCGAATGCCGAGGAATCGCGCGAGCGCCGCGCCAGCGACGAGATGCGCCAGCACGCGCGAGAGCGCGAGCGCCCGATGTGCACGCTCGCGACCGCGGAGCACACCGACCACTGGCGGCGCTGGTTCGGGTTCGGGGTCACCCCCGAGCAGCGCGCCGTCGGCGGCTGCCGCAATTGTCGCGATGCCGATCGCGCCGGCTGCGGTCAACAGCGCCGCGGTATTCATGCGACCGCCATCGCGTTGCGAAGGAGTTTTTCCTGTCTGCGCCACATCGGCGATGCGTATCGTGCGTCGTCAACAGGATGATCGTGGCCAATCACATGAAGGACGCCGTGCACGACGAGCCTGAGCAGCTCTTCCCGCACGCCAGTTCCATGTGCCTGCGCGTTGCGCCGTGCAACATCGGGGGCGATGTAGACGTCACCGGTGAGCGGTGCGTCCTTCCCAACCGGCGCGAAGCCGAACGAGATGACGTCCGTCGCGCCGCGATGCCGAAGGTGACTCCAATTCAGCGTCGCCATCTGACGATTCGACACAAACGCGATCGACAGCTCGGCGTCGTGCACACGCTCGGCACGCAGTACAGACTCCGCGACGCGCATGATGCGCGCGCGCGAAACCGGAATGCGCACCTGCTCTGTTGCCACGTGCACGACGCGCGTCACAGTGCTAGTCCCCGTCCTCCGCGTACGCCTTGATGATGTCACGCACCAGGCGGTGGCGCACGACGTCGACGTCCGTGAAGTAGTGAAAGGCAATCCCATCGATGCCGGGAAGAATGCGCTCGACCTGCATGAGCCCGGACTCCTCACGCTTCGGCAAATCGATCTGCGTCTTGTCGCCGGTGATCACGATCTGTGAATTCACGCCAAGCCGCGTGAGAAACATCTTCATCTGCATCGCGGTGGCGTTCTGCGCTTCGTCGAGAATCACGAATGCGTCGCTCAACGTGCGTCCACGCATGAACGCGAGCGGGGCGATCTCGATGACGCGCGTCTCCAGCGCCTTCTGCACCCGCTCCTGCGGCATCATCTCGTCGAGCGCGTCGTAAAGCGGACGGAGATATGGATCGACTTTGGCCTGCATGTCGCCCGGCAGAAAACCGAGGCTTTCGCCAGCTTCCACCGCGGGACGCGCGAGGATGATGCGACGCACCTTCTTCCGGGTGAGCGCATCGACGGCGGCAGCCATCGCGAGGAAGGTCTTGCCCGTGCCCGCCGGCCCGATGCCGACGACGATGTCATTCTCGGCGATTTTCGCGAGGTACTCCGCCTGACCACTCGTCTTTGCCTGGATCAGTTTGCGAACGCCAGGCAACGCGATGCGGCCATCGTTCGCGCTGCCGGTACCATTGCCATCGCCCGTCGGTGCGCCCTCGTCTTCGCTCAGGCGAAGCACATCGTCAGGCGTAAGCTCCATGCGCTGCCGTGCGCGCTCGACCATGCGTCGTCCGAGCTCCGTGGCACGCTCGACGAGCTCCGCCGGGCCGGTGATGGACATCGCGTCGCCACGAAGCGCGACGCGTACGCCCATGAGACGCGAGAGCTCGACGAGATTACCGTCGTTCACGCCGGCGAGCGTGAGCATGTCCGCACCCTCGGTGCTCACCTTCTGTGTGACTGAACCGTCGCTCAAGTGGGCTGCGACTCCAGTTGGATGTGAAGATCCCGCAGGTCGTTCGGCGGAACGATCGACGGTGCACCCTCGAAGAGAGCGCGCGCGGCCGTCGTCTTTGGGAACGCAATGACGTCGCGCAGCGATGTCGCGCCAGCAAGCAGCATCGCGATGCGATCGAAGCCGAACGCAATGCCGCCGTGCGGCGGAGCACCGGCACGCAAACCTTCCAGCAGAAATCCGAACCGGCTCTGTGCAGTCTCCTCGTCGATGCCAAGCAGTCCGAAAATCTTCGACTGCACCGACGAATCGCTGATGCGGATGCTGCCGCCGCCCAGCTCTGTGCCGTTGAGCACGAGATCGTAGGCGAGCGCACGCGCCTTCCACGGTTCGCTTTCGAGCAATGCGATATCGTCCGGGTGTGGCGCCGTGAACGGGTGATGCACCGCGGCCAGTGCGCGTGTCGCGGGATCTCTCTCGAACATCGGAAAATCCATCACCCAGACGAACGCATTGACACCAGCAGGCACGAGGTTCATTCGCGACGCCACTTCCTGCCGCACGCGATCGAGCGCGGGACTCGATACGTGATCCGGCGCCGCGACATACAAGCCCAACTCACCCTCGGCCAGGTGTAGTCCGTCACCTGCACCATCGGGAAGAAACTTCACCGGCGGACCCTCGAGCACGCCGTTGACACACTTGATGCGCAGCAAGCCCAATGCACCGGCGCTCTTGGCGACCGCTTCGATCTCGTCGACCTGCTTGCGCGACAGCGCTGCTCCACCGGGAACGCGGATGCCTCGAACTCGTCCACCGCCGTCGAGCACGGTCTTCGTCACGACGAACTCGCTGTTCCGGAAGACACTGCTCACGTCCCCGATCTCGAGACCATAGCGCAGGTCCGGGCGATCGATGCCGTAGCGCTCCATCGCGTCGGCGTACGTCATGCGACGCACCCGACCTTCGGGCACGTTGCTTCCGCCCTCCACCCACAGCGACCGGATCATCTCTTCGGCGATATCGATCACGTCGTCCTGCCCGACGAACGACGCCTCGACGTCGATCTGCGTGAACTCGGGCTGGCGATCGGCGCGAAGATCCTCGTCCCGGAAGCAGCGCGCGATCTGGAAATAGCGATCGTAGCCCGAGACCATCAGCAACTGCTTGTAAATCTGCGGCGACTGTGGCAACGCGTAGAACTCACCCGCATGCACGCGACTCGGCACCAGATAATCGCGCGCTCCTTCGGGAGTGGGCTTGGTGAGAATCGGCGTCTCGATCTCGAGGAAGCCGGCGGCCGACAAGAAGCTCCGCGTGCGCTGCAGCAACCGATGACGAAGCATCAGATTCTTCTGCAGGTCGTCACGACGGAGATCGAGGTGGCGGTGCTTGAGTCGCAGCTCCTCGGCGGGAAGTTGTTCGGTCTTGCCGCGCGCGACGGGAATTGCCGGCGTCGTCGCTGGACCAACGACGCGAAGCGAGGTCGCACGCACTTCGATTGCACCCGTGCTCATCTCCGCGTTCTTCATGGCCTGCGGACGCTCCGCCACCGCTCCTTCGACGATCACGACTGTCTCCGCGCCAACCGTCGCCGCGAGAGTGCAGACGTCAGCACCGGCCGTGCCTGGGTCGAACGACACCTGCACCAGCCCAGCGCGATCGCGCAGATCCAGGAAGACCAGTCCGCCGAGATCGCGTGCGCGATGAACCCAGCCTCCGAGCCGCACCGTCTGTCCGACGTGCTCGATGCGAAGTGCACCACAGGGATGCGTACGAAGGCTCGTGGCGAGCGAAGACTCTGACATTACCGGGTGATGGAGTAAAAGGAGCCGAGCACGCGAGCAGCAGGCTGGCTGGAGATGCGATGCGCGGCGAAGACGGCTCCCGTTCGCACTACGCGCGGCACGCCGCCCATCGCACTCGAGGGCGGCAATTGACGTTCGGGCATCAACGCGTGTGCAGGGTGCGCATTCAACCGGTAAAGCTAGCCCGATCCCCTGAGAGACGGTAGCGGAGCGGTTGCGTCAACTCCTGACTCCGGGTAAGCTCAACTTCATGTGCCGCTTGACGTTCGCCGCCATAGCGGCCGCCGCAGCGCTGAGCCCGCTGCAGGCGCAGCAAGTGCCTGGCCGCGATCTTTTCACCTTTCCGCTTGGCACGCTCGCCGAGGCTCCCGCACTCGCGACGTTCGCCGGTGGTGGCTTCTGGAATCCCGCGACCATCGCATTGCACAACGGTGATCGCGCGCTGTTTTCCGCATCGGCGCTGGACACGCCGATCGAACAGGGTGTATCGGCGCAAATGGGAACGGTAGCATATCGAATTCACTCCGGTGTCACCGCCGGCTTTTCACTCGCCCAGTCCAGCGTCGGCGATCTGTTGCGGACTGACACCGACCCGCAATCCATCGGCGACGAGATTCGCTACAGCTCGATGATCCTCTCGGGCATCATTGCAGCGGAACGCGGACCGGCGACGCTCGGCGTCGCATTGCGTCGCCGCTCCGGTACGCTCGATCTCACGCAAGGCCGAGCCACCTCGATCGACGCGGGGGGAATTCTCGATAAACCCGTTGGGCTTCCCTTCCGGGTCGCACTGTCGAGCTTCCTCCTCTCGCCGTCGAGAAAGCTGGAGCGCGCCAGCGTCGTGGGCGCTGGTGAAGCGTATCTCCCCGCGCAAATGGGAACTGATACGCGTGCCGGCGTATCCTATCAGCGCGACGAGGGCCGCGGTCACGAGACCTTCGTCTATGCTTCAGGCCACGCCTCGATTCTCGACCTGCGAGGCGGCATTGCGCGCGAAACGTCCTTCGGGTCTACCACGACGCGACTGCGTCTCGGAATGGGCGTGCGATACTCGCACTACCTTGTTGGCATCGCGCGCGAAGACGGCACCGCCGGGTTGGGTGCGTCATATCAATTCATGTTGGCGACCGTCGTTCCGAGAACACCTGTCCGATGACACAGCGCGAGAATCTGCTGAACCTCACTCCCGCCGACGCGGAGGCACGACTCGCCGCCGCGATGACGGAGCTTGGACAGCCGTCGTATCGCGTTGGTCAGGTCGTGCGTCGCCTCTGGGCCAAGCCTGCGCCGTCGTTTGCGGCAATGACCGAGCTCCCTGCCGCACTGCGCGATGCGCTCGACGAACGCTTCACGCTTCCGCGACTCGAGCTCGCTGTGCGCCAGGCGTCAACGGATGGAACGCAGAAGTTCCTGTTCCGTCTGCACGACGGCGAGGCGATCGAGACGGTCTCCATTCCAGACGGCGGTCGTGTCACGCTGTGCATCTCGTCGCAGGCGGGATGTGCGCTCAAATGCGCCTTTTGCGCGACGGGTGCGATGGGCTTCTCACGCAATCTCGAGGTGTATGAGATCGCTGGGCAGGTGCGCGAGATGCGTCTGCTCGATCCGCCCATCGAGATTACCAACATCGTGTTCATGGGCATGGGCGAGCCCATGATGAACTGGAAGGCGGTCGATCCGACGCTGACCCTGCTCAATGACCCGCGTGCACTCGGCATTGGTGCGCGTCATATCACGATCTCGACCGTCGGTGTGCTGCCAGGAATCATCGCACTTGGGAAACGGCCGGAGCAGTTTCGACTCGCGATCTCGATTCACGCGCCATCGGACGAGCTGCGGCAACAGCTCATGCCGATCAACACGAAGTTTCCACTCGCCGAAGTCATCGAGGCGGCGAAGGTCTTCGATCGTCGAGTCACCTTCGAGTACGTCATGCTCGGCGGCGTGAACGATGGTATCGAACAGGCGCGTCAGCTCGCGCAACTCGCGCGTGAATGCCGTGCGTTCGTGAATCTCATTCCGCTCCATCCTGGCGGCTCGCAGGGTTTCGTTCCCACATCCGGCAATGAGATCTCGCGATTCGCGCGGCTGCTGCGGGATCGCGATGTAGAAGTCGCCGTGAGAAAGAGCCGCGGGATCGACATTGCGGCTGCGTGCGGACAGCTACGGGTCGAGCGGCTCGGCCGGCGCGCGCCACGTGCTGCCGAGCAGCACGGTGATATCCAGGTAGCGTGAGCTGTCTGGTCGCGCTTCTGTGCGCGCGGCCGGTCCAAGTATTTTCGCGACTGTAACGGCCCACGCCGGATGTCCCGAGCGATCAAGCACGAGCGTCGTGTCGCGCAACGGACCAGCGGTCGTCATCTCGACGACGTCGAATCCCTGATCGCGCAGCAGATGCGTCGCCCGTCGTGCGAGACCACGCGTGCGCGTCGTGTTGATCACCTGTACCCGCACGCGGACTCCCGCTGGTGCGCGTTCCACGCCGGCGCGGGCTGACGTCGGTACAACGGTTGCAATTCCGCTGCGCATTCGGAACACATACGCGGTGGCAGCAATGACGACGAACGTGAGTCCGATCAACACCAGCGGACCGCGCTTCATCGCACCTGATTCCAGAGCAGCACAGTCTCAGGATACAGTTGCATGCCTTCGCGCAAAGACCACTCGAGCCGCGCGCGAACGACCTGACGGAATGTTCCGTCGAAGTCATGCGGCACCTGCGCTCCGAGATACGCGCGATCGGCGCGCGAGAATTTGCGCCCTGGCTCGAGGTAGTCGGCCATGTACAGCGCACGCCCGATTCTTCCCCAGTCGCACGAGCCGACCGTGTGATAGCGAATCGCGTCGAGAAGGTCCTGTCGTGCTTCGCCTTCGCGACGAAGCAGTTCCGCGACGGCAGGTCCGTGCAGCATCTCGAGCGTGAAGCCGGGAATGCTTCCAGCGAGCTCACGAAGCAGTGCCTCGGGCGCGTCACGCAGCGCGTCGTGAAGACGCCCGGCATCGTGCCACATGACCGCGTCGCTCTTCTTCAACTTCAGCTGTCTCGCCCACTCGTCCAGCAACGCAGTGACGCGTGCGATGTGACCGCGACGCTTCTCGCTGACCTGTGCCCACGACGGAAGATCGACGCCGGCTTCTTTCATGCGGCTGTCCCCAACAGCTGCCCGAGCTCGAGCAGCTCGCGCTGCCAGAAGTCGCGCTCGGCGAGGCCGGGATGTGGAAGCACGAGCGTGGGCGACGTGAGCTGTCGCGCACCGAAGCGCACGATGTCGAGATCGATCGTGCGCGCGTCCCATCGCCTCGCGCGAATACGACCAAGCTGTCGCTCGATATGGTGCAGGCGCGCGAGTAGCGGCTCCGGCTCGAGCGTCGTTTCAATCGCGACCATCTGATTCAAGTAGGCACCTTGCACGAGCGTTCCAAGCGGCACCGTTTCCTCGACGCGCGAGGCGGCGAGCAGCTCCACGCCAGGCACGAGTGACAACGCGGCACGCGCTGCCGATAAATGCGCGCGCCGGTCCCCGAGATTTGTGCCAAGCGCGATGAATGCGATCTCAGTCACGCGTCCTCTCGATTGCAACCTGCGCATAGTCGAGCGGCCCACCAAGTGCGACGTTCGGCTTGCGCACGGCAACGCGACACCAGGTCACACCGTCGAACGCAAGCGCACGAGCCGCCAGTGCTTCCGCGAACGGCTCGAGGTACGTGAGCGGATCTGAGGCAATCGTCTCGCGCGTGGCGTCGTACAGCGCACGATAGTCGATCACTCCGTGCACCATGGCCGCGTGCCGCACTGCGAGATCCACTTCGAGTGCCTGCGCGATCTCACGCTCGTGAGGCAGAATGCCCACGCAGACGTGGAAGCGCATGCCTGCAAGAACAATTTCCGTTTCAGCAGAATGCATTGAGGACACGGGGCGCAACGTATTCAGCCTGCTCTCGCCGGTCAAATCACGCGACGTTCGTGATGCGACGCGTCAGCTCACCGAGATTCGCCGCGACGTTGCGAAGCTCTTGCGTGGCGCCCTCGAGCTCGCGCAGCGCGGCCGCCTGTTCGCGCGCGCTGGTCGTCACCTGCTCGGCGCCATCGCGATTGCGACCCGAAATGCTCGCAATACGCCGCACGCGCTCGCTCAGCTTCGCGAACTGGAGCTCCTGTTCGCGTGATGTGAGCGCGATTCGCTGCGCGCCTGTCGCGGCGCTTTCGGTTGCCTCGACGATCATATCGAGCGCCTGACGTGCCTGCTCCGAGAGCGTGCCGACGTCCTGCACGATCGTCTCGCCGCGCGACATCTGGAATCCGACGCGACGCATCTGCTCTTCGAACGCACCCACGATCTCACCCGCCTGATCAGACGCGCGCGCGCTCTGCTCGGCAAGCTTGCGCACTTCGTCGGCAACTACAGCGAAACCCTTGCCCTGATCGCCGGCGCGCGCGGCTTCGATCGCCGCATTGAGCGCGAGCAGGTTGGTCTGATCGGCGAGCTCGCGGATGACGGCGATGAATTCGGTGATGCGGCGGACGCTGCCCGCGAGTCCATTGATCTGCGACGCGCTCTCGCCGACGAACGTCTTCGCGCCGATCAGCCGCTCAATCGCCGTAGCGATCGTGTGCCGGTGCTCCGTGGCAATTTCCGTTGCGCGTTGACTTGCTTCCGCCGCGGAACTGCCGTCGCGCACGACGTCCTGTGTCGCCGAATGCAGCGACGTCGTTACCTCGATTGACTGCCCGATCTGTTCGCCCTCTTCAGCGATTCCCCGACTGATTTCGGAGATCGTGCGTGCAACTGATTCGCCGCCACCGCGCAGCGCGCGCGCCGACGCCGTGAGCGTATCGAGCTGGTCGCTCACGCGCGTCATGGCCTCCAGCAGTGGGCGGCGGAGATCATAGATGTGCAACGTCGTCGCGAGCTGCTGCGCGAACCGACGCATGAGCGCGACTTCCTTCTCGGTGTAGGCATCCGGCTTGTGGTGCTCGAGCTCGAGAACACCAACGGTGCGATCGCCAAATCGCAGTGGCAGGATGATGAGACTGCGCGCCTTCGATGGTCCGGGCAGCACGCGATCATCGCGCAACAGGTCAGGCACACTCACGACGGAACCCGTGCGAACCGCCTCGGCGCGGAGTTCGGCGAGACTGGCATCCGGTTCGCGAGGCGTTTCGAAATAGCCCTCAGAGCCTCGAAAGACATGCAGCAACACGTTGTTCTCGACTCGCCCGATACGGAACTCGCGCCAATCCACCAACCGGTGCGCGAGCAGCTCGATGCGCCGAAATGCATCGCCAATGTCGACGTCGGAAGAAACGATCTGCTCCATCGCGAGAATCTTGTTCAGCTCTTCTGCCGCGATCGACTCTTCGAGAATTCGCTTGACGAGCAGACCAGCACCGCCGAGCACGACACCAACGAGCGCCCAACCCACCGGGCTGAGATTGCCGAATGCGAGCAATACGATCGCTACCGCGATGCTCCCCGCACCGAACGCGATCACCTCGTACCGCAGAATCAGCGAACGCTCCTCGTCGAGCAGCTTGTCGCGCACGAGCAGCGTGAAGTACAGCAGCAGGCGGCTCATGATGAAATACGTGAACACGAGCAGTGCGAGGGCCGGCACCGTCTCTGCGTTCAGCTTCGTCAGCTCGGCCCCTGTGGACACCGACGCCCACCCGAACACGCCAAAGGCCGCGATGAGCGCGATGACTTCGCGCCCCGCGTTGATCCACGCGATCTCGAGTCCTTTCTTCAGGAACAGCGAATCGGCAACCACTATTCCGGTCCACAGCGAGAGCGCACTGGCGGGTGCACCAACAACCAGCGCACCGGCCACCGCCGGCATCGACAACAGATTCAGCGATCCGTACTTGGTGAGCGGGATCTGTTGCAGGCGCATGAGTAGCACAGTGACGAACAGCACGCCCATCGCCAGGGGCTGATCGCGCCAGCGAACATCCTGCAGCAGCGTTGCGATGAGCAGCGCGAGACCCAGCGCACCGACGGCACGCGCATACGCGGTGAGGAAAGTTCGCATCTAGGCTTCGTCGATTCCGCGACGCAGCGACGCCGCGAGGGCAACTGCTGCATCCACGCTCTCGTCGGCGGCACGCACGATGGCACTGCCAACGACGACGCCATCGGCCAGCGCGGCTGCGGCGCGCGCATGCTCCGGTGTCGCAATTCCGAATCCGATGCACAGCGGCAACGCGGTGGCAGCGCGAAGACGCGCCGCCGTGGCCGGCAGCTCCGTCGACAGAGTCGCCTGTTCACCGGTGACACCGAGCCGGCTGATGAGATACACGAAACCGCTGCCGGTGCGCGCGATCTCGCCCATGCGTTCCGACGGTGTCGTTGGCGCGACGAGCCGAATGAAGTCGAGCGGCCCGTTGCCGAACCACGCCTCGCGCTCAGCGTCGGCGCCGAGCGGAAGATCGGTGACGAGCACGCCGTGTGCGCCAGCGTCCGACGCGCGCTGCAAGGCATCGTCGCCGCCGCGGAGGAGCGGATTGAGGTAGCTGAACAGCACCACCGGAATCGAGAGCTTCGCGCGCGAGATGATGTCGAGCACCTGATCGAAACGCACACCCTGATCGAGCGCCTTCTGCGAGCTCGCCTGAATGACGGCGCCGTCGGCGAGCGGATCGGAGAATGGAATTCCAACCTCCAGGATGTCCGCACCGGCGGACTCGAGTCCCTGCATGAGCGCGACGCTCCGCACGGGATCCGGGTGACCGGCCGTGACGTACGGAACGAACGCCTTGCGCGAATCGCGCTTCAGATCGGCAAACCGCCGAGCGATCGCGTCAGATGAAATAGTCGCCAACCCTGATGCCATACCGCTCGGGATTCTCCGTCTTGATGATCGTGCGGATGAAGACGCCATCCGCGCTCTGCTCCCCCAGATCCGATAGCGATCCCGGCTGCAAGAGATTGCCTTGCTCGTCACTGATGATGCGCACGATCGGTCGCGACAACATTTCGGGAATCGGATTCGGCGCATGGACGATTCCGAGCTCGAAGGTGTCGAGGATCACGAGCGTGCCTACCGGATAGATACCGGTGAGATTGATGAAAGCTTTCACAACGACGGGATCCATGCCGCGACGTGGATTGTCGCGCATCTCCATCATCACCTGCGCCGGCGTGAGCGGTGTCGTCTGATATGAACGACGCGACGTCGCCGCGTCGAATCCGTCGGCAACCGCGACGATCTTGCTGAACATGCTCAGCGACCGGTCACGAATCGGACGCGGATAACCGGTCAGGTCGATCTTCATATGGTGTTCGTGCGCAACGATCATCGCCCGATACGGCAGCTCCTGCTGGCCGCGCAGCTGGAAGAGCGTGAGGGCGCCAAGCCACGGATGCGCAGCGATGAGACGCCACTCGTCGTCGGTGAGGCCGCCCGGCTTGTTGAGCACCGCCGACGGAACGCGCGACTTGCCGATGTCGTGGAACAGTGCAGCCATCCCGAGATCGTACAGTTGCAGCTTACCGAAGCCGAGTCGCTTTCCGAGCGCAACGGAGAAGATGCACACATTCACACTGTGCGTGAACGTGTACTCGTCGTAGTCGCGAATGGTCGTGAGACCGATGAGCGACGTTTCCTCATTGAGAATCTGATCGACGATGCCCTGTACGACGCGCTTGATCTTCTTGATATTCGGGCTGCGGCCAAGGCGCACGGACGTCATCAGATCTTTCGTCACGGCCACGGACTGCGCATAGGTCTTCTTCGCGACTTCCTTCGACTTCTCGCGATCCTGCTCGTTCTCGAGCTGCGCCATCGGCTCGCCGATCTCGAAGACCGTGAGATTCTGCTCACGCAGCTTCCCACTCAGCTCCTCGAAACGATCAGATGGCTCCGCCTTGGACTCGACGTTCAGGAACGCGAGGAAGCGCTGCCACTCCTTGAGCGCGGGGACCGCGTGAAGCTGCAGCGACCCGATTCCCGACGAACGGAACACCGACAGCAAATGGCTGAAGCTCGCGTAGTTATCGAGATCGAGGCGAAGACGAACGCCGTTGATGAACACGAACTCGCCCGATACGCGCATCTCGAGCTCGTGCTCGCGTTCGAGCAGTTCCTTCGTCAGCGTCGCGAGCTCTTCGGCCGCGTTCTGAACGGCGGCATTTTCCAGCGGATAGAGACGAATTGCGCGCAACGCAGCGTAGAATGCCAGAATCAGTCCCTTCCCCGCGCGACGAATGTACGCGTCGCCTCCAGCCTCGACGGAGTGGCTCCCGCTCGGCGTCTGTCGGACGCCAGCGGCGGTCTGCGCATACGAGCCCGACGTCCGCCCCGTCACGTTAACGCGCCGCGTAACGCGCGACTCACCGCATTGCGCACAACGACGTCCTTCTCGCCCGCGGCCTTCTGTAGCGCCGCCTGTGCGCTCGTGGTCTTGATGCGCCCAAGCGCGACCGCGGCGCACGCGCGAATCTCACCATCCTCGCGCCGGCCGAACAGTGACTTTCCATTCAGCGTGCTGTCGAGCCATGGGACACCACTTTCCCCGCACACGGAGCCGTACGCCTCGAACACCGCCATCTTTTCCGTGAGGTCCGCGTCGCGCAGCGCCTTGCCCTTGATGATGCCCTCGAGCTTCGCCAGCGCCGGACGGTAGTTCCGCGCCTGCAGCACACGCACGGCGGCAACGCGCACATCTCGATCGGGATCATCCACAGCGCGTTCGAGCGCCTGCAGCGCTCCCGGCGAACCGATCTCGCTCAACGCCTGCACGGAGGCCAGATGCAGCTCGGAGAGTCCATCCGTTAACACCTTCGCGATTGGCGCAACCGCAGCAGGTGTCTGCAGCGCACCGGCCCGTTTGATCGCCTCGAGTGCAACGTGCGGCGTCGGGGAGAGAATGAGCTTTACCAGCTCACCGGTATTCTGCGCGGCAAGACGTGTTGCGGCCGCCTCGAGAATTGGCTTGAGCTGCGGATTCTGGACGCGACCCATCCAATCGAGCACCGTGCCGAGTGCGCTGCCACGAAGCTGCTCGAACAGCTCGACTACGTCCGTGATCGACGGCAGATCGTGCGACTCGTCGAGGGACTGCAGCAATTGCGTCAGCGGCTCGGGCGCGCTCAATCGAGTTGGCAGCAGCGAGAGCTGGTCGCGCTGCGCGGGCAGCAGCTCGCCCGCCCGCTGCACGGCGACGAGCGATTCGCGCACGAGATACGCGACGTTGTGAAACTGTCCCGCCGACAACATGTGCAACATCAGATTGTCGAGCACCTCGGCGACTTCATTCCGAATGGCGGGCTCGGTCTGTTGCTCGAAGATATCCAGCAACGCGCCGATGACATTCTGGCGAAGATCCTTCTGATACTCGCGCTGCACTTCCGTCTGCAGATACTCGATCTCCTTTTCGTCGAGGAAGTACAGCGTTCCGTCGAAATCGGACATATTCACGACGCCCGTGCGCGACGGCGACTCCTCTTCCTCCTCGACTGCCTGTCGAGGATCTTCGTGCGACGCGGCGAGTGCTTCCCCGCCGTCGGCGAGCGGCACCGACGCTTCGACAGACAGGTCGACGTAGCGATAGCGCAGGTACACGAAGTCACCCTGCCAGAGCATGGTCAGCAGGTCGTCCTCGTCGGGCGACGCCTTGCGCACGCGCTGCAGAATGCTGAGGAGCTTGTCCAGCTCCTCCGTCTCGAAGCCGCGGAGCATGCGGATCTCGCGCACGCCGTCCTTATAGAAAATCCACGGCAAACTGTCGCTGCTCTTCGTGGCCTCGGAGAGGACGACCTCATCCTCCCACTTCACTTCATTTTCGGTGAAGGCGAGTGCAAGCTCCTCGACTTCCTGCCAGATCGGCTTGAAGCCTGCGCGCAATGCGTCATGCGCGGTCTTGTAGACGGGATTGTTCGGGAGGTACAGCTGATGCGCTCGAGCCGCTTTGCCGAACAACTTCAGGAGCTCTTCGACGCGCTCTCGCTCGAACCGCGTCGGAATGCGCTCCATCTCTTTCGTCGTGAGCTGGGGCGTCGGGTTGGTCACGGGTCCAAGATACCCATTTCCATCACCTGCGCCACATCCTTGTCGCCTCGTCCGCTAACGCAAAGCAGCACGACGTCGTCGCCACTCCACCGGCTGCGCTCGCGCGTGATCCAGGATACGGCATGGGCCGACTCCAGCGCCGGAATGATTCCCTCGAGCCGACTCAGCGTCTGGAATCCCTCCAACGCCTCATCGTCTCGCACGGAGACGTAAGTCGCGCGGCCGCTGTCCTTGAGATGCGAATGCTCCGGTCCAACGCCCGGATAGTCGAGACCCGCCGAGATGGAATGCGCGGGATGTACCTGCCCTGCATCGTCCTGGAGCAGATAGCTCAGCGCACCATGCAGCACGCCCGGCGTGCCACGGGTTAACGACGCCGAGTGCCGTTCACTGTCCAACCCTTCGCCCGCCGCCTCCACTCCAATCAGCTCGACGGCCGCATCGGGAATGAACGCGTAGAACATCCCCATCGCGTTCGACCCGCCGCCCACACACGCCACCACCGTCTTCGGCAACGCACCAGTACGTTCGAGCACCTGCGCCCGCGCTTCGACACCAATGATCGCCTGAAAGTCGCGCACCATGCGCGGATACGGTGCGGGACCGACGACCGAGCCGATGATGTAGTGCGTACCGTGGACGTTCGTCACCCAATCGCGAATGGCTTCGCTCGTCGCATCCTTGAGTGTACGCGTCCCACTCGTCACGGGAATGACCGTCGCCCCCATGAGCCGCATGCGGAAGACGTTGAGCGATTGCCGCCGCATGTCTTCCTCGCCCATGTACACGACACACTCGAGACCGAAGCGCGCGCACACGGTCGCCGTTGCGACACCATGTTGTCCCGCGCCCGTCTCGGCGATGATCCGCTTCTTTCCCATACGGCGCGCAAGCAGCACCTGGCCAACGGTGTTGTTGATCTTGTGCGCACCCGTGTGATTCAGATCTTCGCGCTTGAGCAGCACGCGAACGCCGACGCGTTCCGAGAGTCGTGGCGCTTCGCTCAGCGGAGAGGGACGTCCGACATACGTCGACAGCATCGCCGAGAGATCGTTGCGGAACGACGCGTCGTTCTGCGCGGTCGCATACGCGTCCTCCAACTCCTCGAGCGCCGGCATGAGGGTCTCGGGAACGTACTTGCCACCAAATGCGCCAAACCGATCGGACGGATGTGCAATCACGCTCACGCTCAAGCTTCCTCTCCCGTTGCACGAGCCGCGGCGATGAAGGCGCGGACGAGCCTCTGATCCTTGATCCCCGGAGCAGACTCGACTCCGGACGAAACATCCACCACCATCGGCGAAACGTAGTCTATTGCCTCGGCCACATTCTCGGGCGTGAGTCCGCCCGCGAGCACGATCCGGTGACCCACTGTCATTTCGTCCAGCGATTCACCGAGCTGGAGCCACGGAATTACCAGGCCGGTACCGCCAAGTTGGCCCGGTGACAGCGCATCGATGAGCAGTGCGTCGGCGGTGTCGGCGAGTTCTTCGACGTCATCGGGCAGCACACCTGTCGCAGTGCGGACGACGGCCCAGATTTCCAACCCTGTCGCGGCGCGAACGTCGAGCAGACGCTGCGGATCGCTTGCGCCATGCAGCTGCACGACGTCCAATCCAACAAACGTCGCAATCTCGGCGATTTCCACCGGTGTCTGGTTGGCGAAGACACCGACCTTTCGTGCGCGTCGTCCCGAGAGCGTTGCGCGCGACACCTCCGGCGTCCGCTCGCGAGGTCCGCCGGCAAAGATGACACCGAGATATGACGCGCCCGCCGCGTCAGCGAATTCTGCGTCGACCGATCGCGTGAGACCGCAGATCTTCACCTCAGCCGGCACGATCGACCCTCGGCACTCCGGCCAGCGCCCGCGTTGCGGCAACAGGATCGGCCGACGCTGAGAGACTCGAGCCGACAAGAACCGCGTCGGCACCGACGGCCGCGTAGCGCTCCACGTCGGCGCGCGTGCGAACACCACTTTCGGCGATGGCAACGACGTGAGACGGAATCAATGGTATGAGTCTGATGGACGTGTCCGGATCGATGACGAGCGTCTCCAGATCTCGGTTGTTCACGCCAATCATCGTAGCACCTTCGGCCAACGATCGCTCGAGCTCCGCCTCATCGCGCACCTCCACGAGCAACTCGAGGTCCAGCGCTTGGCCCACGCGGATCAACTCAGCCAACTTCGCCGGAGCAAGCGCTCGCGCGATCAGCAGTGCTGCCGACGCGCCAAGCGCACGCGCTTCGATGAGCTGCACCGCTGCGACGTGAAAGTCCTTCTTGAGCGCTGGCAGCTTCACGCTCCGTCGAACGTCGCGAAGGTCATCGATCGATCCGCCGAAGTGCGCCGGCTCGGTGAGAATACTTACGCCGGCCGCGCCGCCAGCGGCGTACGCCCCTGCCTGTTCGACGGCGTCGAGGCCTTCGGCAATCGCCCCCTTCGATGGTGAGCGTCGCTTCACCTCGGCGAGCAATCCGACGGATGGTCCTCGGAGCGCGTCACGCAGTGAAGGTCCGCGAATCACGGATTGGCAGAGACGCTGGAGCTCGTCGGATCGTCTTTCGAGTGCGGATGCACGAAGCTCCGCCTCTCTAACGATGGCGCCGAGTGTACCTGAGGGTGGCGTCCAATGAGAAAATGCTTGCACTTCGGGGCTTCTTCGGATAAGCTATTCGGGGGTTGTTCGGGCGCCTAAGTGCTGCCGATTCCCCCGAACTGGTCTCGAACGACAATTTTTCCCGTGGGAGCTGCCATGCCGCTGACAAAGCGCCAACGTGAGATTCTAAACTATCTGACGCTCTACTCTGAGCAAAACGGCTATGCGCCGAGCT
>JBDUCR010000423.1:0-5939 GCA_040003345.1 bacterium
GCCCCAACGCCGACCAGAAGCGCATGCTGCTCGGCAACTACAACGGCGAGCCGTCTGATGCCGTCACTCCGTTGCGTGGAATTCGCGCAGCGGTATCTGCGCGTACCAAAGTCATTTACGCGCGTGGCTCCGACCTCGCCGACGACTTTCCCGTGCTCGACGTCGCACCGTCATCGCTGCTGTCGACACCCGATGGGAAGCCCGGCCTGCACGTCGAATACTTCGCCGGCCAGCAGATGGACAACGCTGCGCGTTTCGTCGGCACCGACTCCACCATCGACGCCGACTGGGGCGACGGCGCGCCGCGCGCCGAGTTGAATGTTGATGACTTCAGCGTGCGGTGGACTGGCAATCTTCGCGCGCGTGAGAGCGGCACGTATCGACTCGGCCTCGTCGGCACGATGAAGTTTGCCCTCTATCTGAACGACAGTCTCATATTCCGCTCGGTGTACGCGCAGCGCGGCGGCGAGTTCCCCGATCCGCGCGCTGTGCAGAGCACACCGATGCAACTCGAGGCGGGCAAGAGTTATCGTTTACGTGTTGAGGCACAGGAGACGTACGGCGATGCGCAGCTGCAGCTGATTCTTGCGCAGCCGCATGAGACGCTCGAGGCAGATGCCGTTCGCGCAGCACAGCAAGCCGACGCCGTCGTCATCGTGCTCGGACTCACCGCTCGTCTCGAGGGTGAAGAGATGCCCGTCGCCATCGACGGCTTTCGCGGCGGCGATCGCACACGAATCGATCTCCCCGCGGCGCAGCAACGCTTGCTCGAGCGCATCGTTGCGGTCGGCAAGCCGACGGTGCTCGTGCTGCTCAACGGCAGCGCACTCGCGGTGAACTGGGCGCAGGATCACGTGCCCGCCATCATCGAAGGATGGTATCCGGGACAAGCCGGTGGAACTGCGCTCGCCGACGTGATTTTCGGCGACTACAACCCGGCGGGAAGACTACCCGTGACGTTCTATCGCGACACGACTGACTTGCCGCCATTCTCGAACTACGATATGGCGGGTCGCACGTACCGCTTCTTTGCCGGCAAGCCGCTCTATCCGTTCGGTCATGGGTTGAGCTACACGACGTTCACGTACACGAAGCTGCACACGAGCACTCCGACGCTTGCGGCGAATGGTGTCGTGACCGTAAAGGTCGACGTCACCAATACGGGCAAGCGTGCCGGAGATGAAGTGGTGCAGATGTATGTGCATCATCTCGCGTCAAAGGTGACGCGACCCAACCGCGATCTTCGCGGCTTGAGACGTGTCACCTTGAAGTCCGGCGAAACGCGCACTGTCTCATTCCCGCTGGCGGCGTCGTCGCTCGCCTACTGGGATGAAAAAACGCACGCATGGGTGGTGGAGAATGCTCCCGTGTCGATCGAGGTTGGTGCGTCGTCGGCCGACATTCGCCTGCGACACACGCTCAGGATTGTGGCGAAGCCTCGATGAGAAGAAACGCGCGCGCCCGCTCCACCACCTTGTCACGCACATCGGCCAACTCGCCTGCGATCAACGCGCCCGACGCCTTGGCATGGCCGCCGCCGCCGAACTCGCGTGCAAATGCATTCACGTCCGTTCCGCCGATACTCCGGAACGACACCTTCACCTTGCCATGACCGAGATCGCGGAAGAACAACGCCATCCGCGTTCCCGCGATCGACCGCGCATGCTCCACGATGCCATCGAGATCTTCGGCCTTTACCGAATACTTCTCGAGCGCATCGGCCTGCATCGTCAGCCATGTGAGCCCATGCGCCTCGTCCACCTGCAACGTGGCGAGTACGTCCGCCATCAGCCGCACTCGGCCCGCCGGCGCCGATGCATAGATGCGCGTGTACATCTCTTCCGGATCCACACCCAGCGCCAGCAACTGCGCCGCAACTGCAAGACACCGCGGCGACGTATTGCTGAACCGGAAACCACCTGTGTCGGTGAGCATGCCCGTATAGAGTGACCGCGCGACATCAGGCGTGATCTGCCAGCCAAGCACCTGCGCGATGTCATAGACCAGCTCCGCCGTCGCGCATGCCGTCGTGTCGCTCACTCCACGCGTACCCGCTGGCTCGTCCGACGCTACGTGATGATCGATCACGAGCTTCGGCGCCGTCAGCGCGCGCACTGCATCCGTGAGATGACCAAGCCGCTTCACGTCGCTGATGTCGAGCACGATGAGCAGATCGATGTCGCGCAATGCCTTGGATCCGCGCGACGTCTCATCCTTGACGTCGTCGCCAAGCAGGAAGTCGAACATCTCCGGCCATGGTGTCGGATTGACGATGCACGTTTCGAGTCCGTGCGCCATGAGTAGTCGCGCAAGCGCGCTCTCCGATCCGCAGCCGTCGCCATCGGCATTGAGATGCGTGCTCAGTGCGACGCGGCGGCCCACTGCGAGCTCCGGCGCAAACGACTCGATGGCCACGCGACGCTCGGATGGCACAGTCAACAGATCGATGGTCACTGGATTGAGTTCATGAAAGCTGGAAGGAGAGATCGGCGCGCGCCGGCGATATCGCCGAACACGGAACGCCGTAACGGAGAAGCGGCGCCCCGAGGGACGCCGCTCTCCAATCTAGTGCTTTACGCGCCCCATCACCCCATGTGATGATCCGTCGCGCCGCGCCCGATGTGTGAGTGCGAGCGGCTGTACGCGAAATACACGATGAAGCCGATGATCAGCCACACGATCAGACGGAGCCAGGTGTCCTTTGGCAGTCCGTACATCAGCGCGCCGCAGCTCAGGATGCCCAGGAGCGGCACGAGCGGCACGAGGGGTGTCCTGAAGGCACGCGGAATCTCCGGCGAGCGCACGCGGAGAATCCAGACGCCGGCGCAAACGATCACGAACGCGAGCAACGTCCCGATGCTCACCAGTTGGCCGAGGAGTCCGATCGGGAACAAGCCGGCAACAATCGCAGCGATGGTGCCGGTAAGGATCGTCGTGATGTACGGCGTCTTGAACTTCGGATGCACTTTGGCAAAGACCGGCGGCAAGAGACCGTCGTTCGCCATCGAGAAGAACACGCGCGGCTGACCCATGAGCATCACGAGCACAACGGAAGCGAGTCCGGCCAATGATCCGATCTCGACTGCATAGCGCAGCCACGCGAGCGACGGACCAGCCGCCTGCACCGCAATGAGAATCGGCGCGGGATCGTTCAGCTTGGAGTAGTGCACCATGCCCGTCATCACGAGCGCCATCAGGATGTACAGCACAGTGCAGACAGCGAGTGAGCCGAGAATGCCGATCGGCATGTCGCGCTGCGGGTTACGCGCCTCCTGCGCCGCGGTGCTCACCGCATCAAAGCCGATGTACGCGAAGAAGATCACGCCGGCCCCGCGCAGCACGCCGCTCCAGCCGAATTCGCCGAAGTGCCCGGTGTTCGCAGGAATGAACGGATGCCAGTTCGCCGTGTTGACGTACATGAATCCGAAACCGATCACCAGGAAAATGATCGCGATCTTGAGGAACACGATGGCGTTGTTGAACCGCGCCGACTCCTTGATGCCGATGACGAGAATCCACGTCATCAGGCCCACGAGCACCATGGCGGGAATGTTCAGTGTGGCGCCCGTGCTCGAGAAGTTGTTCAGCGCATCCACCGCGATCGGCGCATCGGTCCATTGCTTCGGAATCACGAGGCCGAACTCGGCGAGGAACTTCACGAAGTTGCCCGACCATCCCACCGCGACCGTGGCCGCGCCGAAGAGATACTCGAGCATCAGATCCCAACCGATGATCCACGCCACGAGCTCGCCAAGCGTCGCATAGCCGTAGGTATACGCCGAGCCGGCGATTGGGATCATGCTGGCGAACTCCGCGTAGCAGAGTCCGGCGAAGCCGCAGGCAAAACCGGCGGCGACCATCGAGAGCACGACGCCCGGGCCCGCGTACTGTGCGGCGGCGTTTCCAGTGAGCACGAAGATTCCGGCACCGATGATCGCGCCAATACCCAGCAGCATCAGGTTGGTGGCGCTCAGCGTGCGGTTCAGGCCGTGTTCACCCTCGGCCGCTGCCTCGCGTTGAAGCACGGCGACACTCTTTCTCGACCACAAACCCATCGGGAAGTCTCCGGATAGCAGGTACGACTACATCCGCGGCGTGGCGGGCGTCGTCGTTAGGGCGGGAACAATTTGTATACAGATGCGGGACGGCAAAACATCGCCGTGTACCACGATGTTGTCAAGCAACTACGCCTGCTCGGTGCTGTGCGTTGGACACCCGCACTCGCTCGATCGATGCGACTCCGCTCGCGCGGGGCAGCCAATCACAGACTGTAGTTCGGCGCCTCACGAGTGATCGTGACATCATGCGGATGCGACTCCCTCAGTCCGGCGGCCGTGATACGCACGAACTGCGTGTCCGACCGAAGCTCCTCGATCGTACCGCATCCGACGTAGCCCATTCCGCTCCGTAAACCACCCACCATCTGGAACAGAACGTCACCTACTGGTCCCTTATAAGGCACTCGGCCTTCGATCCCTTCCGGAACGAGCTTCTTGGGCGAGAGCTCACCTTCCTGGAAATACCGGTCGGCACTGCCGTCCTGCATGGCCGAAAGCGAGCCCATGCCTCGCACCATCTTGAAGCGGCGTCCCTCGAGGAGAAACGCCTCGCCCGGACTCTCTTCCGTGCCGGCGAGCATCGATCCCATCATCACGCTGCACGCGCCCGCGGCGAGCGCCTTGACTGCGTCACCGGAATATTTGATTCCGCCGTCTGCAATCACCGGCACGTCTCCCGCGCCCTCGACTGCATCGAACACGGCAGTCAACTGCGGTACGCCGACGCCGGTGACGACGCGCGTGGTGCAAATCGAGCCAGGGCCGACGCCGACTTTCACCGCGTCCACGCCACGCTCCACGAGTGCACGCGCACCCTCACGTGTGGCAATGTTGCCAACGACGAGCTGAATCTCCGGGAATGCCTCGCGCACCGCGGACGTCGCGACGAGTACGGCATCCGCGTGTCCATGCGCCGTATCGATGATCAGCGCGTCCACGCCTGCGTCCACGAGCGCCTTGGCCCGACTCAGAAAATCACCCGCTGCGCCGATTGCCGCTGCACAGCGCAGACGTCCGTGCATGTCCTTGTTCGCTCCCGGATACTGCCGGCGCTTGTGAATGTCCTTGACCGTAATCAGTCCCTTGAGACGTCGGTCGCCGTCCACGACCGGCAGCTTCTCGACGCGATGCTTCGCGAGGATGCGTTCGGCTTCGTCGAGTGTCGTACCAATCGGCGCCGTCACGAGCCTGTCCTTCGTCATCGCTTCGGCCACCGGGCGATCGAGACTGCGCTCGAATTGCAGATCGCGGTTGGTGATGATGCCGACGAGTCGTCCATCGACGTCGACGATTGGCACGCCGGACACTTTGAACCGCGCCATGAGGTTCGCCGCTTCGCGAAGCGACGCCGTTTCCGGGAGCGTGTAGGGGTTGATGATCATCCCGCTCTCGCTGCGCTTCACGATGTCCACCTGCATCGCCTGCCGGTCGATGGACATGTTCTTGTGCAGCACACCGATGCCGCCGGCGCGCGCCATCGCGATCGCCATCTCGGCTTCGGTAACCGTGTCCATCGCGGCGGACACGAGCGGAACGTTCAGCTCGATCTTGCGGCTGAACCAGGATTTCGTCGACACATCCTTGGGATGTGTGACGGAATGGCGTGGCGAGAGGAGAACGTCGTCGAAGGTGAGCGCGACGTCATCGCGCACCCTCGCCGCTCCGTTCACCTGCCCGGAACGCAAAGGCCCGCTCTCAGCACTGGGCTGAGTCGCGGGCCGGTTTGATCTCGAATCGGAGCGGATTGTGGTCGCCATCATGGAACGTAATCGTGGCGATCTGGCAGCGCCACTGGCGCGCGCGTCGGCGCTATGCGCCTCGCTTTGCCGCTATTCCGCCCGCATCGGCGCTCCGCGCCTCGCTCTTCCGCTATTCCGCCCG
>JBDUCR010000255.1:0-5927 GCA_040003345.1 bacterium
CTCCGACCAGCCTATTTGCTCAGTACTTCCAACAGAAAGTCACGCACTCTCGGGTCGCGCCGCTGTCCAACACGCAGCACCGCCTTGCGACGCAGTTCAGGATTGGTCTCCGTGCGCGCGATCTGCAGCAGCTTGTCCGTGGCTAGTGTTTCCGGCCGCTGCGAGATGACGTCGAGCACGCGATCCTGCATCTCGAGCTGACCGGCAAAGTCCTCGTACAGACCGAGTAGCGCCTTGAGATCGATACCCGTCGTCGAGCTTTCGTTCGCGCGCACGGACTGTCCGACTGCCGACAACGCCTGACGACGAACCTCAATATCCCTGCTCTTGTCGCGCGCGATTCCGAGCAGCCAGTTCGTCGCTTCCGGCGTGTGCTGGTTGGCGATCGTGCGAAGAATCGCGTCGCGCACATCGGGATGATCCGCCTTGGCATAGAAGCCGATGAGATAAGGCGTTTCATCCGCGCCACCGCGACGACCATAGCCCATGTAGTTCACGGCGCGCACACGCAGATCGACGGGAAAGGTCGAGAGCTCCGCGGCACGACGCAGCGTCGCGCGCGCCGTCGGGACAGTCTGGTTGGCCAGCGCGCGGAGTGCCGCATCGCGCAGGTCGTTGTCGCTGCTGCCGAACAGAATGGAGTCCAGCGCGCTCGCATTGCGCTCGGTGTTCGATTGCGAGAGCGCCTGCACCGCATAGCGTCGAAGCTCGGTGCTCGGATCCGCACGCGCCACGTTGAGGAGAAGATCCGTCTGCTCACCATATCGCGAGCGGCTGACGATGCCGATGACCTGGCGTCGCAGCGCGATGGAGCATGCGTCGCGACGCTCGAGAATCTTCTTCATCACCGGCAGCACTTGATCGGGATCCATCTGCGCGAGACTCGACAGCGCCGCGACGCGGACGTCGTCGTTGCCCGTCGCACACGTCGCTGAGTCGCTCTGCGCGTTGGCGGTTGTGGCGAACGCGGCGAACAGGATGGGGAAGTAGCGAAATGACATCATGCTCTGACTCGGAGTGGGATGTGGCGCGATCGAGATGCGTCGTCGTGTGCGCCAGCGACGGTGCGGCGCTCCACAGCCCTAGACAGAGCAAGCCAGAAAAGAGTTGGCTTCTGCCCTACTTCACCGCTTCGCATACGAGGCCGGAGAACTTCCAACGATCGCCTTGAAGTCGCGGATGAAATGCGCCTGGTCGCTGTAGCCGAGGTTGAGCGCGAGCGTCGACTGGTTCACCATGGTGCCCGACAAGAGCTGCTCGGCCGCCTCGTGCAGGCGGTAACGTTGGATGACCCACTTTGGGCTCACGCCGACGTACTTCGCGAACAGGCGTTGCAGCGTGCGCTTGTTGAGACCGTAACGATCCACGAGGTCTTCGACCCTGAGAATCGCGCGATCGGCCGCAACGGCGTATGCGATCTCCGCGACGCGTCCGACGTTTTCATCCGGCTGCACTGTGCGCGTGCGCAGAAAACTCTCGACCAGCTCGATGCGAAGAGCATCTTCGTGCTCGGCAAGAATAGCTCGTCCCAGCTCTGCACCTTCTTCGCCGAACACGTCAGCGATACTGATGACGGAATCAGTGAACGTCGAAATCGGCACGTTCACAAATGGATAGAAGCCGCCGGGTTTGAACTTCACGGCGAAGACCCCGCCTTCGCCTTCGAGGAGAGTCGAGAACTTTCCGCGCGCCACACCCGCGATGCTGCCGCCGAGCTCGCGCGAGAAGGTCATGTGGACGCTGGGATGTGGCAGTGTCTCCGCGCGCTCTGGTGCCATGCCGCGCAGGTCCCAGTACACCGACCAGTAGTGTTCGACGAACGGT
Organism: bacterium; assembly: GCA_040003345.1. Classification (GTDB taxonomy): domain Bacteria; phylum Gemmatimonadota; class Gemmatimonadetes; order Gemmatimonadales; family Gemmatimonadaceae; genus AG11. The sequence continues at coordinate 1,825 of JBDUCR010000255.1, forward strand.
TCCAGATCCGGCGATGGATGATACCGCGCGTGCTTGTACCGCTCCGGGTCGGCGACTGCCGTTTTTAGGACGCCTCGAGGCGGCTCGGTCTTGCGACGTGTCATTCGCGAGTCATGGTCGTGTCATTCCCGTCATTGGCGTGTCGCGTTCGTGCAATACGACGGGTCGATACGAAGGCATTCTTGGTCAGCGCCAACACGGAGCATCACATGAAAATCTTGATCGCCGCTCTCTGCCTCACGATCGGATCTGCGCTTCACGCGCAGACGTCCGCAACAATTCACAACGAGGCCAGCATGACTGCTCGCGGAACATTCGACGTCAAGACAATTCCTCAGCCCGCAGATGACGCTGCCGGTGGGCCGTTCGGCCGGCTCTTTCTCGACAAGAAATTTCACGGCGATCTCGACGGCACCAGCAAGGGGCAGATGATGGCCGCGGGAACAGCCGTCGAAGGATCAGGAAGCTACGTCGCGCTCGAGCTGGTGACCGGCACGCTGAGTGGCCGTCGTGGCAGCTTCATGCTCATGCACAATGGCTCGATGGCAAAAAACGTCCCGACGATGTTGACAGTCACAGTGGTCCCGGATTCGGGTACGGAGCAGCTGCAGCGACTCGCTGGCACCTTCAGGATCATCATCGCTCCAGACGGCACGCACACGTACGAGTTCGACTACACGCTCGGCGGCGCTCACGAATAGGCGTGTGCCTGCAATCGGGTGCGAGCGTGAGTCAGTGCTTCGATATGGCCACGCTCGCGTGCACCCGTACTTCTCCCCGCCGCACCCAATCCACGATCGTGAGCTCCGACGCCCGAAACCACGAATCCGAAAGTTGCGGACCGGAAATGCCAGCAGGCGCTCGACCGGCTCTCAGTGTCGCGTGGTTGCTGCTCAACTGAGCACCAGAGAGAACCAGCATTCCTCCACCGGAACTCGAATTGTGCGAACGGATCGTTACCGCCTCGCCAGCGGCTTTATTCACGAGTGCATAACTCGTTGCGGTCGACGCACCGACTATTCGCGACTCACCCTGCTGGCTAGGCCGAACGAATGATGAATTGAGCTCGATCAGTACGTCATGGGCGTCATAGACGGTCTTTCCGACGACAAAGTGCCTTGCGTCACTCCCGCTTGTTGCATTGGGCTCCAGTGGTAAAGTGACGGCGATATGCGCACTGTCAACGGCGAGTGATCCATCGATCGTCATACTGGAGAGACCTGCCCTCACCGCGTCGCGCTGCTGGACGGACAGAGGAAGATCGAGCTCGAACGTCGACCCCAGATCAGCAGATGCATCGAGCCATTTTGTGCCTGGCGGCGTCGGCAACAATGGTGCGGTGACATCCACTGTCCCGCGCTCGAACGACAACTTTTCGCTGGGCCGGCCGCGATAGGTCAACGCGACCCCTTTCTCGCTCGGCGTGAATGTCACTCGTTCGTCGGGTGCTCTGCCCCGCACGTGAAAACGAATGCGCATTGCGCCGCTTCGACCGAGCGAGTCTGGATATGCGACTTCCGCATCGAGCGTCAAGCGTCTCAGTGATGAGTCCGCGGGCGGGCGCGGTGAGCTGCCCGGCGACCAGAGAGAGAAGAGCGACCCGCCGAAAATGACGAACCCAGCGACCCAGATTCTGCTGCGCGCATCACGCGTGCGGTACAGATATGCGAGTAATCCAATCGCGCCGAAAATACATGTGACGATGAGCAGTTCGCGCTGAGGTTCGCCGAGAGCCACGTCAATTGAAAGGGCTCCGATCACTACGAGAACTGAAACAAGAAAGACGATGAGAACGACGACCACCGTCCTGAGATCGCGACTGAGCGCGGCAATCGGCATCACAATGAAGAGCCAACCGGCGTACTCGAGTGCACTGATGCGCATAACCGCAGCGAGCACCCCACCCGTGACATCGAGATAGCGGAGCGCGGCGAACTGTCCGAGCAGCCCAACGCCAAGCACGAGCACCACGGTCAGCGCAACCTTCGCCGTCAGCACTGAGAGCGGATAAAAGGGCCGACTCGCCCAGAATGCATCGCTCCGCGTTGGAGAGTCTGACTGCACCAGCGACGCAGCCAGGACCATGCCCATACCCATCACGAAAATCAGACCAAAATCGAGCACCGGTAGCTTGTCGCGCTGCCATCCCAGCATATGCATCGTCACCAGCGCGACCACCGCGACGTACACCACGAAAAGCCAGCGCGCCTGACGAAGATCCTTCCGCGCCACATGTAATACCTGTGCGAGCCACGTCATGCAGCCACCTCGCGCGTAACCCGCGACGCCGGACGCTTCGCCAACGCGATGAACACCTCACGCAGCGTCGCCGCTCGCACATCAATTCGCGTCGCATGTGGCAGTTGCGCGCGAAGCAGCGTGCCGAGATCGTCGCCGGTGTGAGAGACGACGAAGCTCGCACGCGAGCCCGCACGCTCGAACGACAACCAGTCGCTCGACACCGGTATCGCCGCCGCAGATACATCGTCGCTCATGGTGAGCTCCACCACCTTGAATCGATCACGCACCGACTCCATCGGCTCCGACAGCCTCATCCTCCCCGCATCGAGAAACCCGACCCAGTCGGCAAGCAATTCGAGCTCACCGATATCGTGAGAGCACAACAACACACTCCATCCTTCGCTGCCCGCCGACTCCAGCAGCCCACGCACGAGATCATCCTTCACGAGCGCGTCCATTCCCGTAAACGGCTCGTCCATCAACAACAACTTCGGCCTCGGCGCCAATGCACAGAGCAGCGCCGCCTTCATGTGCTCGCCGCGCGACAACGTTCCAATCGTGCGCCGCGGATCGAGATTGAACCGCTCACGAAGATCGCGCGCGAGCGCCGCGTCCCACGTGTCATAGAGCGGCGCGAGATACGCCTCCAGCTGCTCCAGACGCATCCACTTCGGCAACGATTGACCTTCGGCGATATATCCGATCGCGCTCCGCTCCTTGAGCGTCAGCGTCGAGCTCTCCCTGCCGATGAGCGACACGCGACCACTCTGCGTCCGCCGCAAGCCAATCAGGATTTGCAGCAAGGTGGTCTTGCCGGATCCGTTGGGGCCGAGCAACGCGTAGAGCGCGCCTTGAGGCACGGTGAAATCGAGGTCACTGAGCGCCGTGATCTTCCCGTAGCGATAGGTGACGCGGCTGACTTCGACTACTGCCATTTGATCCTCGCGGTGTGAATCACGAATGATGTCGGCATGCGTTCACGACTCGGCGTCGAGATCGTTGTCGCCAAACAACTCTGTCCATCGCGCCCCGATTGCCTTGAGCACATCGGCTCTGGTCAGACCGAGCCGCTTCGCCTCGACAACGAGCGGCTCGATCTCACTCGCGAGCAGCGCGCGTCGCTCGGCGGCGGTCGCACGCCTTCCAGCCGTGACGACAGTTCCGATTCCCGGCCGCACCTCGATCAGACCATCGCGCACCAGCTCAGCGATGACCTTCTGTGCCGTGTTTGGATTGATCTTGAGCGCCTGGCTCAGCTCGCGCACCGATGGAAACGCCGATCCCGCCGCGAGCTCGCCTGAAACGACGGCGCGCGTCGCCGCGTAGACGACCTGGCGGTAGGGCGATTCCCCGGGCTTGAGCGTGACCGCGAACGGGAGCATGGTGTACTATGCTATCTAGTACACCTAGTTGTCAACTCGCGTCGAACGCCGTTGCTATCGCTATCGCTATCGCTATCGCTTTCCGCCGACGACGAGCAGTGACGTGCCGAACGGCACCGGCAAACCGCCGAGCATCCGTTCCTCGAGCCGAGAGAGCGAGTACAGCACGCTGTTGAGCGGAGCGGGTGGAACAGTCGGCGCCTTTGGTGCACCAGGTATCAACGCTTCGATGACTCGCGTCGCCAGCTTTCCTGCGGCGGTCCACCGGAAGAAGTAGCGCGCCTCATCCACTCGCATGTTCGCCGCGTTCGCAACGTCGGCGAAGCTGCGCTTGGTGTAACGCGTGTAGTGATGATTCAGGTCATCGTGCCGCGTCCAGAGCGACAAGAACGCAGGCACTGTCGCGAGGAACACGCCGCCAGGCGCGAGTAAATCGAGCGCATGCCGCAACGCCGCTTCGGGGTCGGGAAGATGCTCGAG
>JBDUCR010000023.1:0-19944 GCA_040003345.1 bacterium
ACGTGATGAAGAACGGGCGTCTGTACGACGGCAGTACGCTTGACGAGATCTATCCTGTCAAGCGTACGATGGAGCGCGTGCTTGGTGCACCCGAGACGCCTCTTGTACGCGCGGGGACGGACGTGCCGTAAAACACGGTGTGGCAAAGATGAAGACGATGCGCCGTGCTGCGAGGCGTAGAACGGTCTGACGGCGTCGTCGATATGTGTCTCACCTCCAATCGACCACGCTCCGTGCACGAGCGTCTGTGCACGGAGCGTGGAAGATCAGCGTCCGCAGAGCATCATGCGGGCAGCGCGATCCGTAGCGGATGGCTAGTCATGCCGCTGCGGCGCGGGAATCGGTAGTCCCGTGTTGTCCCAGACATTGCCGGAATTCTGCGAGAGCACAGTCTGCAGGCTGATGAGGATGGGGCAGCTGTAGTACGAGTTGCGCCCAAACCGGTTGTTGAGCACGTAGATTCCCGTCATTGGCGTGGGTCCGCCTTTGTGCGAGAGATTCAGCGTACACCCGCCGCCGTCCAGCCAGTTGTTCTCGATGTGAATGTCCGTCGAGGGCTTGCCAAAATCCTGCGTGAGCTGATACGCCGCGTTGTTCTGCGACGTCATGGCCAGATTGTTGTGAATGATTCTGATGTGCTGGTTGCCGACGAATGTCTGAATGCCATCGTTGTGCGTGCCGTCCGTCTGATTCGGATCGACCGCGAAGGCGCTCAGATCGTGAATGTACGAGTCCTGAATCGTCGAGTTGTCGTACGCTTTCACGCCGTCGACGACACCGTGGATGTTTGCCCGCACGATCGTGGTGTTCGTGGCCCAGATGCCGTCGAGGCACGCGTTCGGAGCGATCGCGGAAAGCTCTACGTGCTGAATGGTCGCTGATGCGCCCACATCCTCTCGAACCCAGATGAGCGACTTGTTGCCACTCGTCTTCGAGCACGCGACGGCGCGGCCGCGGACGATCGAGTTCTTGAACGTGATATTCTTTCCGGTAATCTGAACGAAGCCGCGAATGTCCTGATCCGTGATGACCTGATTGTCTACGGAGTAGGTGCGATCACCGATCACGACCGTCAGCGACGTGCCTATGGGCACGCCAGTGTTGCTGGCAACTGGCTTGCCGGTATCAGCTGGCGTTGGTGGCGTTGGCGTGCTCAAGCCGCGGTACTGCTTCCACATCGCTCGGGCGAATGGGCTGTCATAGTAGCCCGAGTCGCGACTGGTGCCGTGCTTCTGGGGGACGCGCCCCGATCCTGGCACGCACGTTCCCGTATAGGTGTGCGGGTCCTGAAGTGCGCAGGGATCCGGCGCTCCCCACGCTCCGAACGTGGTCCATCGGTCCATGTACTCGAGCAGCTGATCGCTATTCCACACGGTGTTGACGGATGGCATCAGATGGAGCGCGAGCGCGGCGCCTTCCCATGCCATGGTCGTGCAGCAGGCCTGATAGCCGCCGCCGATCTCTGTGCCTCCCCCATCGATGTAGCCATACGGATCGCGACAATCGCGGGAGCCGACATCAATGGCGATCTGCGTCCAGTACTCGTCTTCGCCGCATCGCTTTCCCCAGAGGACCATTCCATGTCCGCCGTTGGCGACGGGGCTTCTGTAGAGTTGACCGTCTTCGCCGAAGGTATTGTATGGCGCGTTGCTCACGGCGTTCATCATCCCCTGATCGCCGAGCATGACAGCGGTGAAGGCGAGTGGGAGCTTGCGCCCACTCGCGTGGCCGCCGTCCGCCGGCCAGCTCTCGCCGCCGAGACGCATATGATACAGATCGATGCCCTGCTGGAGGTAGCCGATCATCGCTGGAATTTTTGCCGAGGCCGGATCGTTCAGCATGAATCGGAGCGCAGCATCTCCATTGTCAACGCTGATATCACCCCCATAATCGGGCATGTTGTCGACGGGATGAATCTCTCGGCCGACCCATTCCTCGACGTGATCCAACTGCACGCGCTGGTAGCGCGCCTGGATGGTCGTCAACGAGGGCACGGATGCGCCGATTGGCGGGGCCAACGACGGCAACAGGTCCGTGCGGAGATTCTGTGTCGAGTAGAGTGGCTTTGCAGAACCAAAGTATGGCGGCCGAAAGAACGTGGCTCCGTTATTCGCGGGGACACTGCCGAGGACGGTCAGCACCGCCGCGGTCTGCAGGCATGGCCGGCAGGTGGCAGCCTTGGGGCTCACACTGATCGTCTTCACGACGGAGCTGTTGGCTTGCAGCGTAATGGGAAGAGTTGGCAGGAGCTTCTTGTCGTAGTCGTTCGCGCGGCTGTCGTATGGGGACGCAAGGTAGTTCGTGGGATTCACGTCCCATCCGTTGCGACCTCCCGTTGCCGCCGGCGTCATCGAGACCAACGTCACGGGACCCAAGACCCACCAGTCGCCATTCGCGAACTGTCCCACTTGGTGCGGCGTATCAAAGGTCCAGGTGATGCCGTATTGGGTGACTTTGCTGACCATGGCGCCCGGGACCGCAGCTGCAGCTGCAGCGGCCGTGGGCGTAGGCGCGATCTCGGGTATCGTCGTGGGATTTTCGTTGTTGCACGCAGCGAGTGACATGATGACCGTCGCCGCCATCACGGCGCCGGCCCCACACCGGCGCATTGAGCCGGAACGAACGAACGGGGTGGACGAGCGAGATGGGGCAGCATGCGTGTCAGGCGAGGTGCGAGCCTGGCGTACGACGTCGAGGAGGGAATGCAGAGCAGGTTTCATGAATGTCGATCTGGGCGTCGGCGCAAACATGCCACTGGCGGCGCGATGTCACGGACGACGCGTGCGGCAGGATGCTAGGAATCCGTTTGCGTCAGCGGTGTGCCGGGAATCACAATATGCCTCAGATCGAGTGTTAGAGTTTCTAACGCCGGTGCGCTGCGACACAAAAGAGGTAGGCAATGAGGCCAATGCGAGTGAATTAGAACAGTCCAATTTTGCTGGGGCAACTTCATCGCGGAGCGTATCTCGATGCCGAATGCGCCTGGATTGGAAGCGACTAGAAGCGGCGTAGATATTCAGCTAACAGCGTGCATGAGCGTGGCCACAGGCTTCACGAAAAAGCGAGTGTTGAGCCATGATGGGCGCCGGAAGGCTGCGGTTCTGCTGCGGCTGGACATCGGCGTCGCGTAAGAGAAGGGAGACGACGTGATTGATGACGAGGCGCTGAGCCTCGGTCTGGTCGCGTACGTCACTCATATCATTTGCGTGACCACGCATTGAATGACAAGAGGAAATGTCTCATTGACGATTGATGGGTGGCGGGGTTGGACGCGTGACCGTCGCTGCTGGTGTGAGGACGAGTGAGCCGATTCGGGATGCTTTTCGGCATTAGAAAGTAGAAGCGCTCGGCTCGTTCATCACTCACCACGCGGGGCCATGCTGTGCAGTCGTTGAATCGAACGCGCGCGATGATGCCAATCGTGTTGGCGGGCCCTGTGCTGCGGAGGTTGTCGCCGTCCTCCGTCATTTCTGCCGGCTCTGAGTGGTTTGGCAGGACACCAACCCGTTGATCGAAAGAGCTCACTATGGCATGGCAGTACCTCACTCCAGCAAAGCTGCTGACCAAAGCGAACGTCTTAGCAGGACCAATCTTGCGCCAGGTCACGGCAGACTCCGTCACCGTGTGGTTCGCCCTGCAGAAGGAAGCGACGGTGACGCTCTTCGTGACGACGAAGGCGGGCGCGCCGTTGTTCAGCGGAGCGGCGAACACCACTGCGGTCGGCGCCCACCTCCACATCGTCGCAGTCACGGCACAGAGGCCTCCGAGCGCTCCCAAACTCGTTGAAAACAATATCTATACCTATGATGCGACGTTCGTGTATGCAGCGCCGCCGGTCGGGCCGCCGCCGCCGTCGGATCTCTCCATCGCCGCGGCGACGAAGAACGCACCGCTGACGTACGCCGGCTTCACCCTGCCGTCGTTCTGCATGCCGGCGTCGAACATCCACAAGCTGCGGATCGTCCATGGCTCGTGTCGCAAGGCGGCTGGCGACGGATTGGATGCGCTCGCGATCGTCGACACGCTCATCGATGAAATGAAGGACGTGCCACTCGATCGTCCGCAGCAGATGCTGTTGACCGGCGATCAGATCTACGCCGACGACGTGCCGCCGAGTCTCCTGATGATGCTCACGGACGCGGCGACGGTCTTGATGGGGTGGGACGAGATCCTGTTCACGACGCCGACGGGTGGTGCGCCTGCGTCGACACTCCCTCCGTACTCTCGGCGCGCCATCCTCGAGCCAGCAGGGTTCACGTCGGAGGATCTCGACAGCCATCTGATGTCGCTCGGCGAATACCTGTGCATGTACCTCTTCATGTGGTCGGACGTGCTCTGGCCAACGCCGACGGAGAGTCCGCTCACTACCGACGTAAGGGCGGTCGCGCTCCCGTTCTATGACGCGCGGACGAATCCGAAGATGACGCCGGGCATGATGCTGGGGATGCAATATGGAGGGCCAACGCCCGCGCAGATCAAGGCGGACGCGCTGCAGGCGATCGAAGATTCCATTCACGACGACCTCGTGCGCCTGAACAAGATTCGGCCCACGTTACCGAATGTGCGCCGAGCGCTCGCGAACATCGCCACCTACATGAACTTCGACGATCATGAGGTGACAGACGACTGGAACATGACCGAGTACACGGCATTCCATCTCTACGCGACGCCGTGCGGCCGACGCATCGTGCAGAACGCACTCACCGCCTTCGCGCTCTGCCAGTACTGGGGCAACGCCCCGGATCAGTTCTTAGCGTCGAATGCGAATCTTCCTGGCACCAAGCTGCTCGGGATCATGGAAGCGACGCACTCGGCGATGGACTGGGAGAACAATGGGATCGCCGTCGGCAGCTTGCTCAGCGTGCCCAATGGCGCGTTCGTCGAGCAGCACCTCCATGTCGAGCATAACCCGGGGTCGTTCACCTGGAATTACACAATCGAAGGGCTCGCGCATCAGATCATCGTCACGGACACCCGAACATGGCGCACGTATCCGCGCGTCGGCGGGGAGCCACCGGATCTCCTGCCGCCGTCGCAGATGGCGGCTCAGATCGTGAACACGCCGCCGCTCAACAACCGGCAGCTCATCGTCGTGCTGTCCACGAACATGCCCCCCGTGCCGTCGATTCGGACGGCAACGCGACTGCACTGGGTGTCCAACAGGTTCGCCCACATGCCGGATATTCATGAGGCGTGGGATCTTCCGTCCGTCGCATTCGACCGGCTCGTCAAGGCCTTGTCAGACAAAGTGGGCTTCAGCACCACGCAAACCGGCAAGGTCGTCCTTCTCTCCGGTGACGTGCACATCGGCTTCGCCTCGCGTCTGCACTACAAGGCGATCAAGCGCTACGAGGACACGTCGAATCAGCACGCGAACATGGTCGTCGCGCAGCTGGTGGCGAGCTCGTTCAAGAAGCAGACGGGCGACACGATCGGGTTGCAAAGGGAAGGGTATCGCTACTCGCCAAAGGCCGCCTTGCGTGGGCTGATCTTTCCTCACATCACCGAGTACTACGTGGGGTGGAACATCCCGCCGAGCGGCGTGGTCGGGGTAGGCCGCCCCATCGGCAGGTGGGGCGATAGCCAGTTGCAGTTGGACCTGGCGAGCACAGTGCAACTCGACCCAAGCGGCAAAGGGCCGCTCGGACTCGTTCAGCCGCCGGACCACAGCTATCAGCTGGACTACGCCAACATGACGAACGGTGGCGTACCTAAGAATCTGTTGCCGCTGCCCGCTCCGCCGCCGCGCAACTCGCCCAACGGACCGACGCAGGCGGAGCTGGATCAGGAGACGCACCTCGCTCATCTCGCGAGTGACAACCTCCGGACACACAACCTCGATCCGGCCGTCATCCGCGAAATCATCGGCGTTAACAACATGGGAGATTTGTCCTTCCCGGCGGGCAGTTCGTACACGGTGAATCACCGGCTCCGCTTCTTCGATCCTGGCGGGAATCAACTCTTCGTCGACTACCAGATCGTCCTGGATGCCAACGATCCAAACTACCCAAGCGATCCGAAGCACCAATACATTCAGGTGACGCCATGAGCGATGTCTTCTCGGCATTGGGGACGACGCTCGACGAGCTGCTGTATCCGTTGGAGCGTGCCGCCGTGTTTCCGGGGGCGCTCAGTCAGACGCTCGCACGACTGGGAGTTCCGGTCGAGAGCAGCACCCCCGCGCTCGTCAATGCGATCTCGTCGCTCGATGATCTCCGCACGGAGATCGCACTGGTGGCCGCCGAGGATTCGCCGTCTCTCGACGATATCGTCAGGCTCCTTCAGACGTCGGAAAAGGCCTTCACCGCGCTCACGCAGATCGACAGCGCGGGTGGCCCGCTGGCACAGCTGCCCGGGGTGACGAGCGAGTTAGTGCAATGGCTCGTCACGAGCTGGTTGCAGACGCATCATCCGATCACGCACGAGATCCTCGTTCTGCTCACGCTGATCGAGCTCGAAGCGGACCAGCCAGTGCCACCCGTGCAGATGCAGGGCACGGAGGTGAGCAGGTACTCCTACCGCATCGAGCGGCTGCATCTGGATCGCATCGGACAATTGCTGCGCGATCCGGTGTCGGTGTTGCGTGCGGCGTACATGACGCCGCTGCTCACGTCTGCCGATGCCGACAAGATGGCGGATGCGCTGTTCACAAGGTTGATGACGCTCTTTCGCGCGTTGGGTGTCAGCTGTCGGTACGGCATCAATCCCGGTGACGACGTATTGCTCGGGGATTCGGCGCAGTACATGAGCCGCGCGCTCATCGTCTATTTCACCGATCCGCTACTGACGGATGTTCGTCCCGAGGCAGGCGTCGTGCTCTCGCTGTCACCGGCGGATCGCGGCGATCTCGGGCTCGTCGTTCGTCCATTCGGTACGCTGACAACGAAGGGATCCATCGGGCCGTTCACCGTCGACGCGAGCCTCACCGCCGGTGTCGACGCGTTCGCGGTGGGCCGACACGGATTCACGATCGCCTCCGCATCGTCGGTGAATGTCTCGGCGAAGGTGAACGCGCTGCTTGGTTTCTTTCAAAACGACGGCGGGTTTGTCCTCGGTTCGCCAACGGGAACTCGTCTCGCGCTTGGCGGCGTCAGCCTCGGCGCGGAAGCCGAGTTGTCGGCTGCGAAGCGGCGATTCGCGCTGTCCGCGGACGTGCTCTCCTCGTCGCTCGCCATCGCCGCCGGTGACGGCGACGGATTCCTCGCGGACGTGCTCCCAGCCGACGGGATTCGTGTCGACTTCTTCATGGGCCTGACGTGGGACAGTGATACGGGTCTCCACTTTCGCGGCTCCGCGGATCTGGAGGCCACGCTGCCCGTCGGGCTCGCGATCGGACCCGTCACGCTCTCGGCCGTTCATCTCGGCCTCCGCGCGAACGCCGACGGCAGTGTCGAGACGGAAGTCTCCGCCAACGCGGGGCTCTCGCTCGGTCCGGTCAAGGCCAACATCGAACGGATGGGTCTCCTCGCCAAGGCGACGTTCCCGTCGAGCGGCGGCAACCTTGGCCCGGCGCATCTGGCGTTCGGCTTCAAGAGTCCGAGCGGAGTGGCGCTGTCGGTCGACGCGCAAGGCGTGCTAACGGGCGGCGGCTTCCTGCGCTTCGATCCGGCGCAGGGGTCGTACGCCGGCGTGATGCAGCTCTCGTTGCACGACTCCATCACGCTCACCGCGTATGGCCTGATCGCGACCAAGCTGCCCGATGGATCAAAGGGCTTCTCGCTCCTGATCTTCATCACGGCCGACGGCTTCCAGCCGATCCCCTTAGGCTTCGGCATCGTGCTGCAGAGCCTCGGCGGCATGCTCGGCGTCAATCGAACGTTTGATCAGGCGGTGCTCGCTGCGGGGCTCAAGAGCGACACGCTCGCCACGCTGTTGTTCCCACGCGACCCAGTGGCGAATGCACCCGCGCTGCTGCAGGCGTTGGCGACTGCTTTTCCGGCGAAGCGCGGCAGTGTGCTGCTCGGCCTCCTCGCGCGGCTGACCTGGTTTACGCCGACGCTTGTTACGCTCGATCTTGCGCTGATTCTCGAGATCGGCGCGCGCTCTCGCCTGTTGATCTTAGGCCGAGTGAGTGCGCTCCTGCCGGCGCGCGACAATGATCTGATCCGGTTGAATCTCGACACGTTGGGGGTGCTCGACTTCGGCGCCGGTTCGCTCGAGGCGGACGCCGTGCTCGTCGACTCGCGCCTCGTGCACCAGTTTCCCGTCACGGGAGCGGCGGCGGTGCGAGCCCACTGGGGGAATGCGTCGAGCGTGCCGGGCGCCGCGGTGGAATCGGTGTCGACGTTCGTGCTCGCCGTGGGCGGCCTCAATCCGCGCTTCGCCGCGCCGGTTGGGTTCCCGACGCTCGAGCGGGTCGCGATCGCACTCTGCTCGGGCAATAATCCGCGGCTCGTCTGCGACGCGTACTTCGCGCTCACGGCCAACACGGTGCAGTTCGGGGCGCGCGCGTCGTTCTACGCCGAAGCGCTCGGCTTCAGTGTGTCGGGCGACATTGGCTTCGACGCGCTCGTCACGTTGCTGCCGCCGCACTTCATTGTGGATTTCCGCGCGGCCATGCAGTTGAAGCGCGGGTCGCACAACCTCTTTCAGGTCACCGTCACCGGGACGCTCGAAGGACCGATCCCGCTGCACATCGCGGCGAAAGCGAAGTTCGAGATTCTGTGGTTCAGCTTCACCGTGCACTTCGACTTCACGCTCGTCGGGGGCAATACTGCGCAACCCGTGCTGCCGGCCGTGTCGGTGGAAACGGCAGTCGCGGCAGCGCTGGCGGATCCGGCGAACTGGCGCACGCGGCGGCCCGCCGGCGTGGCGCACGGCGTCGCGCTGCGGGCCTTGTCGCCGAGTGCGGGACAGGTGCTCGATCCGTTAGGGCAGTTGGTGGTGACGCAACAGGTTGCGCCGCTCAACACGCAGCAGGACGTGACGACCTTTGGCGGCGCGCCAGTGGCCGGCGCGCGGCGCTTCGCGCTCACGGGGCAGCTCAACACGCAGGCTGGCACGCCGGTGACGGCCGCGTTTGCACCGGCGCGCTACTTCGACATGAGCGACGACGCGAAGCTGACGGCCCCGTCGTTCCAGACGATGGATGCGGGACTGGTGCTCGGCGATGCGACGACGCACTACGACGCGGCGACATTGGTGCCGGCGCCGCTGGTGTACGAGACGATCACGCTCGCGCCGCTACCGAGTGCGGGGCTGCCCGCGGCGCCCGCGGTGGCGCCGGCGACCTACGCGCTCCCGCCCGCGGCGCTCACAGTGCAGGTGGCCAGTGGGGCGGCCGCTCGCGCGCCGGTGCGACGGGTGGGCCGCACGCGTTTTTGGCCGGATGGCGGGACGCCGGCCGCAACGCTGCTCGCGCCGCGCTGGCAGATCGTGAACGCGCTGCATGGCACGCCGGCGCCCGCTGCCGCGACAGATCCGACGTGGAGCGCCAGTCGCGACCAGCTCGACGTGCTCAATCGCGGCGGTGCGCAGTGGTTGCTGGTGCCCGAGCACGAAGCCCTGGCCTGACGATAGACGCTAGTCCACAGAGAGGAATTGAATCATCGTGTCGAATGCAAGCCTGAGCTTTCTGCCCTGGGTACGTCAGGGCGCCGCGTCTGCCATTACCACTCCGGACGCGCCGGCGATCCTGCCTACCACGACGGTGTCCGCGTCGCTGACACTGAACGCCGCTCCCGTGAGTGGAGTGGCCGTGACGTTGCGCGGGCCGGGAGACGTGATCGGGCTCGATCCCAATCAGATCGTGCGCACCGACCCACGCGCGGGCACGCACGACTTCGAGCCGAATTGTTTTCCGTCAATCGAATTCGATCGACCAGATTTCCCGTGGCTGTTCACGCCCGCAACAGCAGATGCACAGAAGCGGCTTAGACCGTGGCTCTGTCTCGTCGTCGTTCGCAAACAGGCCGGTGTGACGCTGAGTGATTCGTCGCCACTGCCGACGCTGACGATCGCACAGCCGGCACTCCCGTCTGTGGAGCTGCCGAGTCTCGCGAACAGCTGGGCGTGGGCACATTCGCAGATTGCGGCGGACAACAACACAGCGGCGGTCGACGCGGCGTTCATCGGCGGTCCTGAGCTCACGGTGTCGCGGCTCGTATGTCCACGCATGCTCGCTCCTGAAACGGACTACATCGCTTGCCTGGTGCCGACATTCGATGTGGGACGCAAGGCCGGTCTCGGGCAGCCACTCGTCGCGAAGGATTTGCTCGCCCTCGCGCCGGCATGGGTGCCCAACGCGACGCTGGTGACGTTACCCGTCTATTACCAGTGGGAATTTCGCACGAGTCAGTTGGGAGACTTCGAGTCGCTTGCTCGCCAACTCACGCCTGGTGTGCCGACAGGACTTGGCACGCGGACGATCAACATCAGCGCACCAGGTTTTCCCGCTGGCGGCGCAACGACCGCGGAGCTCGAGGGAGCGTTGCTCCCCATTCTTCCAGCGCCACCAGCTGGAAGTGCACCGCCTCCGCCGCCGGTGAATCCTGTTCCGCTCGCGTTCAGAAACACGCTCGCGACGATCATCAATGAGCCGAGCAGACTCGCTGCGTCCAATCCGACAACGGATCCGGTGCTCGCGCCGCCGTTGTATGGCCGCTGGCATGCGGGAACGGCCACCGCTGTCGGTGCTGGCACGACGTGGTTCGACCAGCTGAATCTCGATCCGCGGTGGCGCGTCGCCGCCGCATTCGGAACGCGCGTCGTACAAGAGCACCAGGAAGCGCTGATGGCGTCTGCGTGGGAACAGGCAGCCGATCTTCCCACGGCGAATCAACGCCTGCGTCAGCTGCAGTTGAGCATGGTCGTCGGGGAGGTCGTACATAAGCGACACTTCACGCCATTGAGCGAGGAGAACATTCTGCGCATCGCTGCGCCGGCGTTTGGTCGCTTGCAAGGCGCACCACCTGCGCAAGTCGGATCTCCGCCACTGTCGATGCTCGCGCTGCAGGTCGGCACCATGCTGCCACCGGCAGCGAATCGATCGGCAATGCGACGCATCGGTCGTCAGCGTGGCCCGTTGTCGCGCCGCGTTGCGGCGCAGGGATTCCCGCGCTCCGCTACCGACACGTGGGTCGCGCGCATGAACAACATGTGGACGCAGCCAGGGCCGCCGCAATCGACTCCGCCGGTTGCGCCGCCACCACCACCACCGCTCAACTACGCGTCGCTGCCGGCCTTGTCGGTGTTCACGCAGCGTCCGCACGACACGAAGTCGTGGTTTGGCGCGTTCTTCGTCGTCGCACCGAATGCCCCGCTCGCGCCGGAGCCAGCCCCGGTCGCAGACGTTGCGCATACGGAAGTTCCCGACTTCTTCCGCTCTGCCGCGCGCGCGCACCTCGACAAGGTCTTCCCAACTCGTCCGGCGCCGGTTGTGACGCCGCCTGTGGTCTACCTGAGTGTCAAGCAGCAGGTCCTCGCGCAAACGGAACCACGCATCGCGCTCAAGGCACTTGCGGAGGCGATCATCGCAACGGGAGACGGTGTCCTCGCGCCGGCGGCAAAGGGCGTGACACCACTCGGTGTCGAGACGGTGATGGCCGCGCCGTACTTTTCGCAACCGATGTATGAGACGCTGCGCGATATCTCGCAGGAGCTGCTGCTGCCTGGCCTCGACAAGGTGGTGCCGAACACAGTGTGCGGTTTGCAGACCAACAGGTCGTTCGTCGAATCGTTCATGGTTGGACTCAACCACGAAATGGGTCGCGAGCTGCTGTGGCGCGGATATCCCACCGACCAACGCGGAACGTACTTCGATCGGTTCTGGGGTATGGGCGTTCCGAATGTGGCGCCGCCCGACATCACCGATCTCAATACATGGAGTATTCCCGACGCGACGACGAAGAAGATCCGGAAGCTCGGAGACTCTATCGGTGCACCAACGTCGTCCGAGGAATTCGTGATGCTGATGCGGAGCAGTCTGCTCCGTCGCTATCCGACTGCGGTGATCTACCTGACGCCAGCGGTGCGCTGGAGCGCCCTGCCACCCGATCCGAACGTGCCCGTCATCGATCCGAACGCGATCGTGCCCGATACGAGAATCGCGAACGAGAAACAACCGATCTTCTCGGGATCGATGGTGCCGGACGTGTCGTTCTTCGGGTTTCCCGTAAAGACAGTCGATGCGATCGGCGGACCGACCGCCGGACTCGGTTACTACCTGGTGATTCAGGAGCATCCCACCGAGCCACGGTTCGGTATCGACGCGAACGTCAACGTCACTACCAGCCATCTGATAATCGGAGCCGCGCCACCGACGCTGGTCGCCGTCGCGCCGAATCCGCCGCAACCAATGAATCTCCAGGGCGGACAATGGAACACCAACGCGGCCGAGATGGCTCGCATCACACGACGGCTTCCGGTACGCGTGGCGATTCACGCGTCGCGGCTGATCACACCCGGCTGACTCACTGATCAATCAGATGCAGAATAACTCTCTGTTCCAAAGCGCGTTCGCACCGCCGAAGCCGAACGCCGCGATCACGCCGCAGACGTTGTGTCCGAGCAACGTTCCGCTCGTGCTCTTTCCCGTGCGGCTCGAGACACGATTCTTCACGCTTGCCGGCAACGTCACCGAGCTGCGGGTCCGCATCTATCCGGACAAGATTCACGTCGACACGCATCAGCCAGAGCTCACGACGGACGAGCGCACGTGGGGGACGCAGTATTGGCAACAGGATTGGCTCGCCGCCACCGACAATGCGGCGCGATCCAATGCGTGGATGATGCTTGCGGGGCGCTTCGGTGCAGAGCGTGCAGCGTGGATTGCACGCGTGCTGCAGCCGACGAATAGTGCGCAGCGTCTCGCCACACCCACCGTTCCGCCGGTGTTCCCCACGCTGCCGCCGGTTGGCCCAAACGGCGAAAGCGCATGGCGACACGCGCCGATGGCGCGCCTGCTTCCCGACAAGTGGACCGCCATCATCCACTCGAACGGAGCGGTCGCACTGTCGGTGACAGGCAACCCGATCAAGCAAGGGCTCGCCGTCGGCCCGAACCCGAATGCGCCCGCGCTCACCGTTGCGGAGGAAGCAGCCATCGTCGCCGGTGATGCCGTTGCGCTGGATCCGGACATGATGTGGATGGTGGACTTCAACATCGCCGAAGCGAACGGAATGGCGCTTCGCATGACCATTCCAGCAGCCGTTCTTCCTGCAATCGACAGCCTCGTCGTACTCGGCGTCGCGACATCGCTCGGCGTGACGAGCACCACGACGCAGCTCGGCGATCTGCTCGACGCGCATCACTACACCGACGGTCTCGAGTTCATGCGACTCGGTACCGCGACCAACAATACCGACGACCGCCGCGCGTCATACAGCTCGAAAGATCCCGACTACTCGCGCAGCTTCGCCAGTGAAGTGATGACAGACCCGACGAACGCGCCCAATGCGACGCGTCTCGGAACAGCGCTCGGCCTCCCTACCGCGCGCATCGCTTCCACCCTGGGCCACATCGGGCAGGCGGCGCAGAATCACGATCTGGATCTGCAAAGCATGAACACCGCGCTCTGGCAGGTGGGCTGGGGATATTTCCTCAGCAACATGATCGGCGCGGAAACAGGACTGACACCGGCGGCCATCGACTGGGCTCGCGGTCACTTCATCAATCACGTGCGCAGCGGAGGTCCGTTCCCGACGCTCAGATGCGGAACGCAACCATACGGCGTCTTACCAGTCACGTCGATGGAGCTGTGGGCTCCAGGCGCAGGCGAAGGCGTTACGCCGCAGGAAACATGGCTCAAGGATTTCCTGCGCAAGATGCGCGATTCGATCTGGCGTCCTGTCGTGCCGAGTGTCGCGCGCATCGGACGCCGAAGTCCCGCGGATCCGGACGCGGACCTCGTCGACATCATGCAGATGGACGGCGTGTCGCATGAGCTTCGCGCACGCGCGGCGGTGGGTCTGCACTATCTCGAGCATCTCTACTCACTCGATTCGCAGAGCATCATTCCGCTCGCGCTGAATCAAACGGCGGGCGCTAACGCCATGCTGACTGCGCTTGGGCTCCCGACACAAGCGGGACAGCGCCCACATGCCGCGACCATGTTTTACACGGACACTCCGCTGCCGCTGACGGCGCCGCTCATTCAGCAGGGTGAAGTGTCGCCATGGCAGATGCTGACGCAGGACTACATCGGTGCGCTGCTCAATCTCAAGACGATTCAAGCGATCATCGATGCGCGTCCTGCCGCAAGCGCAACCGATCGCTCGACCAGTGTGCTGCAAACGCTGTTGCGCCACTCGCTGCTTCGTGAGTATGCAACCGCGGCGGCACGCATCGCAGCCGCGACGGTTCCAGGCAGCGACCTCGGGACACTCCTGCGCGATCTGGAGCTCGTCGATCTCGTTGACGCGGCGCCTGCGAACTTCACGATTACCGATCCAGCGCAGACCACGCACTGGCGACGACAGCTCACGAAGCCATCCAAGGTCGCCAACATTAACATCGGAGCGTACCTCGAAGGTCCCCCGCCGTTCACCGATCTCGATGTCACGGCAATCGGAGACTTTCGCACGGCGCTAACGCGTCTGCAAATGTTGGACAGCGAATCTCTGCAGATCCTGATGCAAGGGACGCTCGATCTGTCAGCGCATCGTCTCGACGCGTGGATCACGTCGTACGCGACGAAGCGATTGTCGCTGATGACAGCCCAAGGTGCGACAGGACAGTTCGTTGGTGGTTACGGATGGGTGGAGAATCTCCGCCAGAAGTCGCCACTCACTCAGCTGCCAGCTACCGCGTTGCCATCGGGAGAGCAGGGGCCAGTCTATCCCCTCGCGAAGGACAGCGGCTTCATTCACGCGCCGTCGCTTGCGCACGCGTCAACCGCCGCGCTGCTGCGCAACGCACACCTCGGCCCGACGGGCGCTCCGACGCAAAACAGTCCATTCGCAATCGATCTTTCGTCGCGCCGAGTGCGCGCGGCGTCGCGGTTGCTCGATGGGGTGCGCGAGGGCCAGCCACTGAGCGCGCTGCTCGGCTATCACTTCGAGCGTCGTCTGCACGACATGCAGCTCGACCGGTTCATCGTGCCGCTCCGCAACATCGCGCCGCTCGTGGTGCGTGAACGCGAGCAGACCAACACGCCAGCCGAATCTCTCGCGGCCAACAACGTCGTCGATGGGCTCGCGCTGTTGCGGAAGCTCGAGGATCCGGCAGACAAGGATGTTCCGGCTGTGCTGGTGACGGCGACTCCCGCGGAGCTGTCGAAGATCACTGCAGAGTTCGACGCACTGAACGATGCGGTTGATGGACTGGCTGACTCGCTCACTGCCGAAGCGGCGTATCAGATGGTGCGAGGCAACACGTCGCGTCTTGGAAGCACGCTTGCTGCCATTGCGCATGGCGATGCTCCACCGCCCGAGCTGGAAGTCGCGCGCATGCCGCGCAGCGGAAACGCGGTTACCCACCGGCTCATGGTCTTGATGGCGGGCAATACGGTCACGGCTCCCGGCTGGCTCGCCTGGAATTCGACGGTGACCGCGAACAACAACAACATGCTGAACTCGTGGATCAGCCGGCTGTTGCCCGATGCACACAAGGTCCGGTGCACGATCGAGCAGCTGGACGACACGGCCGGCGCGGTCGTACAGACGCTGACGTTCCCGCTCAGCGACGTGCCTATGACGCAGCTCGACTTCGTGTACGCGGTGGAGCCGGCCGGAGTTGCGGGGAAGCCGCAGCAGGGACTGACGACCGTCGAGCAAATGATGTTGTACCACGCGCGACGGATGGCCGGTGGCTTCAGCGTTGCCGCGACGCTTCGCTTCAACCATGCGCGTCCGGGCAATCTCGCCGTCGACGAGGTCACGTTGTTCGACGTGATGGAACAGGCACGCGCGATTCGTCGGTTGCTCGAAAATGCGCGCGGCGTTCGTCCCGAAGATCTGAGTGCACCGGAAGTGACGAATCAGTCATCCGTGAACACTGCAGACCTCACAGCGCGTGTGGTTCGGTTCGAGAACGGTCTGAATGCGGCGTACAAGGTTCTCCTCGCCCTGGTGACGAAGGCGCCGACTGCAACGTACGCCGAAGATCTGCGCACGCAGATGCTGACCTTCATTCCGTACCAGATCGGACCGGCAGTCCCAGCTATCGCCTCGGGAGACACGCCGGACATTCGCGTTGCCCTGCTCGCACAAGCGAATGCGTTGCTCAAGATCGCGGCGGCGCGACTGGCAGCGGGAACTACACTGCGCGCGCAGCCCGCCGCGACCGATCCCCGGGCGCTCTGCACGCAGTTGCTCGAACGCGCACGCGCGGTGTTCGGCGCGGGTTTTGTCATTCTGCCGCTCATTACCCCGGACGCGGCGACGACGGCAGAGCTCAAGAGTGCCTTGGCGGCGAGCACGCAGCTGCAGGGCGGCGATCCGCTGGCCGTGCACGGATGGTTTACGCAGTGCGCGCGCGTCCGCGATGTCGTAGCCCGCTTCGGCGCATGCATGCGCGGCGCCGAAGTGTACGGCGCTAGCGAGCGACTTGCACTTAGCGTCGCGCAGCTTCCGTTCATCGCTGGTGAACGCTGGGTCGGACTGCCGTTGCTGCCGCTTCAGGAAATTGCGCCCAGCAAGTTGTCGCTCGTGATCCAGTCGGCGGTTGCGATCGACACGACGAGAGGGATGTCGGGCCTGCTCGTCGACGAATGGGTCGAAGTCGTGCCGAACCGAAACGAGACGACCGCCATCACCTTCCAGTTCGATCCACCGAATTCCTTCGCGCCGCAGAATGTGCTCATCGCCGTTCCGCCGGTCCCGGGGCAGGACTGGACGACGGAGACGCTTCGCCAGGTACTCGTCGAAACACTCGACCTCGCGAAGCTGCGTGCCGTCGATAGCGCGCTGCTCGGCGCGGCTGCGCAGTATCTTCCCGCGCTCTATGTGCCATTCAACTCCGAGGATGATGCGGTGTCCACTGACTTCGCGTCGCTGACCGTCTAAACGAAGGTCACAGTCCTCCGCCGCTCACACACAGGGAACGATACAATGTCGGGAATAGGCGCGTTCATGCAGCAACCGACGCCGGGCGCGGTAGTCCGGCGCAACATCACCGTCTCCGGGCAGTTCACGCGGATGAACGGTTCAATCAATTCGGTCACGATTCAATTCGGTGTCGGTGGGCCAGTCTTCAACCTGACCGCGCACATCTTTTCGTTTTTCTGGCAGGGAAACATCCCCAGCAACATCAGGCCAGGGCAAACGTTTCAGATCATCGTGAGTGCGGATGGCTTTCAACCCGGACCGCCTCTCGCGCCAGGCGAGCCCGGTGATCCGATTCCGGTGAGCGGACAGGCGATCCAGACAGTCACGCTCGAAAACGTCGTACCGTCGCTCACCGTCGCGCCATTCCAGCCGACTCGCGTTGCGACGCAAGTGCCGGTCACCAATTTTCTGATCAGCGGAAATGCCTTCGAGGGCGGTGGTGCACCGTACGGAATCGTCTCGTGCGTATATCAAGTGGGCTCGTTACCCGCTGGGAACATTCCGCTGGACGCAAGTGGCAACTTCACCAACTTCGCGCTGCCGCCGCTTGCGCCTGGTTCGTATCCACTGAGTATCAGCGCTTCCGACTCCTTTGCGTCAACGGCATCGGTGCAGAGCACCATCACGATCTACAAGTATCAGCCGCCGACGCCGCCGAATCCGTCAACGAAGAGAACGGCCGCGGGTCTTCCGACGTCGTCATCCGTCACGACGTACACGCGACTCGAGCCGCAGACAAGCAATGCTGACATCGGCGTGAGCTCCAACGCACGAGTGTACGATCCGCTCTGGCTCATGACTCGGCAGTGGCAAGTCGGTGAGTTTCAGGGAGAGGATACCGGGTCGCCGATACAGACCCGCCTGCGCGCCACGAACGCTCCGCTCTCGCGCTGTCTGTTCGGCGAGCCGTCGGGCACGAATACCGTTGCGCACCCATACGATCCAACGCGCGCACCGCTCGAAGCGATGGTGGAGCGGCGACGCATGCGTCCGGCGGACGACACCGACGCACGAATGCTGACGCTGTCCGTCGAGGCAGGACTCCACTTCCTCCGCATGGTAGAGCTCAACGCGACGACGAAAAAGTATCGCGCTGCGTTTCTCTCCGCATACGTCCTGCAACAGCCGGCATCGCAACCTCCAGTGCCGGACGACAACGCAACGCGCTTCGTGCAGACAATGGTGGGCCGCGCGCCTGACGCACGTCGCCTCGCAATGGCGTTCCGCCCCACCGCGCCGACGATCACGTTCGATCCTGCGTTGGCGATTACCGCCGCCGACCTCGTGGCGATGCAAGGCGTCGCGATGAAGTGGCTCACGTGGTACGACACATTGTTTGCCGAGCCTGTTGCGCCGACTGATGATGCGTGGACGGCGACGCGTCTCGAGTACGCCGTCTCCGTCGGAGCACGTCTTTCTGCGACGCCAGCTGATTCACTCACGCTGTCCGCGAGTGAGTTCGATGGCGGTCGTCTCGATTGGAGCAGCTTCGACGTGAACTCGGTGTCGCCGCTGAACACCACGGGCGATCACACGTTTGTGCCACTCAACGAGACGACGATCCCGACGCCCGTAACGTTTGGCGGCGCACCCGCAGCGCGATTCTGGGAGCTCGAGGATGCAAAGATCGCGTACGGCCTGTTGCCCGCCGGCCCGACGGATCTCGCGCATCTGATGATGGCCGAGTATTCGAGCTCGTATGGCAACGACTGGTTCGTCATGCCGGTGAAGACGCCGGTGGGCAGCGTGACTCGCGTGGACTCGCTCATCGTAACGGACACATTCGGCGTGAAGAGTCTTGTGCGGCCCATTGGTGATCCAGCGCTGACGTCGCCGTATTTCTCCATGTGGCAACAGAGCGCGTGGAGACCCGCCGGTGGTGCACTCGGCGTCCCCGTGCCGAATCGCTTCTTCTTCCCACCCTCGATCAATCGCACCGTTGACAGCGCTCCGATCGAGGACGTGCTGTTCATGCGCGACGAGATGGCAAACGTCGCATGGGGCATCGAGCGAAGCATCGAGGGCGCGATCGAAGGCGCGGTGCCGCTCACGACCGGTGTCGCGTCGACGTCCGTTGCACCAGTTCCGGTACCGCCGCCCGCCGCCGGAGTGCCACCGATGTACCAGCTCTCCACTGACGTACCGGACAACTGGATTCCGCTGCTACCGTTCGAACAGCAGGTGGGTAGCGCCCTCGTGTCGCGCCTCAGGCGCGGCGCGGTACTACAGCCGAACGCGACGAGCGTGCTTCAACAGGCGCTGAGCGAAACGCTCAAGGTGCTCGGCACTCAGATGTTGTATGACGAAGAGGTGCCACGTGAAGGCGTGCGCATTACGCGACGGCGGCGCATGACGCGGTGGGTCGACGGATCGAGCTGGGTATGGACTGCGTTCCGCAATGAGGTGGGTCGCGGTGAAGGCTCGGCGGGTCTCGTGTTCGACAGCCTCGAGGGCGACGGCCAGGTGTAGATCACAGCGGTGACCATCCCTATTGGGTGGTCACCGTTTCCTCTTGCGATCCGAGGGGCCGTCGCGCCAATCCGCGCGCATTGATCGAGGCTGTCAACGACAACGCCACACTCCGCCATCAATGCCGGATGGATTTCCGACTTGTCGTCGTTGTCGGCGCCCACCGCGGCAATGAACGCGTCGTTGCTCGTGGCGGAATGGGGGATCACCAGCAAGGCGCAACGACAGACGTTCAGTAAGACCTGCGGCGATGTCGACGCGGAACTACAGGCAAGTGCGCCAACGATAGCGAAGGCGAATCGAAGAGCGCGCATCTGACATCCTTGTGTGCATCGTTGTCATCGTTACCTCGCTGGGGTGTGCGTCCACTTTCGCACCGCCATGGCGATGAGAGCGCCGCCGCCAAGAACCACCAGCACCGGAAGGGCATAGGCCAGCACGTTGAAGCCGTGAGCCTTCGGCGCGAGGAGAATCCACTCACCGTACTTCG
>JBDUCR010000054.1:0-5904 GCA_040003345.1 bacterium
GGGTCGATGAGCGCCACCTCGCGCATCGACGACACAGCGGCACCAGCCGCTGGCGTCAATGTGAGCGTCACGCGATAACGGCCAGAATCCAGATTGGCGAGATCGAGCGAAATTGCGTGCGCCGCTGCACGGTCCGCCGACGTCCGAGCGTCAGACCAACGAATACGAATCGGAGTGTCCACCGGCGTGAGCCCGAGCTTCTGACGCGCGCTCCGAATCCACCCGTGATCGACTCGCTCGACAGTCACGGCGATATCCACCGACTCCCCCTCCGACGACAGGCCGTAGGTCTCCCAGAAAATGCCGAGTGCGCGGTTGCGTGTGACGGTGTCGCCGGGAATCGCGTGCACGAGCGCCGAGTCGAGCGATCCCGCTGGCTCATCGCTGGCGCGATACATCAACAAATCTGAAAGAGCGAGTCGCGCGCTGTCCGCGCCCGGAACATATGCGAGCCGCGTGCGAGCAAGCGTACGCGTCGCCGTGTCGGCGAAATCCACCCCGACGATCCACGGCGCGCCAGCCAGCCTGACCTGTGCGCGTCCCACGAGGCCCGTATCCGGCGCACTCACGACCGAGGCACCCGAAAGGCCTGCTGCGCCGAGACGGACCATCGTTGTCTTCAACGAATCGTCCTTCGCCGCAAACGCAGCGACGACTAGCGTGCTGTCGCCACGACGGAATCGCGCGAACTGCGCGACCGCACCCGCGACGCGCCGCACGAATCGTGGCGCATAGCGAGCCTCTGCGCGCGGCGCTGTGAGATCCCACGCATCGGGCTGCAACGACTTCAGCGAATCGGACAACCAGTTTCCCGGCGCGAACGCGAAACTCGGCGATGGGTCATGCCCGATGATGCTCGGCTCCGTCACGTTGACGCCCGGCGGCATCACGCGACTCCACGCCATTGGCCATCCGTATCGAAGCACCAGCTCCGCCGCGTCGTCGCCCCAGCTCAAGAGATGCGGTGTCGCGGCTCGCTCGCCGAGCCAGTTGAGCACACGACGTACGTTGAACTCGTTCTGCCACTCATTCGCGTGCGTGGTGAGCTGCGGTCCGCTGAGGAGCCAATACCGCGCCTCGAGCGAATGCCGCTCGTCGCAGCTGCGATGCTCATAGATGTCGCGATCGGCGTCGCCGAGCAGTGGTGCGATATTCTGCCATGCGCACGACACGTTTGTCGGCATCGCACTCACGGCAGCGCCGAACGCGGAGTCGGCGCGTTCGGCTTCGCCCTTCTCGTGCGCGACATAACCCGTCAGTGCGCTGCACCACCAGCTGGTCGCGCGACACGCGAGCGCCACGCTGTCAGCGGTCGCGAGATCCTTTCCGTCGACGCGATAATGCACGCGCATTCCGGCGAGCCAGTCGTCGCCCGGATAGTGCGACGCAGCGACATCGAGCTCTGCGAGCAGCTCGGCGCGGCGACGGCGAATCGTCTCGTCTTCCGGCGGAAACGTGGGTGTGCTCTCGTCGTACCACCAGCAAAAGCGTCCGAGTCGTACGTCGCAACGGCCGGCGCTTCCGTATCCCATTGGCAGATGTGCGCGACGGCTTCGCTCGAATGACAGCTGCGCGCTGTGCGCGCGGCCCAGGTCTCGAGCAGAATCCGCGGGAGATCTGTCGCTCGCACGCTGGGCGACCGCACTGAGCGCGGACGCGTGGAGCTGCAACGGGAGCGCGAGCAATGCGAGGTGCATGTGGGTTCGTCCTCCCGCTAACGGAAGAAGTACAACAGGACGCCGAGCTCGATGCTCGCCGCGAGAATTCCGAAAATGATTGCCGCGCGCAGATCGCGAGCGGTCGTGCGCTGATCTTCCTTCATGTCGCTTCGCACTCCTCTGCGGGCATGCCGTATAGCCTAGCGCCGAGGACGTGCGTCGTCGAGCTTGCGGAGTGGGCCTCGGAACGGTCCGCTCCACCAGATGTTGGCCCCATGAGATCGGGTTTCGTCACGCTCAGCCTGCTCCTGCTCGGTGTTACGGCGTGTGAGCCAATAACCGCTCCGTCGATTTTCGTTTATGCCGATCGGTCAATCACCGTGCCGGCGGCGTCACAAGGGTGGACGTCCGTGACCGTCGGCGGGTCGCACAGTTGCGCGCTGCGTCTCGACGGAGCCCTGTACTGCTGGGGCGGGAATGCGAGCGGGCAGCTGGGCATCGGTGCGGCACGCGGTCACTGTGGCAATCGCAAAGTGCCCTGCGAAGCGGGACCGCGCGCCGCGCAGACCAGTGAGCGATTCGCATCGGTGGTGGCCGGCCAGCGCCACAGCTGCGCCATCAGTGTGGCCCGCACTCTCTATTGTTGGGGCGAGAACTTCATGTTCGAGACCGGCGTCGAGGCGCAGGTGTTCGTCATGGCGCCCACGCCAGTGATGCGCGACCTTCAGTTTCTCGACGTCGGGCCCGGTTCAACGCACACCTGTGCCGTCCGCACCAATGGTGTCGTGTACTGCTGGGGCGAAGGATCCTTCGGCGCGCTCGGCCGCGGCGACACCATCACGAGCGTTCATCCCGCGCCGATCGCGAGCGCAGAGCATTTCGTTCTCGTGCGATCGGGACGGCTCCGTAGCTGCGCCATTGCTCTCGACGGAGCGCCATGGTGCTGGGGCCTCGAGTGGGAGTCGGCGAGCGGCAACGTGGACTTTTTTCACCAACGGCTGCTGCCACATCGACTTTCCGGTTTGCCGCCGCTGCGTGACCTCTCGATCAACTCGTCGTCAACCTGCGCGCTCACTATTGATGACGTTGCGCTCTGCTGGGAATCGAACGCGTTCGCGCAGCTTGGCGACGGCACGACGGCAAGCACGGGAACGCCATCGCCCGTTGCGACCGATCAGCGGTTCACGAACGTCAGCGCAGGAATCATTCAGAGTTGTGCAACCGCAACGGACGGCCGAGCCTACTGTTGGGGAAACAATTCATTCGGACAGCTCGGCGTGCCACGCCCGGGCGACCATTGCGGTTCCGCGGCGCTCGAATGCAGCCTCACTCCGATCGGGGTGTTCGGTGGCCAACGGTTCAAGGCCATCGCGACCGGATTCGGCACGCACACGTGCGGAATCTCGGTGGACACGTCGATACTGTGCTGGGGACTCGGATCAGAAGGTCAGTTGGGGGACGGTTACACGCGCGACCGGCAGAGTCTGCCTGTCGGTGTGCTCGCTCCATCACCGTGACCAATCCGAAGCCGCGCCGCGAGTAGCTTTCACTCTTGCGGACCACCGCACCTCGAGCAGCGTACATCGTGATCAACTGGTTGGCCAATGCGGCGGTACGCGCCGGAATTCCCGGCGCAGCGACGACAAACGTCCCGCAAGGCGCGACCAATACGGCGGTGTGGGAGCTGCTGGCGCGTGAGCTGCGCTTGACGGAAAGCGCGCTCGCCGCGCAGGTCGCACCGGTGCTCCGCATCCAACTCGCCGATCTCGCGACGTTCGAAATGAAGGCCGCGCGCCTCGTCCCCGAGAAGCTCGCGAAACGTCACGGTGTTTACGCGCTTCGGGAAACCGATCGTGAGCTCACCATCGCGTCCAGCGATCCGCAGGACTACGAAGCGGAGCGTGACATCGGCTTCGCGAGCGGGCGACGAATCAAGTTCGAGCTCGCTGGCCCACAATCCATCGAGGCGGCGCTCAACGGGGCGTATTCGCCCGACCGCATCGTCGAGAAGTTGCTCAACGCATCCGACTCCACGCTCGCCGACGCCGTGCGCGTGCTCGAAGAGCTCGAGCCGGAGCATGTTGCCAATGAAGAAGTGCTCTCGGCGCCGGTGGTCAAGCTCACGAACCTGATTCTGAGCGATGCCGTCACACAGCGTGCAAGCGACATCCACATCGAGCCAGGCGGTGCGAAGGGCGGTGTTGTTCGCTTCCGTATTGACGGCGTGATGCGGCAACACATGACGCTGCCGATGGTCGCAATCAATCGCATCGTGTCGCGCATCAAGGTACTCGGTAAGCTCGACATCGCCGATCGCATGCGTCCGCAGGATGGCCGGACCCGCATTCAGGTGCTGAACAAGGCGTACGATCTTCGGATCTCGACAGTCCCCACGCGCGACGCAGAGAAGGCGGTCGTTCGAATTCTTCGTCCTGATACCGCGAAGACGCTCGCCGACGTTGGTCTCGCGAGTATCGAACTGCAACGTTTTCGTCAGCTCGTTGGCCAACGCGATGGAATCGTCGTCGTCACCGGACCAACTGGCTCCGGTAAGACGACTACGCTCTACGCCGCGCTCTCCGACGTAGCGACGAGTGAAGTGAACGTGATGACGGTCGAGGATCCGATCGAGTACGAGCTCGCGGGCATCACGCAGATTCAGGTGGAAACCAAACGCAACGTCACCTTTGCATCCGCCCTGCGATCGATTCTCCGCCAGGATCCGGACGTCATCTTCGTCGGCGAAATTCGCGACAATGAAACCGCCGAGGTCGCGGCGCAGGCCGCGGCAACGGGACATCTCGTGCTCGCAACGCTACACACGAACGACGCGATGAGCGCCGTGTCGAGGCTCAGTGATCTCGGTCTCGATCGCGCGACGATCTCCTCTGTCCTTCGCGGTGCTATCGCGCAACGGCTGGTCCGACGCGTGTGTCCAGACTGTGTGCAGAAGATCACCGGTGCGCTGACCGAGAATGAACAGCGTCTTGCCACGCACTTCGGTGTTACGCCGGCGATGCGCACCGTGGGCTGTTCGATGTGCAGTCAATCCGGCTATCGCGGCCGGCTTCCGGTCGTCGAAGTGGCGATGGTGAATGCGACCTTGAGCGAGCAGATCGCGTCGGGTGTCAGCGCTGCACAGTTGCAGCGTTCGGCCATCACGCAGGGGATGCGTCCGCTGCGCGAAGTGGTGCTCGAGCACGTCAGGAATGGCGAGACCACGCTCGAAGAAGTCGAGCGCGTGCTCGGCGAAGGAACCGATGACTCGGCGCCGAGCGCGCCTGTAGCGCCATTGATTCTGTTCGTAGACGACGATGCCATGGTGCGACATCTCGCCACCACGATTCTCGAAGCGAGCGGCTATCGGGTGCGCCATGCGCGTGACGGCGCCGAGGCACTCGCCGTCATTGCCAGTGGCGAGGAGATTTCGCTCGTGGTGACCGATCTGCAGATGCCCGTCATGGGCGGTGCTGAAGTCGTGCATCGGCTGCGCGACAGCATGCGGACCGCGATGTTGCCACTGATCGTGCTTACCGGCTCTGATGACCACGACACCGAGGCGAGACTTATGGAAGCGGGCGCCGATGACTATATCAGGA
This sequence comes from bacterium, assembly GCA_040003345.1. Taxonomy (GTDB): domain Bacteria; phylum Gemmatimonadota; class Gemmatimonadetes; order Gemmatimonadales; family Gemmatimonadaceae; genus AG11. The sequence continues at coordinate 5,258 of JBDUCR010000054.1, forward strand.
AGCCGATCGATCCACCAAGATTTCTGGCACGTATCAAGGCGGCGCTGCGCCGCGCTGGAGTGTCATGACCGAGCAGACCAATGCGAGCGTGAGTGACGACGTGACGCTTCCGGCGACGGATGCGGCGTCGCTCGACCGGCTCAAGCGGTTCGGCGGCGGCAAGCTGCTGAGTGAGATGATCGCACTGTTTCTCGAAGGCGCGCCCGAGCGCATGGCGGCCGCTCGCGCGGCCGTTGAATCGAACGATGTAAAAGCAGCAGAGATGGCCCTCCATTCACTCAAGTCGAGCTCGGCGCAGCTCGGCGCACTCCGGATGCAGCGGTTGTGCGAGAAGGGTGAGCTGATTGCACGTGCGGGCACGCTCGACAACGTTGCAGAATTGGTAGCGGCACTTGATGAAGAATTTCCCCGCGTGCAGAGTTGGCTCGAGCGCGCACGACACCCAGAGGTTGCATGAACACAGTTGCTGTAGTGGAAGACAATGCGGACAACCGGCTGCTGCTTCAGGCCATTCTCGACGGGCTGTATGAGGTCGTTGAATACGAGAATGGCGTGGACGCGCTCGCCGGGCTCTCAGCGAGTCTGCCGGATCTCGTGCTGCTCGACATCTCGCTGCCCGGCATGGACGGGAACGAGATTCTCGCGCG
>JBDUCR010000027.1:0-5895 GCA_040003345.1 bacterium
TTCGAGGTCGCCACCATTTCCATCGTGCGCGTGATCTTGCGCGTGTTCTCGACGGTCTTGATGCGACTCTTGAGCTCGCGCCCTTTAGCCATTGCGGGATGACAGGATGACGGGATGACGGAGTGACGAGAACACGCTTACAGACTCGCTGCGGTGAACTTCGGCGCGCCCGCGCCCGCAACCTTCTTGTACTCGTCGATCGCGCGGCGCAGGTCGGCTTCCGTGTCCTTCGACATCGCCTTCTCCGAGCGAATCCGCTCACCGATCTGCGGATACTTCGTCGCGATGAACTCGTGGAAACCCTTTTCCCACTGCAGCAGCGCGGAGACGTCCACGTCGTCGATGAAGCCGTTGGCGACCACGTAGAGAATCATGACCTGCTGCTCGACCGGCATCGGCTGATACTGGCCCTGCTTGAGAATCTCCACCGTGCGCGCGCCGCGCTCGAGCTGCTTCTTCGTCGCGGCATCCAGATCCGATGCGAACGACGCAAACGCCTCGAGCTCGCGATACTGCGCGAGGTCGAGACGAAGACGTCCCGCCACCGCCTTCATCGCCTTGATCTGCGCCGATCCACCAACTCGACTCACCGAAATACCGACGTTCACGGCAGGACGAACGCCGGCGTAGAACAGATCGGCCTCGAGGAAAATCTGGCCGTCGGTGATCGAGATGACGTTCGTCGGGATGTAGGCGGAGACGTCGCCGGCCTGCGTCTCGATGATCGGTAGAGCCGTCATGGAGCCGCCCGGCTTCAGGATGGTCTTGCCGTCGACTACCGACGGATCTTCGCTCATCTTCGCTGCGCGCTCGAGGAGGCGCGAGTGAAGATAGAACACGTCGCCGGGAAACGCTTCGCGACCAGGCGGACGACGAAGCACGAGCGACAGCTGACGATACGCCGCGGCCTGCTTCGAAAGATCGTCGTACACGCAGAGTGTCGCTTGGCCCTCGTTGTACATGAAATACTCGGCCATCGCCGCGCCGGAGTACGGCGCGATGTACTGCATCGGCGCAGGATCGGATGCCGATGCGACGACGACGATCGTGTACTCCATCGCGCCCTTCTCCTTCAAGCGCGCGACGACCGACGCCACCGTCGACGCCTTCTGACCGATGGCGACGTATACGCAAACCACGCCCTGGCCCTTCTGATTGATGATCGTATCGACGGCGATCGCCGTCTTCCCCGTGCCGCGGTCGCCGATGATGAGCTCGCGCTGTCCGCGGCCGATCGGAATCATGGCGTCGATGGACTTGATGCCCGTCTGGAGCGGCTCCTTCACGGGCTGCCGGACGATGATGCCAGGCGCCTCGCTCTCGACCTTGCGCGTGTGCTTCGCGTTGATCTCGCCCGCACCATCGATCGGACGTCCAAGCGCGTCGACAACGCGGCCGATGAGCTCCGGCCCGACCGGCACTTCAAGCACGCGACCGGTGCGACGCACCTCGTCGCTCTCCTTCAACTGTAGATAGTCGCCAAGAATGACGGCGCCAATGTTGTCTTCTTCGAGATTGAGCGCGAGCGCCGTTACCGTTTCGCCCGTCTCGCTCGAGTGGACCTCGAGCATCTCGCCCGCCATGGCCTTCTGGAGACCGTAGATGCGAGCGATTCCGTCCTTCACTTCGAGGACGGAGCCAACTTCCTCGACGTCGAGCTCATGGAGGTCGGCGGCTTCGATCTCGCGCAGCAGAATGTCCTTGATCTCACCGGGGCGGAGCGTGGTATCGGTTGCCATACAATCGGTCTTTGAGGGCGAAGTGGGGCCAGCTTGTGAAAATTATCACAAGCCCGGAGCGGAAGCAACCCGGCCCCCACGTCGCTGTATGGTAATCGACATTGGGTCATTGATGTTTTTTGCTTTGCCCCGCCGTCGTTTGGTGACGCATCCCATGACAAGCCTTCTAGGATTCGTCCCATGTCATCCGGCGTCCGTGAGCTTCGCGTCTGGCAGGAAGCCGTCTCCCTCGCGGGAGACGTCATTCGTGCAATCCGGCAGAATATTCGCCGAGAGACCAAGAGTGTCAGCGATGCGGTGATGGCGACTGCGATTTCGGTCGGCTGCAACATCGCCGATGGATTCGGGCGCCACACCGTATCAGACCAGCGTGAATCCTATATCCTCGCCAAGCGAGCGCTGCTTCGCCTCGAAACGGAGCTCGCCGTCTTACGCCAGGCAGATATGATTCCCGCCGGCTCCTTCACGGAGCTCACATCACGCGCAAGCCAGGTCGCTCGACTTCTCGCGGGATACATCGTTTATCTCGATCGGCAGATCAGCGAAGCGGACACCCCACCACGTCCCTCACACGGCACGCGCCGCACTTCACCCTCGGCTCCGTCCATGCCCGCGCGTGAATCGGTCAACGAGGTCGACGGCGCGCAGGCGAGCGAGTGACGCGGGCTTGGTGCCGACGATGCGCTGCGCGGTGCTGGAGAGATGTGAAGAGCTCGCAAAGTCGAGCACCGCGGCGACATCCCTCACGTCATACCCCGGATTCTTCGCCAACTCTGCTGCCGAAATGAGGCGGACAAGATCGATGACGCGTTTGAGATTCGGCGCATTGCCCGCGGCGAAGGTGCGGCTCAGATGCTCTCGCGTGACGCCGATGGCGTCGGCGAGCAATTGTGTTCGCACGGGACGTCCTGACCACGCGACAATACCGCGCCAGGCGGCGCGCTGAAGTTGTGTATCGAGGCCGAGTGCGTCTGGCGGCTCCGCGAGGGCTGTGTTGAAGCGTGTCGAGAACGAGTGTCGAAGGATCAACTCGCGGACCATGCTGTCATCAACCGACTCAACGAGAACGTCGGCGAAATCCAGCGCAGCGCATTGCGCGAGCGCGGGTGCTTCTGCGGCACGCAGTGTCGTGAGGCCAAAAAACGGAACGCTCGGGAATTCGCGAGCGAATGCGGCGGCGCGCCATGTTTCTTCCTGCGCGCCGGCGAGATCGATGACGGCGGCATCAACGAGCGACGCGCGAAATGCGGCGTCGAGCTCTTCAGGCGTCCGTGTGAGAACGAGTCGCGCGCGACGGCGCGGAAACGCGCCGCGCATGAGCGTGCGCGCTCGTTCACGCGACGCACAGAGCACGATCACCGGTGGTGGAGCAAGCGTGCGCGGTGTGCCAACTGCGCTGACGGGCTTCGACACCGCGGTCATGGATGGTCCACCGTCGCGCCCTCTCCTGTGATCATCTCCTGCGCTCGGCGCAGGACGAGTCGTGCGTTGGCATACGAGATCACTGCGCTGGCGGCGTCATAGCCAACCCATTGGCACGCGGTGATGCCTTCCGTGCGTTGCGGCGACGTGTCGGCCTGCGCCGTTTCCATGAGGTAGAAGTGGCAGATCTTGTGGATCAATCTTCCGCGAAAGCGGAAGTACCAATCGATCGTTTCGATGGTCCCGCGCAGTGCGACGTCTTCGATTCCGGTCTCCTCACGCACTTCGCGCAGCGCGGCATCCTGCGCGAGCTCACCGTCCTCGAGATGTCCTTTTGGAAATCCCCAGTTTTGGTAGCTGTCGCGGATGAGGAGGTAGAGCGGACTTCCGCTGTCGAGCCGGTACACGACACCGCCGGCAGAGGTCTCCTGCTGCGCCCGGGATCGTGTCATGTGCGGACGTCAGACCGCTGCCGCAGCGGGACTGTGCGCGCCGTTCGCGTCCAGTGTTGGCCGTCCTTCGACGAACTGTCGAACCACCGGGTCTGTGGTCTTCTGGATCTCGGCGACTGTGCCTTCCCAGCGCACGCGTCCTTCGTAGAGCATGGCGATGCGCGTCCCGACGGTGAACGCGCTTCGCATGTCGTGCGTGATGACGATTGCGGTGACGTTCAGCTTTTCGCGCATGCGCACCATGAGCTGATCGATCACGGCGCTCGTTACTGGATCGAGTCCCGTGGTGGGCTCGTCGTAGAGGATGTATTTGGGGCGGAGCGCGATTGCGCGTGCGATGCCGACGCGTTTGCGCATTCCGCCGGACAGCTCTGCGGGGTAGCGCTCGCGCACACCCGGCAGGTCGACGAGGTCGAGTGCTTCGTCGACGCGGTGCACGATCTCGCGCTCGTCGAGCTCACCTTGCTTGCGCAGTCCCATGGCGACATTCTCGCCGATGGTGAAGGAGTCGAAGAGCGCGGCGAACTGAAAGACGTAGCCAATCTTGGATCGCAGCGCGTAGAGCTCGCGCCGAGGGAGCTCGGGGACATTGAGGCCGTCGACCCATACTTCGCCGGCGTCCGGCTCGAGGAGTCCGACGATGTGCTTGATGGCGACGGACTTTCCGGTGCCGGAATACCCGATGATGACCATCGTTTCGCCCTCGGGTACGTCGAGAGTGAAGCCGTCGAGGACGCGCTTGGGGCCGAAGCTTTTGTGGACGTCCTTTAACTGAATCAATGGACGACGGGATGACGGAATGAGGGGATGAGGGGACGGCGCACTTCGAGGCAGAGACCGCGCCCCGACAGCAGAAAAGTGATTCGAAGTCTACGGAACGACCAGACCTTGCGTTTTGACGCCGGACGCAAAAGGGGCGACCAGATGGTCGCCCCTTTTGTTTTTTCCTGTCATCCCCTCATCCTGTCATCCCGTCATCCTGACGTTACGCTGCAAAGCTTCCCAGTGCGCGGCCGACGTCACCTTCGCGGAGGCGCTTGAGAGCGCGGTCGCGAAGCTGGCGGACGCGCTCGCGCGTCACGCCCAGCATGCTGCCGATCTCTTCCAGCGTGTGTTCGCGTCCGCCTTCGAGGCCGAAGTAGAGGCGCAGCACTTTCGCGTCGCGCGGCGGCAACGTGGAGAGTGCCTGTTCGATTTCATCGGTGAGGAAGCGGTTCATCGCCTCTTCCTCGGTGTCCGGCATTTCGTCTGCGACGAAGCGCTCGATGAGTGAGCGATCGCCTTCGGGGTCCATCGGTGCATCGAGTCGAACGTCGCTGGTGTTAAGTGCGGCGAGTGACTGCACGACGTCGACAGAGAGGCCCGTGAGCGTAGCCAGTTCTTCCGGGCTTGGCTCGCGGTTCAGCTTTTGACGCAGGATTTCGCTCGCCTTGATGATGCGCGAGAGATCGGCAGTGCGGTTGAGCGGAACGCGCACGGTGCGACCCTGGCGCGCGAGCGCGGACAGGATTGCCTGGCGGATCCACCACACGGCGTAGGAGATGAACTTGACGCCCTGATCTGGATCGAACTTGCGAGCAGCGGTTAGCAGACCGACGTTGCCTTCGCCGATGAGATCGATGAGTGGCAGTCCGCGGTTCTGGTATTTTTTCGCGACGGAGATGACGAAGCGCAGGTTGCGCTTGACGAGCTCCTGGAGTGCGTCCTGATCGCCGGCGCGGATTTTTTTAGCGAGCTCGATCTCTTCGGTGCCCTTGAGTAGCGGGTACGTGGAGACTTCGTACAGGTATTGATCGAGGATGTCGCGCTCGGGCTCATTGGGCGCGATGCCTGCTGGCGCGGCGCGACGTCTGCGAACCGGCTTTTTAACTTCTGTCATGGGTGCCTCGTACAGGTCCTACGCGTGAGAGTAGGCGCATCTATGAGCTGCGACGACCGAGCTGTTGTTAACCGAATTCCGGAACGAGAACGGGTCGAGCGGTGCGTCGCGTAGCTACGTTTAAGGTGATTCGCTGCGATGTCGGCGCCGTCATCATTCTGCGCGTAGTCGAAGCTCATTAGAGCACTCGGAGCCTCACAGCCCGAGGCGGTGCAAATTACCGGCCTATTGGGATTCCGCCAGCCCCGTTTTCTTGACACCAGATATACCCGTCGCTATATACCGTGGTTCCTGCGGGAACGTGTGTTTCACAGATGTTTGCCGTGTGAATGCACCAGGTTGCGCGGGAATCCCGGGGGCGTAGCTCAGTTGGGAGAGCGCTTGAATGGCATTCAAGAGGTCA
>JBDUCR010000393.1:0-1777 GCA_040003345.1 bacterium
GGGACGACAAACGTGAAGCGCTGCAGCTCGGCGCGGACGACTACGTGGAGAAGCCCTTTGATCTTCCGACGCTGGCCAAGACTGTGCAGCGAAATCTCGAACAACAGCGCGTCGCCTCGTAAAGCTGCAGCGCGCTTCCGCGCACACGAGGCGAGTACGTGAGCGATTCGATTCTCCTCACGGATTCGGACGACGAAGCGATCCCCGCCGCAGTCGCACTTCTCGATGGATGGCGTGCCGAGCGCCGGCCGATCTCCGAGTTGAGCAGCGCCATCGCCGAGCCCGGCGTTCGTGCGCTGCTCATCACGACGAGCGATCCGTCCGAGTTGCGCTCGAACATCGAGCAGGCTCACGCACGAGGAATTCCTGTCATCGTCGCCGTGAACGATGAAGCCTGCCGCCGACGTGCGGTCGAGCTGCGCGCGGAGGAGTTCTACCTCATGCCCGCGACAGCCGAGGAGATTGCCGCGCGAACATGGTCGGCCGTTGCTCGCTCGTCGGCACTCGGTGCAAACGTGGCCGAGCGCGCCGACAAGACGGAGCATGACAGCATGCTTCGCGACTCACTGTCGGGGCTACCGACGCTCCCGGTAGCGATCGAACGCTCACGGCAACTTTTCAAGGAGCGCGGCGAGCTCGTCGTGCTCTACCTCAACTTCGTGCGCTACTCGAAGATCGAGGAGATTTATGGGTGGGAAAAACTCGATGCAGTTCTGGAGACGACGGCGAGCGCAGTGCGCGACTTTCTCGACGACGATGATCTTCGTGCGTCGCGACTGATGGTGAGCTTCAGCAACGACGACGACTTCATCTTCTTCCACGTGCCGGCGAGTGGCGTCGCGGCTGCAACAGATGGCGAGATCACCGAGATGGTGACTCGCCTTCAGCGTCACGTGGCCGGTGAGATCGAGACGGCCCATGGTGAGGACATCGCCGCGCTGTTCGACATCTACGTCGGGCGGGCGCATTTGTACTACAACCCGAAGATCCGTCTCGAGCGCGTGATTTATCGCGGCATTCGCGAGGCGCAGAATGCGTCGCGCTCACTCGAGCAGCGCGAGCGTGCCCGTCGCGTGAACGACCTCAAGACGGCGATTCGCGATCGTGGCGTCTACGTGGACTACCATCCAATCGTGGTTGCATCGACGCGCGAGATCTTTGGCTACGAAGCACTCGCGCGCGGCACGCTGCGCACCCTCCGTAGTCCCGAGGTAATGTTCGACGTCGCCGCCGAAGCGGACCTCATCTGGGAGTTGAGTCGTCTCTGCCGCGAACGTGCACTCGAAGGAATGAGCACGCGGCTCGAGGCTGGCCAGTTGCTCTTTCTCAACGTCGATCCGCACGACTTCGCCGATCCTGCATTTTCGGAGAACGAGGTCACCGATCCGTCGCGTGTCGTCATCGAGATCACGGAGCGTACAGCGATCAAGGACTATCCCAAATTTCGCGAGCGGCTGAAGGCGTTCCGCGAAAAAGGATTCCGCTTCGCTGTAGACGACGCCGGCAGTGGCTATGCGGGACTCGGCTCCATCGCGAATCTGGAGCCGGACTTCATCAAGCTCGATATCTCGCTCATCAACGCGATCGACACGAATTTCATCAAGCAGAATCTCGTGCAGACCATGGTGCGGTTCGCGAACGACCACGGCGCGATGGTGATCGCCGAAGGTGTCGAGCGGGCGGAAGAGTTCAAGACGGTGCAGGATATGGGCGTGCACCTTGTGCAGGGCTTCTTCCTGCATCGTCCGCAGTCGGCATCGTCGCCGATTGTTCGGTC
>JBDUCR010000395.1:0-1776 GCA_040003345.1 bacterium
GACATCAATGCGTGGCTCGCGCGGCAGGGCGATCGTGCGCCCGTGCACTCGTTGGCCGAGGTGATCGCGTCGCGCCGATTTCATCCGACGATTCAGTCGCGACTCGAAGCATCGCAGCTGGAGTCGCTGCCGCCGGCGCGTCATCCTGGGTGCGCGAGCCGCGATGAGTTTCGCGCCTGGCTGCGGACGTCGGTGACGGCGCTCATGGACTCGCTCAAGCTCGACGCGCTGGTCTATCCGACCTGGAGCAATCCACCGAGGCTGATCGGCGATCTGAATACGCCGGCTGGCGACAACAGTCAGCTCTTTTCGCCGAGCACGGGTTTTCCAGCCGTCACGGTGCCGATGGGCTACACGCGTGGACAGCTGCCGGCCGGTATGCAGCTGCTTGGGCGTGCGTGGGGGGAGCCCATGCTTGTTGGGCTTGCCTATTCGTACGAGCAGGCGACCAGGCATCGGCGTGCCCCGGCATCGACGCCTCCGTTGCGCTGATGGAGCGTGCAGTCGTGGTAGGTTTGTATCTCGAGCCGATGTACGAATTCACCAACATGTCCGTAAGGAGTCGACAGACGTGCGGTTGAAGGACGCTATTCTCGGAATTGCCAAAGGTGTGGGCGCGTTCGCAATCGTTCGCGACAGCGCCTGGCGTCGTCGCCGGTTGTTGATTCTCTGCTATCACGGCGTGTCGATGGACGACGAGCACGAGTGGTCGCCCGCGCTGTATGTGACGCAGGAGAAGCTACGCGCGCGGTTGCGCATGCTTCGCGACGGTGGGTACACGGTTCTTCCGCTGACGGAGGCGATGCGCCGGCTCGACGACGGCACGTTGCCGAGTCGCAGTGTTGCGTTGACGTTCGACGATGGCGCCGTCGACTTCGAGCGACGAGCACTGCCGGTGCTCCGTGAGTTCAACATGCCGGCGACGCTGTATCTCACGACGTTCTATTGTGCGACGCGCCTTCCGGTATTCGACACGATCCTTGGCTATGTGCTTTGGAAGGGTCGGAGCAGTGCGGCTGATCTCTCTGCGCTGTGTGAGTCGAAGGAGTCGTTGACGGTCACGAACGACGACGCGCGAAAGAAAGCGCGAACGGCGTTACATGACCATGCCACGAACACGCGCATGAGTGCGGAGGAAAAGGATGCACTGGTGGCTCGCGTGGCGTCCGTGCTTGGCGTGGACTACGCAGCGATCCGGGCGCGCGGGACGTTGCAGATCATGTCGCCGGACTCAGTGCGTGCGTTGCCTGGCGATCTGGTGGACGTACAGCTGCACACGCATCGACATCGAACGCCGCGCGATCATGCCCTTTTTGTCCGGGAGATCAATGACAACGCGGCGATGATTCGCGAGCTTCGTGGCAACGAGAATGCGCTCGTGCAGTTCTGTTATCCGAGCGGTGTGTACCATGGCGAGTTTTTCGGTTGGCTGCGGGAATGCGGCGTGCACTACGCAACCACGTGTGTGCCTGATCTCGCGAGCCGCGAGAGTAATCCCATGCTGGTGCCAAGGTTCATCGACACGATGGTCCAGTCGGATACGACGTTCGAGGCATGGGCGAGCGGGTTCGCGGCGCTGATGCCGCGGCGGCGAGAGTACCAGATCGACAGTTCGCGGATAGCGGGATACGAAGCGTGAGCGTGTCACGCAGGTTGTCATCCCGCAGGAGCGAGCGAAGCGAGCGAGTGTCGGGATCTAGTGTACCGGTCTCCGAAGCCAGCCACGGGGCGCGACGAAAGTAGATCCCGACACTCGCTTCGCTCCTGCGGGATGAC
>JBDUCR010000282.1:0-1762 GCA_040003345.1 bacterium
ACGGCGATTCCGTTTGCGTTCGCGATCGCGGCGCTCGTTACGCGCAAGCTCGACGCCTCCTGGTTGCTCGTCGTGCGACGCTGGTCGCTCATCTCATGGTTCTTCCTTACCGTCGGCATCACGCTCGGCATGTGGTGGGCGTACGTCGAGCTGGGATGGAGCGGTTACTGGGCGTGGGATCCGGTGGAGAACGCGAGCTTCCTGCCGTGGCTGACAGGCACCGCATTCCTGCACTCCATCATGATTCAGGAGAAGCGCGGCATGCTGCGGAAGTGGAACGTCGTGCTCGTGGTGACGACGTTCCTGCTCGCAATCTTCGGTACCTTCCTCACGCGGAGCGGCATCGTCGAGAGCGTGCATTCGTTCGCGCAGTCTCCGGTGGGTAGTTGGTTCGCGACGTTCTTCTTCGCCACCACGGCCGCGACCATCTATTTCGTCGCCACGCGCCTCAAGGACATGGAGGCGACCGCGACGCTCGAGAGCATGGTGAGTCGCGAGGCCGCGTTTCTGTATAACAACCTCGTGCTGGTCGGCATCGCGTTCTCGGTCTTGTGGGGAACGCTATTTCCGATTCTCAGCGAGTGGGTGCGCGGCTCGAAGATCACGGTTGGTCCGCCGTTCTTCAACACCGTCAATATCCCGCTCGGCCTTCTGCTGCTCGCGTTGACGGGCGTCGGCCCGCTCATCGCATGGCGCAAGGCGTCCACGTCGAACCTCAAGCGGCAGTTCGCCGCGCCCGTCTTCATCGGGCTCTTTGCCGGCAGCGCACTGATCGCACTCGGCATGCGCAACGGACATGCGCTCGTCGCTTACACTCTCGCGGCCTTCGTCGCCGGAACGATCGGGCAGGAGTTCTACAAGGGCATTGGCGCGAGACGCTCGATTCATGGCGAAGCGCTGCCCATCGCGACGGTTCGGCTCATCGCGCGCAATCGTCGTCGCTACGGTGGCTACATCGTTCACGCTGGCATCGTCATTCTCTTCTGCGCCTTTGCCGGACTCGCGTTCAAGAAGGATCACGACGTGCAGCTCAAGTCGGGAGAAACGAAGGAGCTCATCGACCCGCTCGGTCATCGCTGGCGCTTCGTGAGTCAGGGAATCTCGACGTCAGAGACGTTGAATCGCTTCGTCACTGCGATTGGCCTCGAAGTATTCCGCGACGGCGTGCCGCAGGGGATTCTGACGACCGAGAAGCGGCAATATTATGACAGCAACAAGCAACCGCAGTTCGAGCCCAGCACGGAAGTCGGCATTCAGTCGTCGGCCAAGCTCGATCTGTACGTCGTGCTCGCCGGTGTCCGCGGCGACACCGCGGAGCTGCGCATCAGCTTCAACCCACTCGTGGTGTGGGTGTGGATCGGTGGAATGATCATGGCGATCGGTGGTCTCATCGTGATGTGGCCGCAGGCGGAGCGTCGCCGCGCGCCGAGTGGGTATGTGGCCACGCTCGCGCCGTCGCGCGAGCTGGCGGCTACGCGTTGATGCAGCGCCGCGATTTTCTCGCCCGTGCGGTATTGGGCGGAGCAGGGCTCCTCGGAGCGACGACGCTTCACGCACAACAGAGCTCGGCGCCTGCACAAGGCACGACGTCGAATCTGTTCGACATGAATCAGGATGCGGCGAAGACGGTGCGTCGTCCGCCGAAGCCCGGTGCAACGCGGTTGATGACGGACGAGCAGCGCGACGCACTCGAGCGCGAGGTCCGCTGCCAGTGCGGCTGCACGCTCGACGTCTACATCTGCCGCACGACGGACTTCAGCTG
>JBDUCR010000268.1:0-5795 GCA_040003345.1 bacterium
AGTACCAGCAGTACCAGCAGTACCAGCAGTACGGAAGTCGCGGTCTCGCACGGCATGACCCATTCTCCTGCACCCCACATAGCAATGAAAGTCGATCGGACCCGAGGACGCAGCGGCTACGCGCGGCTTCGCGCGCTCGCCCTGCTGCTCGCGGTCGCGTCGCCCGCGATTGGCCGCGCGCAGCAACCGGCCGCGGGCTCTCAGTCTGCGCTTCCACTCTCCCTCGACGAGGCCATTCGCCTCGCCGCGCGCGAGAGCGAACAGCTCCAGATCGCGCGCGCAGGCATCACGCGCGCATCCGGACAACTGAGGCAGACGCGCAGCCAGAATCTCCCACAGGTCAACTCCAGCCTCGCGTACGCGCGGACGCTCAGGTCGCAGTTCTCCGCGCTCGCGAGCTCTTCGCCGGATACATCGACGGCACCAAAGCCGCAGGCGCTGTGCTCACCGAATATTCCAGCGAACGCAACACCGGCTGAGCGGCAGGCGGCCATCGCGCAGGCATCGACGTGCGTCGCGGCGCAGGGCATCGACTTCACCAAGGTCGGCTTTGGCGCCCGCAACGCGTACACGCTCGGACTCGCCGTCTCGCAGAACGTCTACACGGGCGGCCGCGTCTCCGGTCAGACGGCGTCGGCGGACGCACAGCAGCGCACCGCCGAGATCGAGCTCGTTGCGCAGCGCGCCCAACTGGCGCTCGACGTCACGCAGGCATACTTCGACGCGGTGCTCGCTGACCGGCTCGTCGTCATCGCCGACACCACCCTCGCGCAGACGGAAGAGCTGCTGCGCCAGACACAGGTGGCGCGTCAGGTCGGCAATCAGAGCGAGTTCGATCTGCTTCGCGCCACCGTCACGCGCGACAATCAGCGGCCGGTGCTCATCCAGCGCCGGGGTGATCGGGACGTTGCTTATTTCCGGCTGAAGCAGCTGCTCAACATCTCGCTCGATGCGCCGCTTCAACTGACGACGCCCATCGACGAGCCGGCGGAGATCACGCGCGTCGTCGCGGCGAACGCCGCCGGTGACGCGACAACGGCGCGCATCATGTCCGACACGACGACGGGCGCACGCGCGCCGGTGCGGCAGAGTGAGCAGGCAGTGCGGTCGCAGGAAGGTCTGCTCAAGGTTGCAAATGCCGACCGTCTTCCGTCGTTCGCGCTGACGTCGAACTACCAGCGACTCTTCTTTCCGAACAACCTTCTCCCCACGCTGAGCCAGTACAGCGAGAACTGGACGGTTGGCGGCTCGATCGGGCTTTCGCTGTTCAGCGGCGGTCGCGTGTCGGGGCAGATCCAGGTGGCGCAGGCCAATCTCGACGAGGCGCGCGCGCGCCTGCAGCAGTCGAAGGAGCTCGCAGCGCTCGACACACGCGTCGCGATCAACCAGCTCCAGTCGTCGGAGGCGGCGTTTGCGGCGAGCCGCGGCACGGCGCAGCAGGCGCAGCGGGCGTATGCGATCGATCAGCTTCGCTACAAGGAAGGCTTGTCGACGCAGACGGATCTCACACAGTCGCGGCTGCTGCTCGAACAGGCGGTTGCGAACCAGGCGCAAAGCGCGCGTGATCTTGCCGTCGCACGCGCACGGCTCGCACTGATTCGGGACCTTCCGATCAACACCAACGCGCTCGGTGCGGCGGCTCAGCGCGCGGCAACACAGCCGCAACAGCAACAGCAACAACCACAGCAGCAACGCACACAATCATCCGCCGCCGCATCGACTGGCGCGGGACCAATCGGGAGCCCCACCCCATGAACGTTCGACACGCTTTTGCACGCGCGCCACGAGTGGCCGCGCTGCTGACTTTTGCCGCCATCGCTGCATCGGTGACGGCATGCAAGAAGACCGACGCCAGCGCCGCTCCGGCAAAGGCAGAGACGATGTTCGTCGGTCCGGAAAACGTGACGGTCGTCCGCAGCGAGCAGATTCGCTCGGGGCCAGCGATCTCCGGCTCGCTCGCGCCGCTTCGTTCGGCGACCCTTCGCTCCGAAATGTCCGGCGCAGTGCTTCAGACGTACGCCGAGGCGGGACAGTCGGTGCGCGACGGACAACAGCTCGCGCAGCTCGACGCATCAGTGTTGCGCGATCAGGTGCTGTCGGCAAAGTCCACCGTGACGACGGCACAGAACAGCTTCGAGATCGCGCAGCGCGACATGCAGCGGAACGAGACACTCGAGAAAGCCGGTGCAATCGCGGAGCGCGATCTCGAGCGTGCCCGCAACGCGGCACTCAACTCGCAGACGCAGCTCAGCACCGCGCGCGCGCAGCTCGCCAACGTGCAGAAGATGCTCGACAAGGCGAATGTACGTGCGCCGTTCAGCGGCATCGTCTCGCTGCGTCAGGTGAATGCCGGTGACGTCGTCACGCCAGGCACCGCGCTCTACACCGTTGTCGATCCGGCGAGCATGCAGCTCGAGGCAAGTGTGCCGGCGGAGCAGCTCGGCCAGGCTCGCGTGGGTATGCCGGTGGAGTTCAAGGTCAACGGCTATCCGAACCGGACGTTCTCCGGGCGCATCACGCGCGTGAATCCAACGGCGGATCCCACCACGCGCCAGGTAAAGATCATCGCCGCGATTCCGAATGCGGGGAACACACTCGTCGGCGGATTGTTCGCCGAAGGTCGTGTGAGCACCGAGACGAAGAATGCGCCGATGGTAGCGGCGTCTGCGGTCGACGAGCGTGGGCTGCGTCCGTCGGTGATGCGACTGAAGAACGGCAAGGTCGAGAAGGTCGAGGTCGGCCTCGGCATCCGCGACGCTGCGGCGGAAACAATGGAGATCACCTCCGGCCTCGCGCCGGGCGATACGGTGCTTCTCGGTGCGGCGCGCGGCATCTCCGCGGGTACGCCGGTGAAAGTGTCGGCGCCGAACGATGCGAGAAAAACGAAGTGAGTTCGTGATGGTCCCGAAGACGAACCATCTGCACCTCGACCAGTAGTCACCAACCCCCACGGGTTCCCAAATGTTCATCTCAGATTTTGCGATCAAGAAGCCGCTGATCACCGTCGTCGCCATGCTGACGCTTGCGGTCTTTGGGCTCTTCGCGCTGTTCCGTCTCAAGACCGACGAGTTCCCCGACGTGGCTCCGCCGATAGTGACGATCGGCATTCCGTATCCCGGCGCGTCGCCCGACGGCGTGGAGAAGGAAATTCTCGATCCGATCGAGGAGCAGATCTCGTCCATCAGCGGTGTGAAGCACGTCAACGGATCGGCGTACGACGGCTTTGGCTTCATCCTCGTCGAGTTCCAGTTCGGAAAGGACCTCGCCGAAGCATCACAGGATCTGCGCGACGCGATCTCGGCGAAGCGCGCGGACCTGCCGGTCGAAATGAAGGAGCCGATCATCAAGAAGTTCAACGACACCGATCGGCCGATCGTGTCGCTCGCGCTGTCGAGCACGACGCTCAGTCAGGCGGAGCTCACGCGACTTGCCGACCCGACGATCACGCGCGAATTGCGCTCGCTGTCCGGTGTCGCCGAAGTGGCGGTGAGCGGCAAGGTCGAGCGAGAGCTGACGGTGGAGATCGATCCGTCGCGAATGGCCAGCGCAGGCGTGAGCGTCGGGCAGGTGGTAGGGGCGCTGCAGCTCCAGAATCTCGCTGCGCCGGTCGGACGCGTCACCGGCGCGATGGACGAGCGCGCCATTCGTCTCAAGGGGCGTCTCGACAATCCGCAGGAGTTCAAGCAGCTGATCGTCGCGGAGCGGAATGGAATCGCGACGCGACTCGGCGATGTGGCCGATGTGCGCGACGGAACGGAAGAACCGCGCACGCTCGCGCTCTACAACGACAAGGAAGCTGTCGGCATCGACATCAAAAAAGCGAAGGGCTACAGCACCACCGACGTGAGCGACAAGATTCGCGAGCGCGTGACGCAGCTGCAGACGACGCTGCCGACCGGCACCAGACTCGAGTTGGTGCGCGATTCGGGCACGCGCGTCGATCACGCCGTGAAGAACGTCGAAGAAGCGCTGCTGCTCGGCGCGTTGCTGACGGTGATGGTCGTATTCCTCTTCCTCAACTCGTGGCGCTCGACCGTGATTACCGGTCTCGCGCTGCCGGTGTCCGTGCTCGCGAGCTTCATCGCCGTGTACGTGCTCGGCTTCAAGCTCGAGACGATGTCACTGCTCGGACTGTCGCTGGCGATCGGAATCCTGATCGACGACGCGATTGTCGTGCGAGAAAACATCGTGCGACACGTGGAGATGGGGAAAGATCACTATCTCGCGTCGATGGAGGGGACCGACGAAATCGGGCTCGCCGTCGCGGCGACGACCTTCTCGATCCTCGCCGTGTTCGTTCCCATCGGCTTCATGCCGGGCGTTGGTGGGCAGTGGTTCAAGCCATTCGCGCTGACGATTGCGTGCTCGGTTGCCGTGTCGTTGTTCGTGTCCTTCTCGCTCGACCCGATGCTCTCGGCGTACTGGGCAGATCCGCACATTCCGGAAGACAAGAAGCCCTGGATCACGAAGAAGCTCGACAAGTTCAATCACTGGTTCAACAAGCAGGCGGACGCATATCGCGGCGTGATCGCGTGGGCGCTCGATCATCGTGCGGCAATGGCGGCGTTGGCGATCGGAACGTTCTTCGCCTCGTTCACGCTATTCACCGGCGGGCTCACGGGCCTGCTCGGCGCGCTCGCTGGCATCGGCGTTGTCGTGTTTGCTCTCACGACCAAGCGTCTTCCGTTAGCGATGAAGGTCGCCGTCGGGCTGGTGGGTCTCGTGATGTTCTATGAGCTGCCCAAGATCATTCCGCCGGCTCGGAAGGTGGAAGTCGGTTTCTTCCCGGAGGACGACAAATCGCAGTTCATCATCGCGATCGAGACTCCGCCCGGCTCGAATCTGCAGTACACGCGCCTCAAGGCGCAGGAAGCGGCGACTATTGCGCGCTCGCATCCTGAAGTGGACTACACCTACACCACGCTTGGCGGCGGAACGTCGGGCGGCGTGGACGAAGGCAACATTTACGTCCACACGGTCCCGATGGACAAGCGAAGCCTGAGCGTCGAGCAACTGGCGAACGTGCTGCGCAAGGAGATGAAGCAGGTGGCGGGCGTGACGCTGTCCGCGTTCACCAATGACTTCGGCGGTGGGCGCAAGATGCTCCAGTTCCAGTTGCGCGGAAATGATCTGTCAGCCATCAACGCTGCGGCGGATCAGGTGATCAACATCGTGAAGTCGACACCAGGCGCGGTGGACATCAGCCTCAGCACCAAGGGACAGAAGCCCGAGCTCAACGTCGACCTCAATCGCGGCGTTGCGGGCGCGCTCGGTGTAACGGTGGGGCAGGTTGCGCAGTCGCTGCGGCCGGCGTTCGCCGGACTCGATGCGGGCGACTGGCAGGATCCGAGCGGCGAGATGCGCAACGTGCAAGTGCGTCTCACGCCACAGTCGCGGCGCAATGCGGACGATCTTGGGCAGCTTCCCCTGTTGGTCATCGGACCCAATGGCGCACCAAGCACGCTGCCGCTCGGCCAGGTGGCGACGATCAAGCAGGGGCTCGGACCGGCGATCATCAATCATCTCGATCGCGATCTCGTCGTGTCGGTCGAGGCGAATGTGTCGGGTCGCGGCTCGGGCGACGTCACGAACGATGTGATGGCGAAAGTCAACAAGCTCACATTGCCACCGGGTGTAAAGGTCTCACTCGGCGGCGACGCGCAGGGGCAGCAGGAGGTGTTCGGGCAGATCTTCACGGCCCTCGGCGTCGCGGTCGGATTGATGTATCTGATTCTCGTCGTGCAGTTCGGCAGCTTCCTCGATCCGCTCGCGATTCTGATGTCGTTGCCGCTGTC
>JBDUCR010000229.1:0-5787 GCA_040003345.1 bacterium
TTTGCCATGGACGCAAAGTTACACATTCTATGTGTGGTGGCTATTGAGCCTCGAGTGCGGAGCTGCCACCCGCCTAAGCAGCGCTCAGGCGCCCGAAATCATCTCCAGAACACCTTCGACCTCCGCTGACACCTGACATCTTCAGACGAGGTCGCGATAAGCGGCACTGAAATCGCGAGTGCGGCGCAGAAGAGGACACATGTCCGCACTCGGCGCTTTGTTTCACATTTGGCTCAGGAGGCTGAGCATGTCCGGCCTGATGCAATTGGCGGCACGTCTCGCCCTGGGCTTCACGCTCGGCGGCGCGCCGGCGCATTCCGAGTCGGGCGTCGCTCGCTCCGATCCCTTCGACGTGTACGACGTTTACATAGTGGGCGTTCGCGTCGCGGAGCTCACCGTCAATGACCACGGCGCATCGCGAACCTATACCATTCGCAAGAAGGACATGGCGTCGAATCAGTGGCGCCCACCGGTCACCGCCAGCGAGAACAAAGCGTCGCGAGACACCGCGTTCGCACTACCGGGATCAATCAAGAGGCTGGTCGCGTCGATGCATTCGCTCCGCACCATCCGTTGGAGCTCACATAAGACTGTGAGTTGGCCCGACGCTAAAACGACCTACCTGCAGTACGCCGACCAGCGCGAGAACGTGAACGACCAATCTGTCTCGGCAACCCGCTGGATCCAGCGCGATGCCACGAACCCAATGGACTTCGTCATCGCCAGCGACGATCAACTCATCGCCGCCATCGACGTCACCCACGACGTCGTGCTCGTTCGCCGTGGCTACGAACAATTCACCACCATCGGCCGGTGGCGCGACCCGAAAATCTCTCAACCGAAGTACGGCTATCGCGCATTGCCCATGGTGATGATGCCGACGTCCGACGGCGTGAAGCTCGCTACGCTCGTGTATCTCCCCGACGGCGGCATCTCCGGACCAGTTCCCGTCGTTTTCATTCGCACACCGTACGGAATCGGTTCGCAGATCCAGGAGTACTGGCACTACGCTGCGCGCGGCTACGCGCTCGTCTTCCAGGCTGCGCGCGGCACGTTCTACATGGATCCGCAACACAAGTCGGAAGGTGTGTGGGAGCCAATGGTCAACGAGCCAAAGGACGGTGCCGAGTCGCTCGCGTGGATCGCCAGGCAGCCATGGTCGAACGGAAAGATCTGCATGATGGGCGGATCGTACGTCGGCTACACGCAGTGGGCCGCGACGATGGCCGGCAACCCGGCGCTCAAGTGCATCATCCCCGAGAGCTCGATGGGCACCGCGTTCAGCGACGAGCCGTACTGGGGCGGGACGGTGGGCCAGGCGACCGACTACATCTTCTTCATGTTGAACCAGCATGTCCTGCCGAACCGCACCAAGGCGGAGATTGAACACCATCGTCCGCTGCGCGATCTGGATCGTTTCGCGACGGGCCAGAACATTCCGCAGTGGAAGATGTTGATGGATCACTTGCGGAACGACGAGCACTGGAATCAACAGGATTGGTACAACGCAAAGGTGCCGCGCAACTTCGGATCACTGCAGATCAGCGGATGGTTCGACGACGACTTCCCCGGCACCGAGAGCAACTGGGCGTTGACGCAGCGCACCGACTCGGCGCCCCGCCATCTCATCGTCGGTCCGTGGAGGCATAGCACCAACACCGATCGCGCGCTCAACGGTTTCAGCTTTGGTCCCGACGCACTGCGCGACGACATGTGGCTGCTCAAGCAGCAGACCGTCGATCACTTTCTCAAGGACGCCGACAACGGCATTCCGCAGTCGAAGGTCGACTACTTCCTGCTCGGAGACAACAGTTGGCGTACCGCATCGCAATGGCCGCCTGTCGAGGCGCAGCCGCAGTCGTGGTACTTCCACAGCAGGGGCGAAGCGCAGCGGAACTTCACGAATGGCTCGCTCAACACGTCAGCGCCATCGGGTGAAGAACCGCCAGACCGCTACCTGTACGATCCGAAGCTCGCGCCGCCGAACTGGATGAGTGTCGAGAAGAAAAAGAAGCTCCCCGAAGATCTCGAGAACTTCCCTTACGATTTCACACGCATCGACGCTCGGCGCGACGTCGTGAAGTTTACCTCCTCGCCACTCGCGCAGGATTTGACGATTGCGGGTGACGTGATGCTCGTGCTCTATGCGTCCACCAGTGTGCGCGACACGGACTGGTGGGTCCGCCTCTCCGATGTCGACTCCTCAGGCCACTCGATCCGCCTCACAACTGGCGTGTTGCGGGCGCGCTTCCGTGATGCGGAGGACAAGGTGCACCATGTGTTCGGATCGAACTACGAGCATGAGGCGCTGTTGTCCGGCAATCCGAGCGACGTCGTGCGATACGACATCAGCCTGCGCTCGATCGCCAACACCTTCAAGAAAGGTCATCGCATTCGTGTCGCGATCATGAATGCTCTCGACAAGTCCATCTTCCCGAACTCGAACACGGGTGGAAATGAGGCGACGGTGACAGAGACGGTGATCGGAAAGATGGCGATCCATCACACCGCAACAGAGCCCAGCCACATCGTGCTGCCGGTGATGCCGCGCGTTCAGCCGGCGATGCACCGCCGTTAGCGAGGTCACAGGCCGACGCGGCATCGACGCTTTTATCGACTGGAATACCAGCGAATCGGTAGCTCCTGACGTCGTTGCTTGATCAACACGTACTCCAGTGGTTGGGTGCTCGAGACGAGGACTGCGTGGGGAACCGCGGCGGGAATTCTGATCATGTCGCCTGTGTGGACAACGATCTCGTGGCTGTTAACGAAACTCCCGCCCGCTCGCTCTCCGGGGGCGCGGTACGAGCTACCAACCAGGCTATCACCCGTGAGGACGACGCCTGTACCCGATCGGACGATCATGAGATCATCCCAGCGCGCGTGCACCTCCGGCTTGCTCGACGCTGCCCGACGAATGAGCTGAAAGTTCGTTTGCTCATCCGCCGAGGTCAGAAGTGTCGTGCCCACGATCTTCGCACGACTTGGGAAGTCGAAAGACACACTGCTCGCTGGGAGGAAGTCCAATTGCTTTCGCAGCTTCTCCGCTTCACGCTTCGCTGCACGAGGATTCTCCTTAACGACGAATGCTGAGGGTGCTGAGGGCGCAGCGGACCGCTGCGCAAACGCATCGCCACGAAGCGTGACGATGAGCACCACGGACACCAGAAGTACACGCATCGCAGTTCCCCTCCGTTCAGTTGTGTCTATCAGGTACCGCTCGCGCTTAGTCCGCCCGCAGCGCTTCAGCAGCGTCGATCCGAAGCGCGCGGCGTGCAGGGACGTACGATGCCACGAGCGCCGTCGCGGTGACCAGCAGCGCGACCACTCCGAAGGTGAGCGGGTCTGCCGGGCTCACCCCATACAGCATGCTCTCGAATACACGCGTCGCCGCAGCCGCGATCGCGACGCCGATCACCACTCCTACCGCGGCGAGCCGCACGCCGCCGCCGACCACCAACCGGACGACCGCCTTCGGTTCGGCGCCCAGCGCCACGCGCACGCCGATCTCGCGCGTGCGCTGGCTGACTCCGTACGCGATGATGCCGTAGAGACCCACCGCCGCGAGTAGAAGCGCGAGCCCCGCGAACACCGTGATCAGCGCCATGGCGAAGCGTGTCGGCGCCAAGCCGTTACGGAGATACGTATCGCCGGAGAGCATGGGGCGAACGAAGAATGCCGGATGGACCGACGCGATTGCCCGCTTGATGATCGGCGCGGTGACGTCGCCCGACATCGCCGTGCGAACGATGATCGGCACGTCCCCGAGCATCGGCGGGATCAGGCTGTATACCTGCAGCGCCGCGATGTCCCCACGGACCTCGGGCACGCGGACGTCATCGACGATCCCAACGATGGTCGACCATTGCGGGGGACCGCGATCGGGGGGGCCGCCGCCGCCCGGTACGTCGCGCAGGCGCGCCCCAATCGCGCGCCCGTTGCGCCAGACCCTCCGCGCGAACTCCCGGTTCACCAGAACTTCTGGCGACATGGCAAGTGGGCCCCCCTTCGGCCCCGACGTCGCGGCAGACGAATCCGGCAGGCGACCCTCGAGGAGCCGAATGCGCGCGACGCGAAAGTAGTCGCGGGTGATGAACACGGTGCCGAATGACGGCACACGAGTGATATGCCCTGCGCTGTCCGTTTCCGCGTCGAGGCCTCCCGAGCTGCCATATCCCTTACTGGGCATCATTCCAATGGCAACGCCAGTCACGCCGGGGAGTGCACGGAGGCGCTCAACGATCGCATCGCGCAGCGCGACGCGGCGGTCGCTGAACTTCCGTCCACCCAGCAGCACGTCGGTGAACACGAGCCCGCGCGGCTCAAAACCGAGCGGCATCCGCTGAAGCTCGGCAAAGGAGCGCACGAGCAGCCCCGATCCAACGAGCAGCACGAGTGACGCCGCGATCTCGAGCACGATGAGGCCCGAGCGCACCTGACGCGACGTGAGCCCCGACGACCCACCGCGTGTCTCGCGACGCAGCACGTCACCGGCCGACTGCGCGCCCGCAAAGAGCGCCGGGGCGCTGCCGAAGAGGATGCCGGTGACTAGGGAGATGCCCAGGCACCAGAGGAGAACCGCCGGATCGAGGCGCACGTCCACGAGGTGGTCCAGCGTCGGCGGCCGTAGCGCGACGATCACTCGCAGTGCGAGCCACGCGACTCCGACGCCGAGTATCCCGCCGGCCAACGCGAGCGACAGGCTTTCGGTCAGCACCTGACGGGCGATCCGTCCGCGACCAGCGCCCAGTGCGCCGCGCACGGCGAACTCCCGCTGCCGCGCCCACGCCCGCGCGAGCAGGAGGTTGGCAAGGTTCGCGCAGGCGATGAGCAACAGGGCGCCGACGGCGGCGAACAGCACCTGCACGGCGCGCCGCTCACGCTGGCTGAGAAAGTCTTGTGCGCGCCTTACGCGCACTTGAGTCTTGCCTCGCGCCAGCTCCTGGCGCTGCACCGAGTCGGGCCGGCTCGCCGCGACAGTCTCCAACTCCCGCGACGCCGCCTCGGCCGAGCTACCCGGGCGCAGCATGGCGAATACCGTAGGCCCGGGATCCAGCGTGCCGCTGCCCCCGCCACCCGCCTGCTCCAGCGCCCCCGGCAGCCAGAGGTCCGGTACCGCCGTGCGCCACATTGGTATAGAGAGGCCAGGTGGTGTCACGCCGACGATGGCGAGCGGCCGTCCCTCGAACGACACCGTCTTGCCGAGAACGTCTTCGCGGCCACCGTACGACCGCAGCCACAGGGCGTGGCTGATCATCGCCACGGCATACTGGTCGTCCGCCCGCTCCTCCCCCATCACGAAGCCGCGCCCGAGGACTGGGCGCACGCCGAGCATCGGGAGAAAGTTCGCCGTGATCGACGCGGCGGGGATCGTGTCGACCGTGCCGTCCGGCCGCACCGAGAACATGTACTCCGACGCGCCGGCGACCGCGCTGACGGTCTGCGTGCGCGCCTGCCACGCCTGGACCAGCTCCGTGCCAACCGACAAGCGAAACGGTAAGTTGCTTTCCTGCATCGGCATGACGATGCGATCGCCGTTGGGGTACGGCAGGGGTGCAAGCAGCAGTCGGTGCACGACGCTGAAGATCGCCGTGTTCGCTCCGATGCTCAGCGCCAGCGTGAGCACGGCGAGCGCGGTAAAGGCGGGTGTCTTCGTGCACTGGCGCCACGCGAAGCGAACGTCGTCCCTCGCATCCTCGACGATGTCGCGAAACCGTCTGCGCTGTTCGCGCTGCTCGGCTGATTGACGCAGGGTGACGCGCGCATCCTCCAGCGATGAGCCGAGTC
>JBDUCR010000109.1:0-5782 GCA_040003345.1 bacterium
ACAGATGCAGCTGACGCACCGCATTGTTCTCGATCGTCGTGAGATTCACGACGGCGTCGCGCTCGTGACAATTGTCGCAGACCATCAGGCCACCACCTCTGGCAAGCCGATCTGCGTCAACTTCGCATCCTCCAACTGGAGAATGCGATCGGCGCGCGACGCAAGAGATCTGTTGTGTGTTACGACGACCATCGCAATTTCCAGCTCGCGAGCCAGCTCACCGAATAGATCGTGGAGCCGCTCGCTGTTCATGTGATCGAGATTTCCAGACGGTTCGTCGGCAAGCAGAACGGCGGGATCGGCCGCGAGTGCGCGCGCAACCGCCGTACGCTGCTGCTCGCCGCCGGAGAGCGCAGACGGACGGTGCGTCATGCGCCCCGCGAGACCGACGCGATCGAGCAGGCTCATGGCGCGTCGCTTCGCCGCCGACTCTTCCATCCCACCTATCCGAAGAGGCATCATCACGTTCTCCATCGCGGTGAACTCGCGAAGAAGATGATGAAATTGAAACACGAATCCCACGGTGCGGTTCCTGAGTGCGGACACGGCATCGTCATCGAGTCCGGACAACCTTTGACCGGCGATGCGAATCTCACCACCTGTAGGACGATCGAGTGCGCCGAGTAGATGCAGGAGCGTGCTCTTGCCGGCGCCACTCGCACCAATGATCGCCACCATCTCCCCGCGCTCGACAGTCATGTCCACGCTGTCCAGCACGGTAATGGTCGCGCCGTCACCGCCGACATAGGTCTTCGAAAGCGCCTGCGCCTCGATGACGCTCATTCGCGCATCGCCTCCACCGGCAGCAGTCTCGACGCCTGGAGCGCCGGATACACCGTCGCCAGTGCGGCGATGAGCAGGCTCGCCGCCACTGTAAGGCCGATGTCCAGCGGCGTACGAGCCACGGGAAGATGATCGATGAAATACACCTGAGGGTCCAGCTTGATGACCTTGTACTTGTCCAGCGCGATTGCGGTCAGCAATCCGAGCAGAAGCCCCAGCGTCGTGCCGACTACGCCGATGAGCGTTCCCTGCACAAGGAAGATGCGACGAATCGACGCGGCGGGCATTCCCATCGCCCGCAGGATTCCAATCTCCTTTGTCTTGTCGGAGACGACCATCGTCAACGTGCCGACAATGTTGAACGCCGCAACGAGAATGATGAGCAACAGGATGAGCGTCATACCGAGCTTCTCGAGCCGAAGCGCGGAGAAGAGCGACGAGTTCTGCGCCTGCCAGTCTTCGGTGCGAAACGGATAGCCGAGCTTCTTCGCAATGCTTTCGCCAACGATAGGTGCGAGCCACCGATCCGTGGTGCGCACTTCGAGTCCGGTGACGTCGTTGCCTAAGTCTGCGAGCTGCTGCGCAACCGGAAGGGAAACGTAGATGTAGCCGTTGTCGTACTCGTACATGCCGGTGTCGAAAACACCCGTCACCTCGAGTCGCATTTCGCGGGGAATCGGCGTGCCGGTAACCGCATTGATCCCGCTTCCCGCAGTCGTGAGCGTGATCGAATCAACGCCCGGAAAGGCGTTGAGCCGATTTTGCAGCTTCGCGCCAATCACGGCGCCACGCTGCTTGCCGTCGAGCGTATGAAACCGGAAGTCGCCCGACGTCCGGTACGCGCGAATCGACGTTACCGGTGGCCCGCCCTCGCCCTCGGGCATGATGCCCATTACGTACGCACCTGTCGTGTACTTGTGCCCCGCGCCGACGATAGCCTGCGTGAGCACGAACGGCGCTGCCGCCTCGACACCCTTTTCGGCGCGAACCTTCTCGAGGATGGGCTTCCAGTCCTTGAGCACCATGTCCGAACCGAAGTTCAACACACGCACGTCTGGACTGCCGATGAGGATCTTGTCGCGCAGATCGTCCTGCAGTCCCGTCATCACACCCATGATGACGATGAGCGCACTCACACCGATGACAACGCCGCCGATCGCAATCACGCTGATCAGTGACAGAAGCTTCGAGCCACGTCGGCTGCGCAGATAACGCCACGCTATTGAGATTTCCAGCTTGCTCATTCTGGCCGCATCGTCGGAAAGAGAATTGCGTCGCGGATGTTCTGCGTGTTCGTGAGATACATGAAGAGTCGGTCCAACCCGATCCCGACGCCACCCATTGGTGGCATTCCATATTCCATCGCCCGCAGATAGTCCTCGTCCACGGCGCCAGCCTCGAGATCGCCCGCATCGCGGAGCCGGGCTTGCGCTTCGAAACGCTGGCGCTGGTCGATCGGATCGTTGAGCTCACTGAACGCATTCGCTAGTTCCTTGCCACGCGCGAACAGCTCGAAGCGCTCGGTCAGCGCGGGGTTGCCGCGCTTTGGCTTTGCGAGCGGCGAGAGCTCCTTCGGATAGTCGACGACAAACGTCGGCGAATCGATCTGCGACTCCACGAGCGCGCCGAACAGTTCGTCGAGCAGCTTTGGACGGCTCATCGTGTTGACCTTGTCCACGCCCTGCGCCGCGACCAATGCGCGCAGCGCGTCGTCGCTGATCGTCATCGCATCCAGGCCGATCGCCTTCGATAGCGCGGGCGCCCACTCGATGCGTGGAAAGGGCGGCTGCAGCGCGGGCACCGCATCGCCGACGCCGGGCACCGCGCGCACGGCGTCCGCCACGTGTACGAGCAGCGCCTCCACCACGGTCATCATCTCGCGATAGTCCGCAAGCGCCTGATAGAACTCGAGCATCGTGAATTCCGGATTGTGCGTCCGGTCGATGCCTTCGTTTCGGAAGTCGTGCCCGATTTCATACACGCGGTCGAGACCACCTACGACGAGGCGCTTGAGATACAACTCATCCGCGATGCGCAGGTAGAGCGGCATGTCGAGCGCATTGTGATGCGTCGTGAACGGACGCGCCGTTGCGCCGCCGTACAGCGGCTGGAGAATCGGCGTCTCCACTTCCAGAAAATTGCGCGCGTCGAGAAACGTGCGAATGGCGGTGTTCATCTTCGAGCGGGCAACGAACAGCGCGCGCACTTCCGGATGCACAGCGAGGTCGGCGTAGCGCTGACGATAGCGCTGCTCGGGATCAGTGAATCCCGAATGACGCACAGTCACACCGTCAACGATCTCTTCCTTCCCATACGGCAGCGGGCGAAGCGACTTGGCCAGCATCTCGACCGTGGCAACGCGCACCGTGACCTCGCCTGTACGCGTGCGCATGAGTGAGCCGCTCACGCCAACGATGTCGCCGATGTCGAAGAGATCGAGGCGAGAGAACACGTCGTCACCCAACTCGTCCTTGCGGAAGTAGAGCTGAATGCGGCCGCTCCCGTCGGCGAGATGAGCGAACGCCGTCTTGCCGTGACCGCGCCACGCAGCCAGGCGACCCGCAACGCGCACCGTCTCACCCTCTTCCTGTCCCTCGGGCAACGCCGCAACCGCCGCTCCCGCTTCATGCGTGCGATCGAATCCGTACGCGAATGGCGGAATGCCCGCCGCGACGAGCGCATCGAGCTTCTCGCGCCGCGCTTTCTGTACAAAGTTCAACTCGTCGCTCACGCCGAGTCTCCGTTGTTCGCGCCGCCTGATTCCTTGAGAAACGCTTCGATGAAGGGGTCGATGCCGCCGTCCATTACCTTCTGCACGTCCGTGATTTTGAGCTCCGTGC
Source organism: bacterium (assembly GCA_040003345.1). Classification (GTDB taxonomy): domain Bacteria; phylum Gemmatimonadota; class Gemmatimonadetes; order Gemmatimonadales; family Gemmatimonadaceae; genus AG11. Next base: position 3,624 of record JBDUCR010000109.1, read on the forward strand.
GATGATCGTTGACCATGGTGTACGGCTGGAACACGTAGCTGCGAATCTGACTGCCGAAGCTCACGTCCGACTTGCTCGCGTCCATCTCCGCCTTCTTCGCGAGCTGCTTGTTCAATTCGATCTGATAGAGGCGATTCTTCAGCTGCTTCATCGCGGTCGCCTTGTTCTTTCCCTGCGACCGCTGCGCCTGCGACGACGTGATCACGCCGCTCGGTATGTGCGTAATGCGCACCGCGGAGCTGGTCTTGTTGACATGCTGCCCGCCCGCGCCTGACGCCCGAAACACGTCGATCTTCAAATCCTCGTCACGGATCTCGATGTTGATATCCGTATCCACCACAGGATAGATGAACACCGAAGCGAAGCTCGTGTGCCGACGTGCCTGCGAATCGAACGGCGAGATGCGTACGAGACGATGAACGCCGGATTCCGCTTTCAGGAATCCATAGGCGTTGAGACCCTTGATCTCGAGCACGGCACCCTTGATACCCGCCTCTTCACCCTCGCTCAGATCGAGGATCTCGATCTCATAACCTTTGCGCTCGGCCCACCGAGTGTACATACGCATGATCATCTGTGCCCAGTCCTGCGCCTCGGTTCCACCGGCGCCGGCGCTGATCTCGAGCTGCGCGTCGCGGAAATCATCAGGCGCAGACAACAGCGAGCGAAGCCTGAACTCTTCGAGCTGCTCACCAATACTCGCGATCTCGGTGTCGAGCTCCGCTTCCATCTCCACGTCTGGCTCGACCTCGAGGAGATCGAGCAGCTCGCGAGAACTTCCCACGCGCGCAATCAGCGCCTCGAAGGGCTCGACCCAGAGCTTGAGTGCCTTGACCTGCTGGACAATCCCCTGCGCACTCTCCTGGCTATTCCAGAAGTCTGCGCTGCCCATTCGCTCCTCGAGCGCGGTCAGCTCCTTTCGCTTGTGATCGAGGTCAAAGATACCTCCTCAGCTCGGCGAGCTGATCGTCGTACGAGGACAGCATCTTTGCGCGTTCGTTATCCGCCATTCCATTCTCCCGAGTAGCACACGAGCCGTCCGGCTTGTTGGGCGGACGGCTCGCACGGCGTCGCTAGCGACATCCGGAAGATAGCGCGCGGAACCGAAGACTAAAAGAGCTTCTTTCCCCCGGCGAGGATGTCGTTGAGCGCATCCTGAAAGTGTGTCGTGGAATCGGCGAACTCGCGCCCGATCTGTTCGACGTACTCCTCATAGCTCTTCTTGATCTCTTCGCGGAACAGCTGCTTCAGTGTTCCATCGCGAACGCCTTCGTCGCGCTTTTGCGGAAAATACGCGCAGATGTCCGATACGAGTGCGCGCGCAAGACGCTTTGCCTTCGCGTTTGGATCGTTCGCGAGGAACGGATTGATCGGCGCACGTGCCGGCGGAGCGGCGGCTGCCGGCGCCGAACTGGCGGGCGTTGCCATCGATGGCGACGACGGACGCGCTACCGACGGAGCAACCGGTGCGGCCGCCTGCACTGGTGCTTGAGGCGACGCAAATGACGGACGCTGCGGAGCGACCGGCGGCTGCGGCAGTCCCGCAGGGCGCGCGATCGGCGGCACTGCGGTGGACGGACGCGCAAACGGCGCTGGCATCGAGGTGCCGGGCGTCGCTGACCGTGGAGGTGGATTCGCTGGCGAAGCCGCGGACGGTCCGGGCATCGCGTTTACATGCGTCGTCGGACGCGAAGGAGTGAGCGTGGATGGCCGCGGCACAATCGGGCTTGGCACGATCGGCGTCGCGCTCAAACTGCTCGGCATCGGCGTGCTTGGCGTCGGTGCGCGAGGAGCGAAGGGCACTGCAGGCACGGCTACGATCGGCGTCGGCATCGATGTGCTCGGCGGCGGCGGAGCGGCCGGAGCCGGAGTCATTGCCTGTACCGCGGCAGCAGTGGTCGGCGTCGGCATCCGAGGGGCGAGCGCCGACGCGGTCGTCGCAGCAGTACTTGCTGATGGTGCCGATGCAGCGGCGAACTCGCTGTGCGCGTCAGCTCCAGCGGCGATCGTGATCACGCCTCCACATACCGAGCAGCGAGCACGCACACTCGCCGCGGCAAGCTTCGCCGGATCCACGCGAAACACCGAGCGGCATTCCGGACAGGTGACGTTCATAGATGATCTCCCGCCCTCACGGCGAGCATGGGGCCCGAGATGCG
>JBDUCR010000037.1:0-5714 GCA_040003345.1 bacterium
TTGCCCCAGAGATAGAAGATCGACGCCGCACTCGGCGTCAATGACGCACCAGGGTCCCCCTGTACGCCCTTCCATGTCGCCTGCGTGACCGGCGTGGCGAAGAGTGAGGGATCGATCACCATCTGTTGCGACTGAAACAGCTTCGGTCCGCGGACGCACACCGTAGGCGCGACATGCCAATTCCAGAATACCTCGCAATTCGGGTTGTTCTTGGTGCTCACATGCAGGCTGCCCTGAATCCACACCTTCCTCGGCGAGAGACCCATGTTGATCATCAACCTGCACATTTCGCTCGCGCGTCCCCAGCAGCCGTCGTCGGGATAGAGGAAGGGGATGCATGGCGGTGGCACCGTGAGCGGATTGCAGCTCGTCGCCTGCATTGCGTCAAACACCTGCTGCGCATGCTTTGCCGAGATGCAGCGAAACCAGCACCACGGCCAGAATTTCCAGCAGCAGAAACACCACCAATGGTACCTGAGCCACTCGAACGACCATGGAACACGCGCGGGAAACTCAGGCCGAGGGAAATGTGGTAACTCCTCCCCCGTGACGGGTGTGTAGGGCCGGACGTCGATGATCTCGTGCGCGTCAGTCTCCGTGACGACGACAGGCGTCCGTGTGCGAATCGCGTCGCGAAGGAATTTCTCGACGTCGGCAGCATCAGGAGTGGTGCGACGCAACAGGTGTCGCGCGTGCGACAACTCCAGCTCGACCGCGAGCACACCGTTGTCGATTGCGCGCAGCGCAGCAATACGCGTGACGGTGGGAATGAGCAGCCGGGTGATTGCTGTTGTTCCCGGATCGATCTCGAGATAGACCGGCCGTCGCAGCTGACGGAGTCCGTCGAGAATGCGTGCGAGTCCGCCGGCATTCCTGTCCGACGGCTCGAGACGAACGCGTCGCTCGCCTTCGAGCTCGATGGTGAAGCCGCGTTCATCTCCGACGGGGCGATCGAGCGGTGGGTCGATGCGAAGGACGAGCGAGACGATGGCGTTGGGATTCGGCATCAGTTTCTCCCTGTGTTAGAAAACAGCGATGCCAATGTTGACCGCCCTTTCGCCGGCCGCAACTGTCTGAGAGTGCGCTCAGATTCGACGTTCCTCGGCACCACAGATGCACTCGTGGCGTATGTCCGAAGAAGAGCGGCTGAGCTATGTTGGCGCGGTGCTGCAATGCAGTAATGCAACATGGCAAACCGAATCGCCCGACGATTCACCGCTGACAGAGGAGCTCGCCGCACATGAGCTGGGTCGCGTATCACGATCGCAACAGCGCCTATCACCAGACGCAGTTCGACAGCCTGTCGCCGAAGGGATGGCGGCTCATCAGCATCAGTGTGTACGGATCGCGCGGCAACGAGCTGTACGCCGCAGTATGGGTCGATCGCGCGGGCCCTGCATGGTCTGCAGTGCATGGTGTCGACGCCGCCGGTTATCAAGCGGCGTTCAATACTGCAGTCGCCGGAGGCTTCATCCCGGTGCTGCTCTCCGTAACCGGCCCGTCGAACGATCCCGTTTTCGCCGGAACGTTCGAGCAATCGTCGCTACCCGTTCCCCTTACGCGGTTCGGACTCGTTCGCGGCGCGGTGAGCGATGTGAATACCATCGATCACTGGACGGATCAGGCACGCACGAACGGCTGGTATCCAACGAGCATCTCGATCTACGGCACCGGAAGTGATCTGCGCTATGCCGGCATCTGGATCAGCAACCCTGACGGCATCTGCTGGACCACCGATGGACTCGCTGATTCTGCAACGAGCTATCAGGCGCGCTTCGACGCGCTCGCGCCGGTGCGCGCACGTCCGGCACATGTCGCCGTGTCGCCCGATGGCCAGTATGCCTCGATCTTCCGCGACGATCAGCTCGACGGATGGGTTGCGCGACATAACCTCGATAGCAACGGCTACCAGTCCGAGTTCAACACGCTGACAGTGCAAGGACTGATGCCCGTCTCGGTGCAGGCAGGTGGATCCGGTAGCGGAGCACGCTTCGCGGCGCTGTTCGCGCGTGACGACACGCGTCTCCCGCTCATCTGGCAGACACCGACGGGTCCTGTTGCCGTCGCCGCCATCGACACCGTGATGCACGACGCAATGCAGCGTCATCGCATTCGCGGCGCGTCGTTAGCCCTCGTGCGCGACAGTCGGCTCATCTATGCACGCGGATATGCGCTCGCCGAGGCGGGCTATCCCACCATAGAGCCGACGACATTTTTCCGTCAGGCGAGCTGCAGCAAGACCATCGTCACGCTTGCCATATACAAGCTCATTCAGGATGGTGCATTGGCGCTCAACACGCCGATCCAGAATCACCTCAGCCTCCAAACGCCGAGCGGCGGAAGTCCGGCCGCGAGCTTCTCGCAGGTGACAGTGCAGCATCTGCTCGAGCACAAGAGCGGACTCCCGTCGAATCCTTACAGTGTCGAGCCGAATGTGGTCGCCGCGTTCAACGCGGCCGGCGATCCCAGCGTGCACCTCCCCGTGAACGGACGGCAGACGGATCGCTACATGATCACTCTTCCGGCTAGCATGCCTCCAGCGACGGCAGCATATAACAACTGGGGATACATGCTGCTCGCGCATCTGGTCATGGCCGTGACGCACGAGACCACGCTCATCCGCGCACTCGACACGCTGCTTTTCCGCCCACTCGGCATCACACGCATCCGCGAAGCAACCACGCGTGTTGAAGATCAACCCGCGGATGAAGTGCCATATCATCCGACCTTTTTCTCGACGGGGCCGAGTGTCATGGAGCCCGATCGTCGTCTTCGCGCGACTGGATATGGTGGCTGGTGGAATCTCGAGCGTGACGACGCGGGTGGGGGCCTCAGCGGCGCCGCGGTGGATGTCGCGCGTCTGTTAGCAATGCTCGACGTGCGCATCGCAAACCCGGTACTCGAGCCAGCGACCATCGCGAATCTCTTCACGCTCGCGCAGGCTGGCGGCGGCCATGGCTTCGACACCGGAATGGTGCTCGATGCGAGCGCGGGAACGTACTACGGCATGAAGGGCGGTGACATTCCCGAGAGCAACCAGAACTGTGTGCGCTACAAGACCGGCGACATCTCGATGGTCGTGTGCTGGAATCGTCACGACATTGCCGAAGGCGCGGGCGGCGATAGCTGGTGGTATCCGGACTTCCCCGATGTGCTCAAGGCCGCGCGCCTCAACACGTGGGGCACAGCGGATCTCTTTCCGAGCTATGGCATGTCGTCGTTCGGCACAGGCAGCGGCTGTCTCTCGCTCTTTGCCGGCAAGGAAGGCTCGACACGGTGGAAGGCGATGGAGTCGTTTACGCGCGGACGGAAATAATCACCACACGTCGAGATCATTCGCCGAGACCACTTTTCCCTTGTACTTCGACGTGAGCTCCGCCATCAGCGTCGCGGGCGTCTCGTTGGGTCGCGCGAAGTACATCTGGTGATAGAGAATCAATAGCCTTGGCCGAGCCCGCGTTGCGATGTCAGCGAGCTCGGTCGTCGTGGTGTGAAAGGCCTTGCTGTACGTCTGCCACGCCGGTGGACTCGTACGGTAGCCCTTCTCCGAATACACCTCGTGCAACAGCACGTCGCACCCATTGCAGCTTTGCACAACGGACTCGCTCGGCGACGTATCACCTGACAGCACAATCGAGCGATCGGGCGTGTCGAAGCGATAGCCGAAGGCTTGCTTCCACGATCCATGCTTCACGTAGAACGCGGTGATCTTCACGTTGCTGTCGCGATAGATCACACCAGGCTCGATTTCGTGCACGATGATCTTGTTGCCTGTCTTGTTGCCATGCTCCAGGCCATTGATACGAATGTCGTTGTCAGCACTCCAGGCCGCGAAGATGTGATCCATCATCGCCTTCGTGCCTTGCGGACCCCACACTTCGAGTGGCGCCGTACGACCCATGATCCATGGCGTCGACAGCAAGTCAGGCAGACCGATCGTATGATCGCTGTGCAGATGCGTGAGAAACACTCGTTGAAGCTGTGGCATCTCCAACCCCTTCACTCCCGCGGCGTTCGCCGCGCTCGCTCGGCGCACGAGACCAACGCCGGCATCCACGATATAAGGAGTGCCTCTCACCACGATGGCGACCGACGGTCCCATTGTTGTCGGACTCGGGGCGGGATTGCCGGTGCCAAGCATGACGATCTTTGTCGTGCCGGTGCCGCCGCGTTGTTGCGCGTGCGCAAGCGGCGCGACAAGCATCACGGCCGAGATCGCAGCAGGCGCCATGACGCGAGTCAACATCGAGCTCGATTGGCGCTCGCGTGGCCGCGGGATCAGCCGCAGGCGCGATTGGGGAACTCCATCATTCGACACAGGCATTGTCAGTTGCTCATGAGGTCTATCGTGGTGCCACGATGAAGCGCGAGTACATGCCTCCACCGAAATGACCGGGCATGTGACAGTGAAAGAGCCACGTGCCCGGGTTGTCCGGCACCATGTCCGCAATGGCTGACATCATCGGAGTGAGCATGATCATGTCCGTGCGCATGTGTGCGACGACTGCCGTCTGCCCATGCCAGTGCGGCGTGTGAATGTCCCACGCATTGAGCTCGTTCGGGTTGGTGAACACATACCAGCGCACGCGCTCACCTTCCTTCATCCTGAACATCGGTCCATTGCCTTCGCTGAAGCCGTTGATCGTGAAGAAGTGATGGAAATCGCGAACGAGATTGTTCGAGCTCTTGTTGGCTGAATCGAACTTCGCAACGGAACCGTAGGCGCGTGCCGCGTTCACATCCCAGAACCAGCTGTCGGGCTCATCGTACAAGGCGTACTGCGCGACGAACTCGCGATCCACATCCTTGGGTGAGCCATCGGGACGCGCCATGCCCTTGCGCGTGATGATCATCGGGCCGATCAAACCGGCGTTGATGTCCTTTCCCTCGTCAACGTGCGAGTGGTACGTCCAGAACACTGAGCTTCCTTCGCCATGTGCGGGACCCGCACGCTCGGGCACGAACCAGACGTACGTATGCGTCGCACCGGTGGCGACGGAATCATCCTTCCGATCGGCGCCGCTCGTGCCATCCAGATAGGCGAGTCCCTCAGCGTCCTTCTTGTAGAACACGCCGTGCGGATGGACGCTGAACGGCCGCGTTGCATGATTCCGGAACACGACCTTGATCGTATCGCCAACTTCGCCGCGTATAACCGGACCCATTACGCCGAGGTGCATCCACGCATCGGTGCGGGGCTTGAGCGTGCGGAAGCTCGAGTCGGTGTACTCGCGATAAAGTGCCTTGCGATAGGTCGTCGCATTCGGATCGAGCGTTCCTTTCGCCGCTGGATCCTTCTCGAAGTCGTCCTTCTTTCCGGTGATCGCCTGGTCGCCCCGACTCGGTATGTACGTCCAATCCAGCTCGTCGGCGGCGATATAGTAGACGCGCACGCGACCACTGAACGACGATGGCGCTCCATGTCGACCTTGCGCCGGTATCTGCGACGCGTGCGTCAGCGCTAACACACAGAGTGCGAGAGACGATCCGAGCAGACGCATGGAGTGACCTCGATCAGGTAGGCAGTACTGATTCTTCCAGTTCGCGACTTCCCTTCAGCGATCCATTCGACGACACGAAGAATTCCGACGCATCGCAAGCGGTTGGCGGTTGGCGGTTGGCGGTTGACGGTTGACGGTTGACGGTTGACGGTTGACGGTTGCGCACTGGAGAGTTCGAAAACTTGGCTGCCGGAATCCAGGTTTGGGGTTCAC
>JBDUCR010000542.1:0-1721 GCA_040003345.1 bacterium
GATGCGCCTTTTTCTCGCGATTGAGCTGCCGTCACCGCTGCTCGACGCCCTGGAATCTGCGATCGCTCCGCTTCGCGCCGAAGCACCGGAGATCGCGTGGGTGCCTGTGGCGAAGCGCCATCTGACGCTCAAATTCCTCGGCGACGTGGCTGATGATCGGGTGGATCGCATCGTTGCTCTCACGGACCGGGTTGGTGGCGAGCATCGCGCATTCTCCATGCAGTTGGGCGGCATCGGAGCGTTCCCGAACTTTCGCCGGGCACGCGTCGTATGGATCGGGGTAGAGCAAGAGGCGAGGCTCGAGTTGCTGCATCACGATCTCGAAGTCGCCGGTGAGTCCGACGGCTTCGAGATCGAGGGTCGAGCGTTCCGCCCGCACGTCACGCTGGCGCGAGTTCGTGTACCGCTGGAGGTCGAGCGAGTGCGCACGCTCGCTCGGGCGGCGCGCACGGTAGACTTCTCGGCGACGGTGGACGTTCGGGAGATCACGTTGTTCGAGAGTACGCTCGGCGCATCCGGCGCGAGCTATCGCCGGCTGCACGCGGCGCAACTGGCAGAGGGAGGACGCTGAACGATGGGCTGTCTTGCACGAATCGGCTGTCTCGCGGTGCTCGTGATCCTCGTCTTCGTCGCATGGTTCACGCGCGACAAGTGGCTGTCGAAAATCACGAGTGCGCCGCCTCCGGCTGTGTCCACCGCGCCTGTTTGGGAACCGCTCACTCCAGCGGCCGCCGTTCGCGGCAAGCGGGCCATCGAGTCACTTCAGTCGACCACTGGTCCCGTGTTCGCGAACCTCAAGGCGGGCGAGATCGCATCGTATGTCTTCGAGACGGCGGGACGCACATTGCCTGCATCGGCCGACAGCGTCGAAGCCGCCGTCATCGGTGACGCGCTCTGTATGAAGGCGATCGTTCCGGTAAAGGACATCGCAGGCTCCGGTGTGCTTGGGCCGCTCGGCGGGCTGCTCAACGAGCGGGAGAAGCTCTCGATCTGCGGCGCCTTCCGCGTCGTGCATCCAGGACTCAGCGAGTTTCAGGTGCGCGAGATCAAGTTGCGCGACTTCAAGATTCCAACTGGCGCGATTCCGCGATTGTTGTCGCAGATGTCCAAAGGAAATCGGCCGGAGGGAATCTCGGCCGACGCGCTTCCTGTCGCGACACCCAAGTCACTCGCCGACGTGCGCATCGCGAATCATCAGGTGACGCTCTACAAGACGACCGCGGAAAAGAATCCATGAACAGAAAGATCCTGATCGTCGACGACGAACAGGGTATCCGGGCCGCTCTCGGACAGCTGCTCGAGTTCGAGGGCTATGAAGTGAAGACCGCGGCGAATGCTGTCGACGGTCTGATGGAATATTCGCGCTTTCATCCGCATCTCGTCTTCATGGACGTGAAGATGGCGGGTATCGACGGGTTGGAAGCGCTCCGGAAGCTGCGTGAGCAAGACCCCAATGCGGTCGTCGTGATGATCAGCGGGCACGCGACGATACAGACCGCGGTGGAAGCGACGCAGCACGGCGCCTATGACATTCTCGAGAAGCCGCTCGACACCGATCGCATTCTCGTCACGCTCAGAAACGCACTGTCGCACCTGGATCTGCAGGAGGAAAACGAGCGCCTTCGCGTCACCGTTCATTCGCGCTTCCAGATCGTCGGCAACTCGTATGGTATTCGCGCGCTGACGGAGAAGATCGCGCTCGTCGCGAAGACACCGGCGCG
>JBDUCR010000100.1:0-1713 GCA_040003345.1 bacterium
AAGCACTGACAACTCCGCCAATGGGCGCGTCGCGTCGATACTAGCGGCAATTGGTCTTGCGGACGTTGCTTTGATTGGACCTTCCAACACCCGTGCACAGCCGCGAATCTCTTTTTTGAGATTCACCGCTCGGAACTACAATATCCAGGCCATCCATCATGCTGCATTTCGTTTTTACAAGCCCGCGTCCACTCGCAGTCACTCGGCGGTTCGGTCGCAGCGCCGCGCGTGCGACCGCCATGCTCGCCGTCACGTGTGCCGCGCTCGCCAGCGCCTGTGCGCGCGCATCGCATGCCGAGAACGTATCGACGACGCTGACCGGCGTTCAGACGCTCGTCGACGACCGACTGACGTTCGGACGGAACATCCCCGATGGCGGCATGGTGAGCGACTCCGCATGGCATACATTCGTTCGCGATGTGGTGACGCCCCGTTTCCCAGCGGGATTCACCATCTGGCGCGCCGATGGACAGTGGCTCGATCCGCGCGGTACGCTCGTTCGCGAACCCCTCATGGTCTTCGAGGTATTTCATCCGCGCGGCGCACCGCATGATTCAGTCTTCGCTCGCGTGGCAGCGGAATATCGGCGCCAGTTCCGCCAGGATGCCGTGCTTCGCACGACGACGGAAGCAAGGACACAGATGTACGACGGCTCCACTCGGGCAGCGATGAAGCCATGAAATTGCGCGCGAAGCTCCTGAGCAATGGCAAGACCGCGACAGGCATTCAGATTCCGGATACATTCGTCGCGAGCCTGGGGCCGAGCAAGCGTCCTGCCGTGCGCGTGACCATCAACGGACACACGTATCGCAGCAGCATCGCGTCCATGGGCGGAAAATTCATGCTCGGTGTCAGTGCCGAGGTGCGTGAAGCGGCACACGTTGCCGCTGGCGACACCGTTGACGTCGAGATCGAGCTCGATAGCGAGCCTCGCAGCGTGACAGTGCCGGCCGATTTCAAAAAAGCGCTCTCCGCCAGCGTGACGGCAATGCGATACTTCGAGACGCTTTCCTACAGCAACAAGCTCAGGATCGTCCTCGCGATCGAAGGGGCCAAGACTGATGAGACACGAAATCGACGAATTGCAAAATCGGTCGAGATGTTGAAAGAAGGCCGGAGCAGTTAATGAGACGCACACGCGCGCGCCTCCCAGGGACGTTGGCCTGCACACTCCTGTTGCTCGGCAGCGGATGCAGTGGCACGCGAGAAGCGTCCGCCACTGCCGACGCCGATCAGCAGTTGAGTGCTGCCGAGCGACCGGCCGTCGGACGCGGCATCATGCTACCAACCGGCGTCCGACTCGATCCCACGGGAAGATCAATTCCCGTCGGCAACATGCCGCTCTCCGCGTTGCCAGCGCCCGACAATCGACATCTCTTCCTGTTGTTGAGCGGTTGGCGCGAGGAAGGATTGCAGGTGGTCGACGTCGCGGCGGGCCGCGTGACGCAGACGTTGAAGCAGGCGGGCGCCTTCGTCGGGCTCGCAATGACGCGCGATGGTCGGTCGCTGTACACCTCCGGCGGCGGCGCGGACATGGTGTACCGATACGACTGGCGCGACGGACGCGCGACGCTCGCCGACAGTATTGACTTGAGCGCCACCGGCGAACGCCGCGGGGCACGCCACATCGCCGGCATTGCGCTCTCGCCAGATGGCACTCGCCTCTATGCCGTGGAGAATCTCTCCGATTCTCTGGCGGTAATCGATCTGTCG
>JBDUCR010000521.1:0-5679 GCA_040003345.1 bacterium
GTCTCAACATCCGTGCACGTATTGCTCCAACGCCGTGAGGAGGCCGCCCGCAAGCTACCTGAGAAGCGCCCGCAACTTCGCGCTGTGAGCCGCACTCGTCGTCAATCGCGCGCCATCGCGCATCGTGACCTCGAACTCACCATGCACGTGCGGCTCGATGTGCGCCACCCGGTCGATGTTGACGATTGCCGAACGGTGAACGCGCACGAATTGCACCGGGTCGAGCTTCGTCTCCATCGCGGTCATCGTATCGCGAAGGAGATGCGCCCGACCTCCGATGTGCAAGCGAACGTAGTTCCCCTGCGCATCGAGCCAATCAATCTCCTCAGCGCGTACGAACTGCATCTGTCGCCCCCGACGCACGAGAAAGCGTGAAGGTCGCGCGCGCTGCGAGCGCACCGTTCGGAGAAACGAATCAATCCCGGGATCGACGAGCATTGCCTCCGTACCGCCGGCTGCGCGCAGCGCACGCAACTCGATGCGTTCCGCTGCGCTCTCGAGTGCACGATCGAAGCGCGGCTGGTCAAACGGCTTGAGCAGATAGTCGAGCGCACCAACCTCGAAGGCCTTCACGGCGAACGCGTCGTACGCGGTGACGAACACGATTGCCGGCATCGCGCCACTTGCCGAGATCAGTGCGTCGATCACCTCGAATCCGTCGAGCTCGGGCATTCTGATATCGAGGAAGACGATGTCCGGTCGCTCGCTCAGCATGACGTCCACCGCCGCCGCACCGTCGCCGACCTCGGAGATTATCTCATAGGTCGGATGCGAGGCGAGCATCGCGCGAACACGTACGCGCGCGGGCGGCTCGTCGTCGGCGATGAGAACGCGCGGACTCATGTTGGCCGAAACGGAAGCTCGACGGCGACCATGGCGCCTCCGTCTGGTAACGACGAGAGCAGCAATGACTGCTCCGGGCCGTAGAGTCGCTCGAGGCGCCGGCGTGTGTTGCCAAGTCCGACGCCTTCAGTCATCGCGCGTCCATGCGAGAGGCCCACGCCATTGTCACTCACCTCGAGGCGAACGCGGGCTCCGTCGACGATCGACGTGTGCACGCGGATGCGTCCCGCGCCGGCGCGCCGCCCGATGCCGTGCTCGAACGCGTTCTCCACGAGCGGTTGAAGGAGGAACTGCGGCACCATCGCGGTGCGCGTCTCGGATGCGATATCGCGGTCGATCGTGATCCGTCCAAGAAAACGCGCTTCCATGATCGCGAGGTACTTGTCGAGCAGCGCGAGCTCGTCGGAAAGCGGAATCTCACGCGTGCCTTCGTGGCCAAGCGAGGCACGCAGCAGATCGGCCAGCTGCACGACGATGAAGTCGGCGGTGTTGGGTGCGGTATGAATGAGCGACGCAACGCCATTCAGCGTGTTGAAGAGAAAGTGCGGCTGCAGCTGGCCCTTGAGCGCGGCGAGCTCCGCTTCCGAAAGTTGCGCGCGCAGCTCGAGCGCGACCTGATCGCGTTGCGCGAGGCGTTGCTGGAGCACAAACACGTGAACGACTGCGATCACTCCGGAAAAAATCACGAACTCCAGCAGAAAATTCTGAATGATGACTCGACCAAGGCTCACCGGTTGCGGGCCAGTGGCGAGTCGGATGATCGCCATCATGATGGCATACTTGAGCACCACACCGATGCTCGTGACGAGCAGATACCATGGAATGGCGACGCGACGCGGCGTCTGGTCGAGCGGAAAGCGCCTGACGAGCCACACAGCCACCGGCGTGAACAGCGCGCACGAGTACCAGTCGACCGACCGTTCGGCGATGAGCGGTGCCCAGTAGATGGGCTGCCCGCGCTCATTGAACGCGAGTGCGATCTGCACGACGGAGGCGGCGTCGAGAATGGTCCAGACGCCGAACGCGATCCAGCCCCAGCTCCAACGCGTGATGCGCGGTCGGCCGGAGGCGATGCGAGTGGGTACTGCGATGGCGCTCACGCGGGGTACGCTATCAGGAATCGCACGCGCGTTCCAGTCGGGGTGGGACGATCTCGCCTTCTCGCGTGATGACTTGCGTTGTCGCTCGTGAGTAGCCGGGCAAGACTGTTCGAACGGACATCACCGCAGTCGGCAACCATTCGGACACCGAGGATCGAACATGCGCGCAATCGTTTGCATCTCACTGGTCGCTGTCGTCGGCATCGCACTGCCTGCGCAGGCGCAGAGCGCCGCTGACTCAGCCGGCATCCATGCCGCGGCAATGGACTATATCGAAGGGTGGTACGCCGGCGACGCGCCGCGCATGGAGCGCGCGCTGCATCCCGAGCTCGCGAAGCGCATCGTCATGACAGATCCGAAGAGCGGGAGAAACCAGATCCAGACGATGAGCGCGATGACGCTGGTCAATTCGACCCGTGCCGGTGGTGGGACGCGTACGCCCGAAGCGCGCAAGCAGAAGGACTACACGTTGCTCGACATCTATCAGAATGCAGCGTCGGCCAAAGTGGTCGCGTCAGACTGGGTGGACTATCTGCAACTGGCCAAGTGGCAGGGACGGTGGGTGATCGTGAATGTGCTGTGGGAGCTCAAGCCGCAGCCGTCGCAGTGAGGTGTCGGAGCGATAGCAACGAAATTCTTAACGCAGAGGATGCACAGAGAGGAACGCTGAGGCCGCAGAGGACGACGCGAACCCGCGTGAGCGCGGAAACAGCGGATCTTCCTGGAACCAGCGGATCTACTCGTCGATGTTCGAGATCGATCTGCCGTTTCCAGTAAGAGATCCGCAGGTACCGTGCATTCAGTTCCTGTCCAATCGAGCCTCGGCAAATATAGCCATTGACACTATATTCATAGTGGCTATAGTTGGGTATGGCCAACGTCGACGCACTGCTCCCGCTGCCACCGGCCACCTTCCACATCCTCATCGCCGTGGCGCAGGAAGACCGCCACGGCTACGCCGTCATTCAGGACGTCGAGGCACGCACCAACGGCGAACTGCGACTGAGCGCCGGAACGCTCTATCGCTCCATCCAGCGCATGCTCGAGCAGGGTCTCATCCGCGAAACCCGCGATCGGCCCGCCCCCGAGCTCGACGACGAGCGCCGCCGCTATTATCGCATCACACCATTCGGCGCCGCCGTCGCGCGTGCCGAAGCGCGACGCATGTCCGACCTCGTGCGCATGGCCCGCGCGCAGGGCCTGCTGCTCGGCAAAGCGTGATGCGCTTCTACTCCGCACTCCTCCGGCTGTACCCCGCGTCATTCCGCGCCGAATATGGCGAAGAGATGCGCGCGATACACAGAAAGCGACTGCGCGAAAGCAGTGGCTTCTTCGCACGACTGCTGCTGTGGCTCGACACGATCGGCGAGGTCGTGAGCAACGCGGCCGCTGCGCACTGGGACATCCTGCGACAGGATCTCACGTACACCGCGCGCACACTCGTTCGCTCACCGGGCTTCACGCTCACCGCGGTGCTCGTCACCGCGCTCGGCATCGGCGCGAACACCGCGGCATTCTCCGTCGCGGACTTCGTTCTCATTCGGCCGTTGCCGTACGCCAATCCGGAACGGCTCGTCAAGCTCTGGCAGCAATCAGGCGGCAGCAACACGGGCGAGGCGTCGCCACTGCTCTACAGCATCTGGAAGCGACAGACCACGACGTTCGAAGCCATGGGCGCGTACTACACGCGCGCAGTGAACCTCGTCGGCGAAGGAGAACCGCGCCGCCTGGAACGCGCTGTCGTCACCGCCGACCTTCTCCCGATTCTCGGTGTAAAGCCAATTCGCGGCAGCATGCTCACCTCGGCCGACGAACGCAGCGGCGCCAGCGGCATCATGCTCGGCTACGACGTCTGGCAAGGACAGTTCGGCGGCGCGGAAGACATCATCGGGCGCCGACTGCTCATCGACGGACGCCCGCTCGTCGTCATCGGCGTCATGCCGAAGGATTTTCACTTTCCGACTCGGGAGATCGCGCTGTGGACCGCAATGTCGCAGCAGGAACAGAGCGACAACGAATTCGGCAACAACTACTGGGAAGTACTCGCCCGCCTGAAACGCGACGTACCCATCGAGCGGGCCAGCGCCGAGATGGAAGTCATCTCGCGACGAATCGAACCACTGTATCCGCAGGACATGGAAAAGGTCGGCGTATCGGTCATGCCACTGCGCGATCAGTTTTCAAGGCAATCGCGCCTTCTGTTGCTCGCGCTGTGTGGCGCTGCCGTGTGCGTGCTGCTCATCGCATGCGCCAACCTCGCGAATTTGTTGATCGCCCGATCGCTTACACGCCGACGAGAGCTGCTCGTTCGTTCGGCACTCGGTGCGGGACGCGAGCGACTCGTGCGACAATCCATTACCGAGAGCTTCATCCTCGCAGCACTCGGCGGTGCGCTCGGTGTCGGTATCGCGGTGGTTGCGGTGCCGTTGCTCGCGCGACTTGTGCCGACGACACTTCCCATCGCGCAATCACCGGCGGTCGACCCACGCATCCTGCTCTTCGCGGGATTGCTCACCGCGATCACGGGCATTGGATTCGGTGTGCTGCCCGCGTGGCGCTCGTCGGGCACGAACGATCTCAGCGGATTGCGCGAGGGCGCACGGTCGGGTGGTGGACGACGCGAGCGCGCCAGATCGGCGCTCGTCGTCGCCGAGGTGATGGCGTCGGTCGTGCTGCTGATTTCGGCGGGGTTGTTGATGCGCGCGCTCGTGAAGCTGCACGATGTCGATCCTGGATTCAGGGCAGAGAACGTGCTTGCGCTGCGCACCGCGCTACCTTCGCCGAGGTACGATACAACGGCGCGGCGCGCCGCGTTCTATCGCGATGTGCTCACCGAAGTGCGCGCAATTCCCGGCGTGAAAAACGCCGCATACATATCGGGACTGCCGATGTCGACGCGCGGCGGCATCTGGAGCGTGACACCAGTGGGTCGTCCGTTGCCCAATGGGCGTCCGGGCTCCGCGAGCAGCCGCTTCATTACATCTGGCTTCTTCGACGCCCTTTCCATTCCGCTTCGTCACGGTCGGGATGTGAGCGACGCCGACGACGCGAGTCGGCCGCACGTCGCGGTCGTGAGCGAATCGTTCGCTGCGCAGTATTTCCCGAACGAGGATCCGATCGGTCAGCGATTCACCTTTCTTGGCGACATCAAGGCGATCGTCGGAGTAGTCGGCGACGTGCGGGTCCGCGGCCCGGAACAGCAGAGCGAGCCGCAGGTCTATCTCGCCAACAAGCAGGTCGACGACAACTCGAGCCCGTTCTATTTCCCGAAGGAGCTCGTTGTTCGCTCAACCATTCCGGCGACGACACTCGTTCCCGCGGTGCGACAGATCGTACAGCGCGTCGATCCTGAGCAACCAATCTCTAACGTTCATACGATGTCGGAGATCGTCTCGGACCTGACGGCGGCGAGATCTGTGCAAGTGCGCGTGCTCAGCGCATTCGCGGTCATTGCATTTTTGCTCGCGGCGGTCGGCATTCACGGTTTGTTGTCGTTCTCCGTCTCCAGTCGCCAACACGAGATCGGCGTGCGCATGGCACTTGGCGCACAGCGGGGCGAGATCGTCGCCATGGTGATGCGCCAGGGTGCGATCCTCGCCGCGTTCGGCGTCGTGCCGGGTATCGCAATCGCGTACGTCGCCGCGCGCGCGATGCAGAGCCTGCTCGCCGGAATTCAGCCTGGCGACGCCGTGACGTTTGGTGCCGCGACGATGTTGTGCGTCGTGATGACGCTCAT
>JBDUCR010000351.1:0-1711 GCA_040003345.1 bacterium
GCGAGCCCGCCATCGATGACGCGAAGAAATCCGATGAGCATGTTCTCGGTCGTCACAGTCGACTGCCCCTGTCGCGCGGCATCGTCCGCGGCGAGCTGCATCACGCGCATCGTTCGCTCCCAGAGCGGCGGCGGCGACGAGCGTTCTGCCTCCAGTTCGACAAGAATCTCCTCGAGCGCTCCTGCGTCACAGATCGCAAGCATGCGCCGAGCATCTTCACTCTGACCAAAGTGTTTGACGTGCGCGCGCGCGAATTCCCGTGCCGAGCCGTTCGCTGGCGACGGCCATTCTCGATCGAGATCGGCGCCGCGACTGATCAGAAATTCTGCGAGCGGAACGAGCATGTCGCCGATCGCCTCAATCACCATCGGCCATACCATCGGCGCGTGATCAACGGGCAATCCCGCGTCGAGCAGCGCATCCATCGCGGCCCATCGCTGGTTCCAGCCGGCAATCTGAAATGCCTCCCACATGATCTCGAGATCGTCCGCGTCTCGATTCGGTGGAAGTCCACGCCCTGCGACGGATCCCATCGCGATGAGATCGGGCCGATTCATTCGCGCTTCTGACGTGAGCAATCCCTTCCGCGCGATGAAGCTTCTCACTCCGGCGACGTCACCCAGTCCTGCCGCGATCCACAACGCTCGGCGAGGCGCGACGCGTTCCGCGATCACGTCGACATACTCACCATTTCTGTAGCGGACGATCGCGTGCTCGAGGACGGTGATTCCGTTAGGCGGCATCCAGTTCGGATTGGCGCCTCGCTCGAGATACCATCGCACACTCTCCGGCCGCGCAGTGTCGTGCGGCCAGCCGAGCAATCGCTCGTTGAGCTCACGCTGGATGTCGACGCCACGTGATGCGAGAAAGTCCGTCATGCGCCGCGCGTCGGCATTCTGATATTTGTACTCGACGCTGAGCGCAATGGACGCGAGCGTAGAACGCTGCTCGCGATCGATCACCGATGGCGTGAGCAGTTCCGGGTTCTCGTCGAGCATCGCGGCGAGTGCGTCGGTGTCATGGTCGCGGATGGCGAGCCGGGCGTGATGCAAGGGCGCACTGTCGCGCTCCCACGTGTTTCGAGTCTTCATGAAGCTCGAGAGGTCCGATCGCTCGATGAGCTCCGTCCAGCTCACGCGCCTGCGCTGGCGTGCGACGACGAGTCGTGCCTCATCATCGGTGATCGGCGTCGCCAGAATTTCGGCAACGGGCCGAGCGTAGAAGCGCGGGACGAAGTGTGCGAGCTCGCGCGCGATGATCTCGTCGCCGCGTTGGTGTCGCTGTACAACGCTTTGCGCGTGCTGCTCGAATAGTGCAAGCCCGTCATCGGAGCTGTTGTATCGCGGCGCGTGGCGGTGACGTTCCATCTCGTCGAAGTATTCGACGAGCCGTGGCCAGCTTGCGAAGCCATACTCGCGGGCGATGACGTGCTGTGCGTCGGCGAGTTGTAGCGCGTCGTGCTGGCGATCGCGAAGTGAAATCGGGTGGGATGTCTCGACGCGGCGGAGCGCATCGGCCTTGCCGGCGCGGATGCGTTTCAGAAGCGTCTTCGCCTCTTTGCGCTCGTACTCCAGGCTTGGCGCGCTGGGGAGCGGGCGAACGTGGCGCGCGATCGGATCGGCGCGGTGGGGCGCTTGGTTCGTGCTGGACATGCGTCCTCCTTTCGTTTGACCCGTGTCCGCCACGTGGGTCCGAAAAGAGGTTGAGTTGT
>JBDUCR010000121.1:0-5641 GCA_040003345.1 bacterium
CGGGTCGCCAGCCAGCTGGGGCTCATCGGTCATCGCACTCTTCGTGGGAGCTCGCACATGTCGCTGCTGCTCAAGGCAATCGCTCTCAAGCTGCTTGCTGGTCGCTCGATCGGCGGCGTGTTCAGCCTGCTGTTGCTCCTTGCCGCTCCCATCGCTGCCATCCTCAAGTTCATCGGGCTCCCGCTGCTCATCGTGCTCGGCGTGACTGGCGCACCGCTGTTTCTACTGCTTGCGGCGGTGGGGTTGCCCGTACTGCTGGTGGTCGGCATCGGTGGAATGATCATGCTCAGCGTCGGCGTGATGCTCGCACTTGGTCTGATGGCACTCAAGATCGCGCTGCCGATCATCCTGATTGTGTGGTTTGTCCGGTGGCTTCGCCGGTCGCGTGCTCCGCAGCCGCCAGTGGCACCGAGCGTCGATCCGGACTTGAGCGGGATCTAAGGCGAACGATCGTCCGGTGGTGGTGGAACAGCATTAGCTCGGGCCGAACGGCGCATGCGCGCCCTGAACCACTGCCACCTCGCGTACGACATCACGACGAACACCACCACGAGCACGAGCGCGAGTGGCCAATCGATGTTCATGAGCGGCGCACGACGCGCATTCTAGATGCCAATCTGGACGCCCAGCGACGCGAGGCTCGGATGCGGATCGAAGTCGTGCGACTTGCTCGTGCGTCGCAGGAAACCGACGCGCGCACCGACACCGAACGCAATCATCCAGCTCCCCTCGACGCCGGCGTAGGTTGTGTTTGGACTCGCATTCCATGGCTCGCCGACGGTGCGCACAGCCGCGAGTCGCAGTGAGTAGCCCGAGCCGAACCGGCCGAGCATCCTGAAGTATCCCGCCGATATCTCATTGCCTTGCTGTCCGATCTCGACCGTTGCGACGACACCGTCGTTCCGGTGCTCACTCATGTCCACGAGCACTCCGGCCGACGCGGAGAAACGAAGCGGAGTTCCGTAGTGCACGCCGAGCGCTGGCGAGATATGTGGAGTGGGCTCGGGGTCGGGCGTCTTCGTGTCCTGCGCACGCACTGCAGCGGGCGCGAGCACAACGAAAACGAAAAACGGAAGGGTTCGGCGCATTGTTAATCCTGCACTCGCGTCGCCTGTGCGGCTAGCACGTCCAGCATGTGACGAATGCGCCCACTACCAGTCTCCACGTTTCTCACCGCGACGATATGCAGCGAGGAGAGAGAAGAGCACGCCTGGAATCCACACCGCGTGTCCGGCGAGCCACATGATGTGGCCCCAACTCGGATCAGTTGTGTGCAACGCCATGCCCAGAAGTACGAGACCGCAGGCGACCCAGAACGCGAGGTGGCCGCAGGTCAACAGCAGATCGCGAAAGGTGTCCCCCTTCGACGCGCGATGCGCCTCCTCGTGCTTCGCAATCAGCTCTGCGTATTCCCTGGGCGGAATCGGCATGGAGTGTCTCAGGTAATCGGTTCTGCGTGCGCGCGTCGCCGTTCGAGCGCGCCACCGAGCAGAACGGCGAGGAAGATCACGACGGGCCGCACGAGCAGGAACCATTGCGGCTCGCCGGTGCTCGATCCCTTGAGCACCGGAATGACCGACGACATCGACGGAATCAGGGCGAGCACGAAGACGGTGTAGAGCGAGCGGCCGAGCGTCATGCGTCCTGTCGCGAGTCCCGCGGCGAGCGCGCCAACAGCATTCACGACGAGCTGAGCGACGAGAAGGCCAATCGTCGGATGCAACGGATCGCGGACCTGCATGAGCACAAACGTCGCAATGGTGCCGAGGAAGACGATCGCGACGAAAATTCCAAGGCCGGCGAGCAAGGAGAGTGCGGGCCGCAGAAACGCCGGAGCCTTCGGTGCGACGGACGCTGGCATCGTCACCCGTGCACCTGCGCGAGATGGTGCTCGAGACGATCCGCGTAGTTGTGCATGAAGTAGTCGAGCGTGGTTGGAGTGTTCCGCGCGTACCCCGCGAAAGGCGGATCGTTCTCAGTGGCCACTGCGCGCCTTCACCTCTTCTTCGGTAAGACCGTAAATCTGCGGCACCTTCACTCCGCGCATGCCGAGCATCATGTAGAGCTGCCCGCGATGATGCGCTTCGTGCTCGACCATGGCACGCAGCCACTTGTACGTCGTGATTGGCGTTCCGGCTGGCGTCACGCACTTGCTCGCGAGCTGCTCCGGCGTGAGCTGCGAGAAGATCGCGACAGCCTCCTCGTGCTTGCGTTCGTGGTAGGCGCGCACGGCAGACAGACCATCGGCGAGCTCACGTCCATGACCGGGATACCGGGCGGGACGACCTGCGACGTTCTCCGCGTACATGTCTCGCTCGATGCCAGCCAGATGACGCACGATGTCGCCAATGGTCCAACGATCTGCTGCATAGGTCCACTCGAGATCTTCGTCGCGAATCTGGTCGATCACACGAGTGGTGCGTTTCCGAACTCCACGCCAGTAGTCCACGAACTCCGCGGCTGAATCGATGCGCATGATCCGCTCAGCTCTTCGAGCCGATGTAGAGATCGCTCATATCGGCCTGCGCGAGCTCGACGAGAAAATTCGCGGCATGACGCGTCACCTCGTCAGAGTAGCGCGCGCCTTTCTCGGCGGTTGCGAGCGCCGGATTGCCAGTGCCTGTGTCGGCAGAGACTTGCGTCCAGCGACGCGGTGCCCATGCCCAGCCTTCTCGCAGTGCGGCGATTCGCCAGCGCTTCTCGCTTCCGTCACCCGCTTCACCGAGCGGACGCACGAGCGCTGGGACGAGATGCATCATGACGCTGGTCTCCAGTTCGCCGGCGTGATCGCCAAGATCAGTGAAGATCTTCTTCGGATCGCCGACCTTGTACCAGTTCATCGACGCGAGAAACACGTTGGTGCGCGGCTGCAGCTCGCGGATGATCTGCCGAAAATCGTTTCCCCCGTGGCCGTTGAAGATCACGAGCTTTCGGATGCCCTGCCCTTCGATCGCATGCACGAGATCGGCGAGCAGCAGCGCTTGCGTCGCCGGATTCATGTTGAGGCAGAGCTTGATGTCGAGCTGGCCGGTGTTCACGCCGAACGGCACACAGGGCAAGACGACGACTTTCGCACCGCGATCCCATGCGAGTCGAGCCGCCTCGACGGCGAGTGCCTCGGACTGGATGTTGTCCGTGGCGTAGGGCAGATGATAGTTGTGCGCCTCGGTGGCGCCCCACGGAAGTACGGCGACGTCATACGGCGTTGCGCCAACCGTCTTCCAGGTGCTTTCGGCGAGTACGTAAGGTCGAGCGTTCATGCGATGAAAGTCGCGTTTGTGAACGTGTCGCGCCAGCGCGGCTGTCTACTTGAAGCGCATGCCATTGGGCGCAATGGCGCCCGGCTTGGGTACCGTGAACACCTCCGGCTTCGGCACCTTCGGTGAGAGTTTTGGGTTCCCGCGCACTGCCGACTTCTCCGCCCCGCTCGGCGGCCGTACGTCAGCGCCCGCGGTCTTCATCGTCAACGCGATGCGATTGCGCTGCAGATCCACCGCAACGACGCGCACTTTCACGCGTTGCCCCACGGTGACCACCTGGTTCGGATCGGCGACGTATCGATCGGCGAGCTGCGACACGTGCACGAGACCGTCCTGGTGCACACCGACGTCTACGAACGCGCCAAACGCGACGATGTTGGTGACCACACCTTCGAGCTCCATGCCCTCGCGCAAATCCTTCGGCTCGGTGACGTCGTCGCGAAAGGCCGGCGCCTCGAACGCAGCACGCGGATCGCGACCCGGCTTCTTCAATTCGCCGAGGATGTCCTTGAGCGTCGGGAGACCAACGTCGTCGGAGAGATAACGTGTGAGATCCAGCGCCTCGACCTTGCTCTCGTCCGAGATCAACTCTGCCACCGACGCACCGACGTCCTTCGCCATGCGTTCGACCAGTGCGTAGCGCTCCGGGTGAACAGCGCTCGCATCAAGCGGGTGCTTACCGCCGCGCACGCGAAGAAAGCCCGCCGCCTGCTCGAACGCTTTCGCGCCAAGGCGCGGCACTTCGAGCAGCGCACGACGCGAATCGAATCCGCCGCGCGCATCGCGTGTCTTCACGATGTTCTCCGCCAATACCGGCCCGATGCCCGACACCGACGAGAGCAGCGCAATCGACGCAGTGTTCACTTCGACGCCGACGCGATTCACCGCGCTGACGACGATGTCATCGAGTCTTTTCTTGAGACGTCGTTGATCCACGTCATGCTGATACTGCCCCACGCCGATCGACTTGGGATCGATCTTCACCAGCTCGGCGAGTGGGTCCTGTAATCGTCGCGCAATGGAAACCGCCCCGCGCAGCGAGACGTCGAGCCCCGGCAGTTCGGCGACCGCAAGCTCCGATGCAGAGTACACCGACGCACCTGCTTCACTGACGACGACGACTTGTGGTGGCGTCGCGATGCCAGCGTCACGCAGCGTCTGGCGCACGAGCGCTTCCGTCTCGCGCGATGCTGTGCCGTTTCCAATCGCGATCAGCTCCGCGCCCGATGACGTCACCAGCCGCTGCAGCGCTGCCGCGAAGCGATCGGGCTGATGCAGCATCCATGCGTCGGTGTGCAGCACTGAGCCGGTGCGCGACACCGCGGCGACTTTCACGCCCGTGCGAAACCCCGGATCGAGTCCGATGACGATGCGCTCTCCCGCCGGCGCAGCGAGCAGTAGTTGCTCGAGATTGCGTCCGAAGATCGCAATCGCCTCTTCATCCGCCTTCGTCTTGAGCTCGAGCCGCAGCTCGACTTCAATCGAGAACGCGAGCAGTCGCTTGTACGCATCGCGCGCGACGAGCTCGAGCTGCGCGAGTGCACGCCGACCCGCACTCACACGTGCGAGAAGACCCGCGTTGATCTCGTCTACAGGCGCAGCGACTGTCCACGCGAGAACGCCTTCCTCTTCACCGCGTCTGATCGCGAGTACACGATGCGACGGAATGGTGCCGAGTGGCTCGGCGAAGTCGTAATAGTCCTGGAACTTCGAGACTTCTTTTTCTTTTCCTGTCACTGCGCGCGCAGACACGCCGCCCTTACGACGCGTAAGATCGCGCACCCACCCGCGCAGATCGGCGTCTTCAGCAATGCGTTCGCTGAGAATGTCACGCGCACCGGCGAGCGCGTCGTCGGCTGTCGGAACTTCTCGCTCAGCGCTCACGAACTCCGCAGCCTTCACTGCGGCAGCCGCGTCGTTGACGTCGCCGTTCCAGATCGCGTCGGCGAGTGGCTCGAGCCCGCGCTCGCGCGCGATGATCGCTCGTGTGCGTCGCTTTGGCTTGAACGGTAGGTAGAGATCTTCGAGCGCCTGCTTGGTCGTCACCGCGTCGAGGCGAGTCGCGAGCTCGGGCGTCATCTTGCCTTGCTCCTCGATCGACTTGCGAATCGCCGCGCGGCGATCGCCGAGCTCGGTCAGATATTCAGAGCGCTCCTGAATGGCGCGAAGTTGTGTTTCGTCGAGTCCTCCGGTCGCTTCCTTCCTGTAGCGCGCAACGAAGGGCAACGTGTTTCCCTCGGCGAACATCTCGAGGGTGCTGGCCACCTGACGGGGTTGAAGCGAAAGCTCCTGCGCAACCGTGGCGGCGATCTGTGAAAGCTGTGGCGACTCCATCTCGGGCAACCTGTACGCCGAGTGCCACGCGTGCAACCGTTGACCTT
>JBDUCR010000480.1:0-52965 GCA_040003345.1 bacterium
TCGCGCCGCGTGCGGTGCTTGCGGGCAAGGATGCCCGGACGCTTGCGCGCGAGCTCCTCGCGATGACGCAGGAGGAGTTCAATGTGGCGTTCAAGGGCTCGCCGATGAAACGGGCCAAGTTGCGGGGACTCAAGCGCAACGCAGTCGTCGTTCTCGGGAACGTCGACATGCCCGAAGATGCTCCCGTACTCGCACAAGCGCTCAATCCCGATCCGTTGGTGCGCACACACGCGGTGTGGGCACTCGAGAGATCACGAGGCGTCGCCGACCCCATCCCGGTAGTCGAATAGTCGCTCGATCGGTCGCTCGAAGACCTCACTGAGCCGAAACGCAAGCGGCAGGCTCGGATCGTACCGTCCATTCTCGATCGCGTTGACTGTCTGGCGCGACACGCCGATCCGTTCCGCGAGCTCGGCCTGCGACCAGCGCCGTTCCGCACGCAACAGGCGGATGTGATTCCTCACCGCCTCGAGCGAGCGAAGAACACCATCGCGTGTCCGCGCAGCGCCTCGGCGATCAGGAGCGACGGGAGCACCCAGAGCGCGAGGCCCGATAGGGCGCGCGGACCCGGGATATGCTCCACGAGCCCGAGTGCCCCGGCGGAGAACCAGATGCCGGCGAGTACCATCACGGCGCCGTAAGAGAACGCGGACGCCTCGAGGTGGATGAGACGACTCAACTCGTCGAGCTCGGAGAGATACTTGACGCTAGACCAGCCGATGCCAGCGACCGCTACGGGTACCGCGACCCCGCAGAAGATGCGGACTGGCCACGGTAGTGAGTCGACGCTGGCGGCGAGGGCGGCCACCATGAAGACGGCGAGCCAAGCGAGGCTGCGGCTCCGATGGCGCCGCCCCTCTGGAGTGCCAGAACCGAAGTAGCCGAATCCCAGCATGGCGCCATAAGGCCATGAGGACCGCTCGTCGACATCCGCGCTTTTTTGGTGTCTCATTGTCCTCACATCAGGGTTCAGGTCAGCTCCATTCAACTGTAAAGCGTCACTGACATACTGTCAAGTTTCCTTTCCATACCCGATGACCGGACCGCCCGACGACAACGCCTGAGACTTTGCTTTGTCAGCGACTCACCGCCTCCGGAATCGGGGGGTCGAGATCGAGCAACCGCAACGCATCTGCGCCTGTGTTCGAGAAGCGAGCTTGCTGCCGATACTCCCGGGTAGTCCGCACTGGCCACGAAGTCGTCGCCATCGCCTGCAGGAGCTTTTCACCGATGTCGTGCTTTCCGTACATCACGTGTGTGGCCCGTGCTCGCGCCTGCCTTCGCGGCTTGCTCGGGGCGCTCCTCGTGATGCTCGCCCTGCCGGCCGCCGCGCAGACGACCATCGGTCTCGACCCGCGAAAACCCATCGGGCAGTACATACTCGAGAAATGGCAGACCGAGCAAGGACTGCCACAGGGCTCCGTGAATGCCGTCGCACAGACAGCTGACGGGTATGTGTGGATCGCGTCGCAGGTGGGCCTCACGCGCTTCGATGGCGTGGCGCTTACCACCTTCAGCGCTCGCAACACGCCAGGCCTGAAGGACATGCACATCACGGCCCTCCACGTCGATCGTC
This sequence comes from bacterium, assembly GCA_040003345.1. Taxonomy (GTDB): domain Bacteria; phylum Gemmatimonadota; class Gemmatimonadetes; order Gemmatimonadales; family Gemmatimonadaceae; genus AG11. The sequence continues at coordinate 1,577 of JBDUCR010000480.1, forward strand.
ACGGAACGATGTGGATCGGCACGGTCCTCAGCGGTGTGAGCATGCTGCGTGACGGACGGTTCACCCCCATTGAGGGCGATCTTCCCACGGCCGAAGTCCTCTGTTTCTTCGAGGATCGAGCCGGAACGATCTGGGAAGGAACCCGCGCAGGGCTCTCGCGATTTGCGCGGGGACGGTTTCGCCCGGTGCCGAACGTGAGTGCGGCCGTCCAGGCACTGGCCGAAGACGAGGACGGCAGCCTGCTCCTCGGCACTGATCACGGGCTGCTCAGATACGCCGATGGGCGCGTGAGTTCCGGACGTGCGGGTGAGGTTCGCGTCGATTCGGCCGTCAGTGCGTTGCTGCGTGATCGGCAGGGCGCACTATGGATCGGATTGTCGGGCGGCGTCGTTCGTCTCGAAGCGGGCGACGCCACACACTTCACGAGCCGAGACGGCTTTCCTGCTGGCCTCGTGCACTCGATCGTACAGGATCACGCCGGCACGATCTGGATCGGCTCCGATGGCGGTGGAATCGCGCGGCTGCGCGACGAGCGCTTCGAGGTTTTCTCCTCGGTCGATGGCCTGCTCGGCGACGTCGCCACCGCGATCCTCGAGGACCGCGAGGGAAGCTTGTGGGTGGGCACGCGCGACGGGGGGCTGAACCGGTTTCGCGATGCGCAATTCGCGACGTATGGGCAACGCGAGGGCCTTCCGGCCAACGTGGTCTGGGCTGTCTACGGCGATCGTGACGGCTCCATTCTCCTCGGTGCCGAACGTTCCGGCCTGACGCGTTTCGCGAATGGGAAGTTCACAACAGTCGGAACGAAGGATGGTCTTAACGACGCTGACGCCCGCACGATTCTCCGCACGTCGTCCGGTGATCTATGGGTTGGAACGAAGCACGCCGTGCTTCGACAGCGGCGCGATGGAAGTTGGGAGAACATGACGATAGCTGGCCGCGTGCCGGAGGGTACACCGCGCGCGCTGTTCGAGGATCATGCCGGCGTGCTCTGGATTGGCGGCGCGTTTGGCCTGATACGCTACGAGAACGGTGAGTTTCACCAACAGCATTTCGAACCAGGCCGGCGCGTGACGGTGTGGACGATTGCCGAAGATGCCGCGGGCGCGATCTGGATTGGCGGTGGCGAAGGAGTCGTCCGACTCGTGGGCGACGCGTTCACGTCTTTCACCACTAAGGAGGGTCTCTCGAACAACGTGGTCGAGTCGATCTACGCGAGCCGAGAGGGCGTCTGGGTTGGCTCGCGACTGGGTGAACTCGATCTGATTCGGGGGAACAAGATCTCTCGGGTGCCGGTCACGCACGTGTCGATGGTGGATCCAGTCTCGATCACGGAGGATCGACGCGGAATGCTCTGGTTGAGCTCGAGCCAAGGGCTGTATTCGGTTTCGAAGCAGCAATTGATCAGCGCCGCCGACGGAAGCACTACACCGATCGACTTTCGACGCTATGAGTTGCTCGACGGCCTTCATACTACCGACTTCAATGGCGCCGGCCTGAATTCGGTCGCGAGGACCGCCGACGGACGGCTGTGGTATCCCACAGGAAAAGGGCTTGTGGTGGTGGAACCGAACAGATGGGCGACCAATACCGTGCCTCCCGGCGTGCACCTCGAGCGACTGGTCGTCGATGGCAGCGACGCCGTCCCCACCGACGGAATGGAGATTCTCCCAAGTGGCAGCAAGCTCGAGTTCCACTACTCGGCAACCAGCCTCCTGATTCCAGCGCGCGTCGCCTTTCGCTACAAGCTCGAAGGCTATGACACAGAGTGGGTCGAGGCCGGCGCTCGGCGCGTCGCTTACTACACGGGTGTGCCCGCCGGCAAATACACGTTTCGCGTGGTGGCCGCCAACAACGACGGCCTCTGGAACGACCGGGGTGTATCGCTCGCATTTGCGAAGCTGCCACACCTCTATGAGACGTCGTGGTTCTATCTGTTATGCGGAGCAGGTCTCGTGGGAGCGGCCGTTGGAGTGTTCCACCTGCGCGTGCGAAGCGTGCAACAACGCGCCCGGGAGCTCGCCACGCTGGTCGACGAACGTACCATCGCACTGAGAACATCCGAGGAGCGCTATCGCAGCCTGTTCGACGCGAACCCCCAGCCCGTCTGGGTCCATGATGTCGAGACGCTCGCGTTTCTCGCGGTGAATCCGGCGGCGATGAGCCACTACGGATACTCGGCAGAAGAGTTCAGCGCTATGACGCTGGCGGACATCTCGTGCTCCGATCCCGCGCCCACCGAAAGCGGCGCCTCCGCTATCGAGAGTTGGCGCGACAAGCCCATTCGTCGCCATTGCCGGAAGGATAGTGGTGTGATCGAGGTGGAAGTCGACGAACACGCCATCGATTTTGGCGGACGACGCGCGCAGTTGAGCGTGATCTCGGATGTGACAGCGCGCCGTGATCTCGAAGAGCGGCTTCGGCAGGCGCAAAAGATGGAAGCGGTGGGGCAGTTGGCCGGCGGCATCGCGCACGATCTCAACAATGTGTTGACCGCGGTGATGGCGCACGTGGACCTAGCCGTGAGTACGCTGCCGCCCGATTGCATCTCCGTTGGAGATCTCACGCAAGCGCAGGCGGCGGCACATCGCGGAGCAACCATGATTCGAAAGCTGCTCGGCTTCAGTCGTCGCGAGCGACTGGTGCTCAAGCCGCTCGACCTCGGCAGCCTGACGCGCGAGCTGGCCGCGACCATCACGCGGATGCTGCCCTCGAACATCGTCATCGCCATGACGCAGACGCCGGAGTTGTCTCCAGTCGCCGCCGATGCAGGAGCAGTCCAGCAGATCGTCCTCAACCTTGCGACGAACGCGCGCGATGCCATGAGCGAAGGCGGTACGCTGCAGATCGACGTGACGGCCGTGGTGCTCGACGAAACATCCATCGCAACATTCGGCTGGGGGACGCCCGGCAACTACGTCGTGCTGTCGGTGACCGACAACGGTGAAGGCATGCAGCCGGAGACGTTGGGACGCGTGTTCGAGCCGTATTTCTCCACCAAGGGCGAAGGACGCGGCTCCGGACTTGGCATGGCGATGGTGTACGGTCTGGTCAAGCAGCACATGGGATACGTGCACGTCGACAGTCAGCCGAGTGCCGGAACGAAGGTGTCGTTGTACTTCCCGGCGAGCCTGGAGGCGGCGCCGGCGTTGGCGATGTCTACGCCTGTGGTCGGGGTTCACGCGGACGAGACTATCCTTCTCGTTGAAGACGAGGATGCGGTTCGAACGGCGGCGACGCGCGCGCTCACTCGTCAGGGATATCGCGTCCTCACCGCGAAGAACGGAAGTGAAGGATTGGAGATCTGGCGCGCGAACGCGGACGAAATCGATCTCGTGGTATCGGATTCGATCATGCCTGGGATGAGCGGCCAAGCGATGTTCGCTGCGATTCGAAAGGAGCGAACCGGCGTGCGGATGTTGCTGATGAGTGGCTATTCGGGGGAGGAGGTGCTGCGGAGCAGTCCGGCAAGCGCCGATGTGCCGTTCCTGCCCAAACCGTGGACTGTTCGTGAGCTTACGGGGCGCGTGCGCGAGGTGCTCGCGCTCGGTGAGGTCACCGAGGCGGCGTAAGTCCGATGCGCGACAACGGCACGCTCAGAGAGTCGCCGCGGTAGGCGCGCGAAGCGTTCGGATCGCGATGGCAACCTGCCACCCCGAGAGTAGCGCGACGGCCGTCAGGATCGCGAGGCTCGCCTCGGGAAAGAACACGACCCCGATCAACCCGCCAGCCCCAGCAATCCACGCCAGCCACGCGAGCCAGCGCGGGCTCGCGGCATCGTGACTCTCAACCCATCCGAGCAAGAGCGCGCCCAGCGCGACCAGGAAGTTGCCGAAGCGGGCGGTCATGAGCCCGACCATGTGCAGGGCGTCGAAGAGACTGCTCGCCTCCGTGCGACCCGCCAGAAATGCATCCGCCATGTGCGAGCCCGCTCCGGCCATGAACGCGATGTCGATGGCGTTGAAGCAGAGCCCGAGCGAGATGAGTCCGAGCGCGGCGAACAATGGCGCGGGCTCGCTCCCGGTCCGGTGCACGGCACGCGTCCAGATACCAAGAATCAGCAGACCGGAGCCCGCGAGCATCGCGAGATGCAGCGGACGAAAGTATGTCGTTGCGGCGATGAGACGAAGGTCGGCAGATGCATCGCCAGTAAGCATGGGATGCATCGCTGCGCCGACGCCGAGCAGCGACGTGCCGACGAGGAGAGCGATCGCGAGCAGGCGTGAAAGCGGCAGCACTACATTCCTCCAATGCGCGATGGGCCGGATACGTCAACTTATGCGGCGCCAGTGGAACGGGCGACCCCGGCGGACCTGCCACTCCGAGGCCGGGTGTGCGTGGTCACTGGCGCGAATCGCGGCATCGGCAAGGCGACGACGATCGCGTTAGCGCGGCTCGGCGCAACTCTCGTGATGCTCGCGCGCGATGAGCGCCTGCTCACGGCAGCGCGCGACGATGTGGTTCGTGAAAGCGGGAATTCGCACGTGTCAATCGTGGTCGCTGATCTGGCATCGTTCGCCGCCATCCGCTCGGCGGCCGCCGAGATTGCGACACGTCATCCGGCGCTCCACGTGCTGGTGCACAACGCGGGGGTGAATCCGTCGCGCCGGTTGCTGAGCAGCGATGGTATCGAGCTGGCGTTCGCAGTCAATCATCTCGCTCCATTCCTTCTCACGCACGAGCTCATGTCCTCTTTGCGACGCGGCGCCGCCGACGGTGGTGCTCGCGTCGTCACGGTCGCATCCATGTTCGAACGATTCGGGCGTCTCTCGCTGAGTGACGTGCGAACGACGGGACGAGGAATGGCGATTCTTGCGTACACGCGATCGAAGCTGGCCAACGTGCTCTTTACCTATGAGCTGGCCGAGCGGCTCGCCGGCACTGGTGTGACTGCGAACTGTGTCGACCCTGGTCTCGTCGCGACCGACCTGATGCGCGAGCACGCGCTCTTTCGTCCGCGCTGGTTGCGCGCCGTATGGTCACGCGTGCTGCGCACGCCAGAGGCGGGTGCGGGTGCAGCCATTTATGCAGCGTCGGCTGCGGAGCTGGTCGGCGTAACGGGGCAGTGCTTCGACGGCCAAGGACGAAGAGTCCGCACGTCGCACAGATCGAGAGACGTGGAACTGCGCCGACGGCTGTGGAAGGTGAGCGCGGAGCTCACCGGAGTGGGATTAGGGTAGCGTCCCAGAATTCTCGCTGGCGTTGGCGCCAGACTCGCGCGTCATCTCGATCATCGTCGGGCGAAAACCTGCCTTGGCGAAGAGGTGTTGCGCGGTCTCGTTGCGTTGCGCTGTCGAGAGCACGACGCGGGGTGAACCTCGTGCTTCGAGGGCCGCGAGTGTGGCATCGAGCAGAAGCCGTCCCACACCCTCTCCGCGGTGCGCGGGATCGACCACGATGTCGTGAAGCACACCCGCGGGCCCGCGCAACTCCATGTAGTTGGGTCCTTCGACGGCCGAGTATGTGTATCCGAGCATAGCGCCGTCGCGATCGGCGACGAGGATGATGACATCCGGCTCGTCGAGTTGCGTCCTCAAAAACGAGCCGTATCCGCGCTCGGTCTGCGGCCCGGCGGCAATGAAGCGCGCTGGGTCGAAGTCGTGATGCGTCTGCACCAGCAGAGCGGCGAGTCGGCCGATGGCTGGAAAGTCCCCTGACGTCGCTGGGCGTACGGTGGTGGCTGGCATGTTGGATGGTAGCATGGCCTCGGCGCGGTATGCGACCTGTGTTTTTTGTATATGCCTTGACAGACATATAACCCGAGTGGCATGTTATTCTTCATGACTACCGCACTGTTCGAGATCCTCGCGGAGCCGACACGCCGCCGCATGCTGGACCTGCTGAGAGAGCAGGAGCACACGGTAGGCGATCTGGTGGACGCGCTTCACATGAGCCAGCCAGCCGTGTCGAAGCACCTGCGCATTCTGCGCGACGCCGGGCTCGTCGACGTGCGCGTCGACGCGCAGCGCCGGATTTACAGCTTGCGCGCCGCTCCGCTCGCCGATGTCGACGCATGGCTCGAACCGTATCGGAAGTTCTGGCGCGGCAAGCTTGCCGCGCTCCAACACCATCTCGCCAGCGACAGCTGAGCGATTTCCCGGAGAATCGAGATGACGACCATGACCAATCCCCAGATCACCAGCCAGCACATCGAAGAGCAGGTCCTGCTACCGCAATCGCGCACTCGCGTGTGGCGTGCACTGACGAATGCCGAGGAGTTCGGTGCGTGGTTCGGCGTGAACATCGCCGGCGCGACGATCGCCGCCGGCGCGCACGTGCTCGGGCACATGACGATGTCAGGGTACGAGCACATCCAGTTCGACGCGATGATCGAAGAGATGATTCCTGAGCAGCGCTTTACGTGGCGCTGGCATCCGAATGCGATCGAGGCGGGAGTGGATTACTCCGGCGAGGCGCGCACGCTCGTCGCATTCACGCTCGAGGATGCTCCCGATGGCGGAACGCTGCTTCGCGTCGTGGAATCGGGTTTCGACAAGCTTCCCGCTGCACGGCGTTCGGTTGCGTTCAACGGCAACAGCAATGGATGGCGCGCACAGTTGCAGAAGCGCTTGCCATCCTATCTGGCATCTTCTTGACGGCAATGGCGCACGAGCCGTCGCATCACGGCGGCTCGTCGCGCTCACCCGGCTACTCCGCTCGCGCCGTCGCTAGCGCTGAGTCTTCAGCAAACCCTGCGAGTCGAGCCAGTAGTAGAGCTCATCGATCCAGTGGTCGCTGCTGGTGCCCTGCTTCCGCATGCCGAATCCATGGCCGCCGCTGGTGAAGACATGAACGTCGGGCTTCGCACCGGCAGCGATGAGTGCATCGTGAAATTTCACGATCGGTGTACGTGCCTGAGGATCGTCCTGTGCCCAGGCGAGAAAGATCGGCGGAAGTTTCGACGGAATTGACGGCATCACGCCGAATGGTGCGCCGTAAATCATCGCGGCAAAGCTCGGCCGCTTAGCGACGTCTTTCTGGAGCAGCGCTGCGCTCGCGACCATGGCGCCGGCCGAAAACCCCAGCACGCCAACTCGGTTTGGCAACACACGCCACTCGGCAGCATGGGTCCTTACGACCTCGAGTGCCAGAATTCCGTCGGCGATGCCGTAGCGGCCGGCGGTGTCCATATCCATTTCCGGAATTCCGTCCTGCTTCTTCTCGACGATCCGGTACTTGAGCACGAATGCGGCGACGCCGTGTTGCTGCAGCCAGCGCGCGACCTCCGTTCCTTCGACGTCGATCGCCAGTGCGACGAATGCTCCGCCGGGTGCGATGATGACACCGGTGCCAGTCGCCTTGTCCCGACTGGGCAGATAGGCCGTAATGGTCGGCGTGACGACATTGAACACGACGGTTCCAACCGGCGTGTGTTCGATGACGCGTTCTTTCTGCGTCCAGTGCTCGGAGCCCGGCGCGATACCAGGCCAGACGTTGAGTGTCTGCGCGTCGGCCACGCTGCCGACGAAAGCGATCGCGGCGAGGCACGACAGCACTGTTCGACGCATTTCAACCAAGATGCTCGGCATCACGAAGCACGGCGTCGAGCGTGGTGGAATCAACCGGAGGGGCCGAGCCCATGAGCACGCGTGCGCCGCCGCCTTTTCCGCCACCGAGTGCTGCGAGCGCCTTGTCGAATGCTGGCTTGAGGTTCACGGTCACGTTCTCCGAGCGCGCGAAGACGAGTTGCGTTCGCGGACCAGAAATGCCGAAGAGCACGACGACGTTCGGCTCGGTGGTCAAGCGCAGCGCGAGGCCTTTCACTTCTTCTACTGGACGTTCGGTCCACACGCCACGTACGACTTTCAAGTCACCGATCTGCGTTGCATTCGCGCCGAGTCGTGACGCTTCGTCGTCGAGATCGCGTTCGCGATACACAGCGAGTGCGCGCCGCGTTTCGACGACCGCTGCGGAGAGTTTCGAAACGGCGTCGACGATGTCAGCGGGCGCGCAGGTCAGCGCGGCCGAGAGCTCGCGAACGGTGGCGTGCTTGCGCGCGTAGTCGGCGCGCGCGCGGTGACCGGCGAGAAATTCGATGCGCGTGCCGCGTTTCATGCGTTCGGTTCGAAGCACGGACAGCAAGCCGACTTCGCTCGAGCGCGCGACGTGCGTGCCGCCGCAGGCCGAGTAATCGAAGTCGCCGATGGCGACGATGCGCAGCGGTCCGTCGACGTTCGGCATCTTGCGAAGCGCGAGGTCCGCAAGCTCCGACGCGGACGGAAACCACGCACGCACGTCGACGTTCGCGGCGACGAGCTGATTGGCGACGTCGATCGCGTCGTCGATGCGAGCGTCGGACAGCGTGGTTGCGTCGACGTCGATGGACACCGTGTCGGCGCCGAGGTGGAAGCCGATGGTCGCGGCAGACGCGACGCGCAGAAAGGCTTGCGAGAGAATGTGCTGGCCTGTGTGCTGCTGCATGTGGTCGAAGCGGCGCGCGCCGTCGATTGCGGCAGTTGCCCGACCGGCTTCGATCGGCGCATCGAGGACGTGAATCAGTGCGCCGTCGGTCTCGCGAATTCTGACGTCGATGACGTTCGATGAGCCGAGAGTGCCGACGTCGTGCGGTTGGCCGCCGGATGTCGGATAGAAGTACGATGCGTCGAGGACGGCGAATGAGTCGCTGGCGCTGGTCGAAGCTTCGACGACGGCGGCGTCGAATTGCCAGGTGTAGGAATCGTGGTAGTAGCGACGCGTGGCGGTGATGTCCATGACTCAAGAATACGATGGTTCACGGGTTCCGGGAATTCGCGCGTTCCTTCGACGCGCGCTCGGCTCAGGATCACGGGAGTCGCGTGAATCAGCGACGAGTGGCGTGATTGCGGTGACGCGATTGCGTTGATGACAAGGCACACTGTGGGCAACGACACGCACTCGACAACCATTTCGGCTTGTAGGTGAATGTCCCTGCCCATTCGACGATGCCTCGAACCCATCTCTGCTTGTCGGCGCTCGCCGCGCTGCTCGCTACTTCGGCGTGCACAGCAACATCCGACATCGCGGCGCCTACCGCTCCCGCCGCTGTCGCTACGAATCTGCTTCCTATCGCGTTGCCGGCGATCGGGATTGTGCCTGGCACTGAGCGGCTGTTGCTCGAGGCGGTGTCGAACGGGCTGCTCTATACGAGCGAATCGGATTACCCGTTCGTCTATTTCCGTCATGCGGGGTTGCACAATCCCGCACAACCTGCTCTCTCCGCTGCGGCGTTTGGATCTTTGGTCGGCATTGCACCGAACACGCCGATCGAGGTCATCTCGCTCGACGCGTTCTTCGCGCGGCACATCGAGCGCGTCGACCCATCCGATGCGGCTGGACGAGCGCTCATTCCGCGCTTCATTCTGCTCCGCGAAACGCTGCGTCGCTCGCTCTCGCACACGCGAGTGTATCGCGTCGGGACCATCGCGATCGACTGCTATATCGTCGGCTTCGACGTGAACGGCGATCTTCAGGGACTGACGACCATTGCGATCGAAACCTGAATGGCTGATGTAGGGTGACGCGTCGATCGAGCGCGCCGATTGGTTCTCCATCGGCGTGCTGACTGATGCCGGCTTCCAACGTCAATCTTCGACCGCCAACTGGAGTGCTTGCGGGTGTGCGGATTACGCGGAACGCAAACGATGACGCGACGAAGTCTACGCCGCTGATGGCAGCGCCGACCACTCCGTCAGCATTTTCGCTGCCGCGTCGAATTGCAGCGTATCGATCTGCTCGCGCACTGACGCGAAGGGCTGCTCGCCCATCCGTCGTCGAAGGTTCGCCGAGAGGTCTCGAAAGTGGTCGAGCGCGCCGAGGTTCTGTTCGTGCAGTTGTGTAACGAGCGCCTGCACTTCGAGTGTGAGCGCTCCGCCTCGCATGCGATCATCCGGAGCGTCTGCGTCGTCGATGCGAACCGTCGCATTGCGCACCGCATCCTCAAAGCTTTCGCGCAGCTCACCAAACATCCTCTCGATCGACGCCACGAGCTCCACCGCGCGCGCACCGTTGCCCGCCATGCACGCCTGCTCTGCCTCACTGGCCGCGCGATAGATGCTCGTCGCGCCGAGCGTGCCTGAGCTGCCCTTGAGCTTGTGCATGCGGCTCTCCAATTCTCGCATGGCAGCCGCATCGATCGGCAGGGTCGGCACCTCGACCACGCGATACTCCTCCAGCAGGCGCGACATCAGCATCTCGAACAACGTGCGGTCATTGCGGAGCGTTTCGCCCAGCATGTCCGTCTCCACACCGGAGATTTTCAACCGCATCGGGACCGCGACACGCTTTCGCCTGCGCACTGCGACCTCAGCCGGTTGTTGCGCAGGCGTAGCGCGCAGATGTTCGCGGATGGTGCGAACGAGCATGCGTGGATCGAAGGGTTTGCTGATGAACGCATTCATGCCGGCAGCCGTCGACTGCGCACGCTCACTCAACATCGCGCCTGCCGTCAATGCGATGATCGGGAGGTCGGCGAGTCCCAGATTGCGCCGGATGATTCGAGTGGCCTCGTTGCCGTCGAGCAGCGGCATCTGGACGTCCATCAGCACGACGTCGAAGCCGCGTGGTGTCGCGCGCAGACGATCGATGGCCTGCTGTCCGTCGCTCGCAAGCGTTACGATGGCGCCTTCGAGCTCGATGATCCGCTGCGCGACTTCGCGATTTACGTCGCTATCGTCCACGACGAGGACGCGCACGCCCTTGAGACCAGAGTCCTCGAAGGCGGTAGGCAGTACCGCGCGGGCGACGTGTTCGCTGCCCAGGACGCTTCCGAGCGGCAGCGTCACACGGAATTCACTGCCCGCTCCGGAGACGGAGGAGAAGTCGACGTCGCCGCCCATCAGGTTGGCGAGCCGTTTGACGATCGAGAGGCCAAGCCCGGTGCCGCCGAAGCGACGCGTCGTGGACGCGTCGGCCTGCGCAAAGGGCGCGAACAACCGCGCCTGCGCGTCGATCGGGATGCCGATGCCAGTGTCGCGCACGATGAATTGCACAGCAGTGGGGCCGAGGGCGCCGTCTGCGCGCCGTACGACGAGATGTACGCCACCGACTGCCGTGAACTTGATGGCGTTCGACACGAGATTCGTGAGCACCTGCGTAAGACGTGTGGGGTCGCCCTCGACGCTGAACGGAATATCCTCGTCCACCGCAAGCGTGTAGGCAATCGACTTCGATTCTGCGTTTACCGACATGACGTCCGACAGATCCTGCAGCAGGCCGCGCACGTCGAAGACAACGCGTTCGACGATCAGCTCGCCGGCCTCGATCTTTGACAGATCCAGGACGTCGTTGATCACGGCGAGCAGCGACCTGCTCGCGATGCCGATCTTGCCGAGCATCGTCTCCTGCGCGGGCTCGAGCATGGTCTTGCCGAGGAGGTAAGACAGACCGATCACCGCGTTCAACGGCGTGCGAATCTCATGGCTCATGTTGGCGAGAAACTGACTCTTCGCCAGATTCGCCTGCCGCTCGGTGTGCATCGAGACGCGTAGCGACCGCTCGGTCTCCTTCTGGAGCGTCACGTCGTGTGCGATTCCGAGATATCCGAGAATCCGTCCGTCTTCGTCGCGCATGGCGGTGACGACCAGTGACACTGTCACGCGGCTTCCGTCTTTGCGTCGATAGGTCCATTCGCGCGGTGTGGACAGCGTTTCAGGCTCTCTGAATACCGCGCGAGGGTGGACAGTCCGCCCGAATCGCGCAGTGAGCTCCGCTGCGCGTGCGCGCACTTCGTCGGCATCATGGATTATGTCAGGTGTCGCGAGCCCGACGACTTCGGCGCTCCGATACCCGAGGAGACGCTCGGCTCCGCTGTTGAAAACAGTGATGAGAGAATTGGGGTCCGTCGCGATGATTGAAACTTCGGATGCGGAGTCGAGCACGGTTCGCAGCAATGACGACGTCTCGACCTGCTCTCGCTCGGCCCGTTTCTGGTCCGTGATGTCCTGGTTGACTCCGGTGAGCTGGACGACGGCTCCGCTTGCGTCGCGCACCGCTTGAGCGGCTGCCTGGAGATGCCGAATCTCGCCATCGCTCCGCACGATCCGGAACTCGGACTCGAAGGGCATACCCCACTCCACCGCTTCCGCAACTTCACGCTCGGCGCGGATGCGGTCGTCTGGATGCAGGCTCTCCGACCAGAGCGCGTACGGCTTTGCGCCGACACTCGGCGATGCGCCGTAAATGGTGAACATCCTGTCGTCCCATGTCAGGCAATCGGCAATGACGTCGTATTCCCAGACGCCGAGCTGCGCCGCGTTCGCCGCGAGCTGCATTCGGTCATTCGTTCGCTTGAGCTGCACTTCGAGCAGCTTGCGCGTGGTGACGTCACGCCCGATACCGAACGTTCCCATCGCGTGTCCGTTCCGATCGTAGAGTGGCATGCGAGTCGAGAGACTCCACGTCGGCGGGCGGTTCAACCAGAGGGCGTGCTCTTCTTCTTCGTGGATTCCCGCGCCCGATGCCATGATGCCCTGTTCGACCAACGACGACGTCGCCGCATGCGCGGCCGTGAAGAAATCAGCGTCCGACTTGCCGATCGCATCTGCTGGGTCGCTCAGCTTGAGCTCGCGCGCCAACGCGCTGTTGATGCGGAGAAAGCGTGACCTCGTGTCCTTGAAATAGATCGAATCCGGAATCGTATCGATCAGAGAGGTGAACAGGTGCCGTTCGTATTCCAGGAGGGCCTCCGTCTCCTTTCGCGCGGTAATGTCCTGGAGCGCGCCGACCAGTCTGACCGCCTTGCCGTCCACGAGTTCGGCCGTACCTACCGTGCGCACCCAGATGCGGCGCCCGGATGCTGTGATGAAGGGGACTTCCATGTCCCAGGGCTCTCCGGACGCGATGCTGCCGCTCAGCGCGAGCTCCACCACTGCACTCGCCTCACCGGCGTAGAATGCGAGCGTCGTGTCGAGTCGCGGCACGTAGTCCGCCGCCACGTCGTGGATGCGATACGTCTGCGCCGACCACGTGATGACCCCAGTCGGAATATCCATCTCCCAGCCGCCAATGCCGGCGACACGACCAGCGCGATCGAGCAGTGCCTCGTTCGACGTCGCCATCGCATCCCGCATCTCGCGCACCTGCCGCTCGCGCTCGACGCTCCGCGTGTAGAACGCGGCAAGTGCGCCAAGTAATAGTGCGAGAGTCAAACACACGGCGAGCACGAGCCGTGGATCGAGTTGATCGACTTCGCGCCAGAACGCGGGAGTGGCGCGTACCTCTGCCACCCACATCCGTCCGTACACGGGAATCACGACTCGGCGAACGAGACCGCCAATATCTGCTGCGCCGCTGCCGACCGACGTGAAGAACTGATTCGGCGCGCCTGTCGTGTTGTCGCTCAGGGTGAGAGCCAATCGGCCATTACGGGCGCGAATGTCGCGGAGCACGTCGTCGATGACGAGCGGTGCGAACGTCCATCCTATGGTGGCGCGATCGCGTTCCTCTGCCGTGACGATGGGCGCGTCAGGCCGAAATACCGGAAGCAACAGAAGGAACGCTTTTTGGCTGGACACGGAGGCCTGCACCAGCGACAATGGCGCCGACATCGTCGCTGCGCCGGACTGAATGGATGCCAGCGCGGCCGTGCGGCGCGTCTGTTCCGACGCGATGTCCAGCCCCAGGGCTTGATTGTTTGGCGCTTCCGGCTCGATGAACTGAATGATGAAACGCTCACCGCTGTTCGGCGACAGCTCGTGTAGAGAGAGCGGCGTGCTCGCACCGCGCGCCGTCGCAACGAAGCGCTGAACGTCGTGCGCCGCCACTCGCCTGATCACGCCGACGCCGCGAGCACCGGGAAATTCGCGTGCGAGATCCCGTGACGCGCTGTACGCAGCGAACGCCTTGCGATCGATCTGATCGATGCCAGCCGTGTTCACTGCACCGCGTGCGGCGCGCAGTGCGTACTCGTAGATACGAAGACGGCTGGCGATATCGTCGGCCATCCGTTGCGCGCGACCGTCGAAACGCTCCTGCGCCGCCGTGACGTTTCGATGCGACTGTCGCTCGGCGAGAACCGCAGCGAGCGAAGCGCCGAGCGCGAACGTCAACAGTCCGGCGATGATCGGTTGCCGTCTTCGCGTGCGCGTCATGCCACGCGCGAGATGTCAGTCGCTGACTCGCGGGCCAGGTGCGGGCGAGCGGTGGACTCGTGCGGCACTGCTAGTGCAAATGCGCGCTCCGGAAACTCGACGTCGGCGACATCGAGAAAGTACGCGCGCGCGCGGCCGTTCTGCTTGGCCACGTAGAGTGCGCGATCTGCTGCGCGCAGCAACTCGGTCGACGTGTTTGCGTGCATTGGCGGATTGTATCGCGGAACCTTGCCCGCCGACCAGCATGCGCTGGCGGCGTCGCATGAGGCAACGCCAACGCTCACCGACACCGTGGACATCGGCGACATCGTGGCCGAATCGAGCGCCGGCAGACGTACGTCGGCAACCGCGTCGAGCATTCGCCGAATCACCGCGCGAGCGCCTTCACGCGCAGTTTGCGGAAGAATCACGGCGAACTCGTCGCCTCCGATACGAGTGACGAGGTCGGCCGTCCGCGCGCATGCGCCGCTGAGCGCGCGTGCAACCATCTGAAGACACGCGTCGCCCGCCTGGTGTCCGCACTGGTCGTTGTACGGCTTGAAGTAGTCCACGTCGAAGAGCGCGATCGTCAACTCATCACCGCGCAGGCAGCGCGACCACTCGTTCGTCATCGCCTCGTCGAAGCGGCGACGATTCGCAATGCCCGTCAGTGTGTCGGTGGTGGAGAGCAGTCGCAATTGATCGGTGAGCTGCTTGACGCGAAGTTGTGTCTTCACGCGCGCAAGAAGTACCGGCTCACGAACAGGCTTCGCGATGAAGTCCACGGCCCCGTGCTGAAAGCCGGCGAGCTCGAACTCTGCGCTGTCGTGACTGGTGACGAAGATGACGGCAACGTCGCGCAGCGCTGCGTCGGCCTTCATCGCGTCGCAAATGCTGAAGCCGGACATTTCCGGCATCTCGGCATCCAGCAGCACGAGGTCGGGAACCGCCTCGCGCATGAGCTTCAGCGCGTGAACCCCGCTCATCGCGAAGCGCAGCCGGCCGACGCCATTCAGGATGCGCCCTATCAGCTGGATCGTGGCGTGGTCGTCATCGACGATCAGAATGTCGCCCGTCATGTGCGGGGACGGAGTGAGGCTGGCATGTGTTGAGTATCGGAAACCGGCATGGGGACCTTCACCGACGGCGGTGCGATCTCATCCGTTGGCGATGATCCGAATCGCGCGGTTTTTTGGCCTTTACACTCAGGTACCCATTTCACTCGCGGGCACCGCTGACCCCGATTCCACGCCAATTACAGGAGATCTCCAGTGGCCACGATGACCCGCCAACCTGCGCCGGTGCTCACCGACGAGATCCTCATCCGCTGCCAGGATCGCGCGGCACGGTACGATCGCGACAACACGTTCTTCACTGAGGACTTTCAGGAGCTGCGAGATGCCGGCTACCTGCTTCAGCCCGTTCCCGTCGAGTTCGGCGGTGGCGGACTCACGCTTGCCGAAATGATGCAGGAGCAGCGACGTCTCGCGTACTACGCGGCGCCGACGGCCGTCGCGATCAACATGCATCTCTATTGGCTCGGTGTCGCCGCAGATCTCTGGCGCGCCGGTGACAAGTCGCTCCAGTGGGTACTCGAGGAAGCGGCGCGCGGACAAATCTTCGCTGCCGGACACGCGGAAAGCGGAAACGACATTCCCGTGTTGCTCTCTACGACCAAGGCCGAGCGCGTAGAAGGCGGCTATCGCTTCACCGGCCACAAATCGTTCGGCAGCCTCACGCCGGTCTGGACGTACCTCGGCCTTCATGGCATGGACGTGAGCGACCCGACGCAGCCGAAGATCGTGCACGCTTTCATGCCGCGAAACACCGAGGGTTACGCGATCCGCGAGACATGGGACACTCTCGGCATGCGCGCCACGCGCAGCGATGACACGATTCTCGACGGCGCATTCATTCCCGACCGATACATCTCGCGCGTCGTGCCGGCGGGTGCCGCTGGAATCGATCACTTCGTCGGTGCGGTATTCGCGTGGGCGCTGCTCGGCTTCGGCAATGTGTACTACGGCATGGCTCGCCGTGCGCTCGACATGACGGTCGAAGGGTTGAAGAAGAAGAGCTCCATCGCCGTCAGCCGCTCAATGGCGTACCACCCGTACGCGCAGCACCACGTCGCCGAAATGGGCCTCGAGCTCGAGGCGATCGAGCCGCACCTGGATCGTATCGCCGACGAGTGGACGCGCGGCGTCGATCACGGCGGCGCGTGGCCGATGAAGATCGTCTCCGCGAAGTACCGCGCGGTAGAAGGTTCATGGAAGGTGATCGACACGGCACTCGAGCTCGCGGGCGGATTCGGGATCTTCAAGCGCTCGGGCATCGAGCAAATGTTTCGCGACGCGCGTCTTGGCCGCATCCATCCCGCGAACACGATGTTTACACACGAAGTGGTCGGCAAGACATTGCTCGGCATCAATCCAGACGAGCAGCCACGCTGGGGCTGATTGCTGCGCGACCGCGATGCATGAGAGGCCAGACCGTGCGCGGTCTGGCCTCTCGCGTCAGACGAACATTTCGGGACTGATTTCCAGCGACACCTCGGAGATGCGATTCGCCGGCATGCCCGAGCGGCGCGCATGCTCG
The DNA here is from genome assembly GCA_040003345.1 of bacterium. GTDB lineage: Bacteria > Gemmatimonadota > Gemmatimonadetes > Gemmatimonadales > Gemmatimonadaceae > AG11. The sequence goes on from JBDUCR010000480.1 coordinate 18,220, forward strand.
AGCACTGCCTCGGGATTCGGTGCGAGGTACTCGCAGTAGATCTTGCCTTCGGTATCGGAGACGTAGCTCTTCACCCAGATCACCTCGGACATTTCCGCGATCGCCGCGTTCGAGGCGCGGCCGGCCGCGTACAGTTGCTCTGGCGTGAGGGACCCGACATTTCGCTCGATGATATATCGTGGCATGAGTCGTCAGGAGTAGTGAGAGTTCGCGATGGGTGTGATGATGTGCAGTCGGGCGATGGCTTTCTTCAACGATTCGTCGCCGAGCTCCTGGGCGATGATGGTGGATTCCTCGGCGGCGTTGTGAGCTGCGTCGAGCGCACCGCGGGCTGTGTGAATGCGCGCCAGACACTCGAGCATCCAGCCCTCGCCTCGGCGATCGCCCATGACGCGGCGCAACAGCAACGATGATGCGACATTCGTCTCTGCTTCCTCGAGACGGCCGCTCGCGAGACATACTTCGGCAAGCGTGGCAAGAGAATGCGCCTGCAGCTGTTTCTCGCCGGTCAACGCGGTGAGGTCAGCAGCTTCGGCGAGTGCGGTACGCGCCTCATCCCACCGCCGCAGGCGATGAAGCGTTGCACCGAGGCTATTCAGAATCAGCCCCTCGTGCACACGATCGCCAACGTCGCGGCACAGGCGAAGTGCGGCTTCATAATGACGCACGGCGTCCGTGTATCCGCCGCGCTGCCAATGCACGATGCCGAGCGCGTTGCGCGCGGAGAGCTCACGCGTGCGATCGCCGAGCCTGAGTGCAAGGGCAAGCGCCTCTTCGTATCTGTCGATGACGCACTTCGGCGCGGCGCCCAGCTGTCGCTCGGCACGCGCCATCCCGTCGACGGCGTCGGCTTCACCGGCAACGTCATCGATTGCGCGGCACTGCAGGCGCACGGTTTCCCACGACGTGCGCGCTTCAGCCACTTCGCCAAGCCGCTCGTGCACGACAGCAACCCGACGCCACATGAGTGCTTCGGTCGGCCGATCCTCGAGCTGCGCGAAGAGCGCGGCAGCGTCGCGCAGGTGCGGCAGTGCTTCACGCTGGCGATCCAGCCCGACGAGCGCTTCACCGAGCGCTCGACATGTGTGTGCGGAGCCATCGGCGTACCGCGCCTTGCGATTCATCTCAACGGCGCGACGATACGTCGCGAGCGCCTCTTCCGTGCGCCCCTGCTGAAGAAGAATGTGCGCGATTGCCGGCAGCGTGAACGACGCATTGACGGGATGCCGTTGCTCGAGCCCTTCACTCGCGACGCGATAAAAGTACTCCAGCGCCGTGTCGTAGTGCCCGAGATCGCGGTGAATCGTGCCGATCACGTTGAGCAGCGCGGCGTGGCGGATTGGATTGTCTACCGCGCCGGTGCGCTGTAGTGCGACCTCGAGCACCTCGAGCGCGCGGTCGTGCTGGCCCATGGCGCGAAGGATGTTCGCGAGCGTGGCCATGTCGCCCGCCTCGGCGCGCGTGTCATTCGCCTTGCGTGCAAGCTCCAGTACGCGCTCGATCGCGGTACGGCCTTCGTCGTGAAATCCTTCGTGCATACGAAGAAGCGCGATGCTCCGGAGTGCATTCCGGCCACCTGCGTCGTCGCCGCGCTCGCGCGCTATGCGCAGCGACGTTTCGAGTGCGCGATCCGCAGCTTCGAAGCGACGCAGCAGCGTGAAGGCATCTCCCTGACGGAGGTAAACCTGGGCGAGGCGCTCGGAAGGGCCGCGCGGTGCAAGACGCTCAATGAGCGCTTCGATGAGCGCGAGCTGCCGATGACGCAGCCCAAGCGCTTCGCACAGACGCTCCTGCCGGAGAAGAACGTCAGCATGGAGATCGACTCGCGCATCGTCGTCAGGCAGGTGCTGCACCCACTTCTCCACTTCCTCGAGCGTGTTCAGTGCATCTGCGTTCTGGCACAATGCTATCGCGCGATCAGCGGCCATCACTCCGTAGTACACTGCCTCCGGCCACGACTCCGCGCGACCAAAGTGGTGCGCGAGTCGCTCGACGTGCTCGTCGAGATGCGGGGCATATTGTCGCTCGGTGGCTCGACCGGCAGCCGCGTGTAACGTTGCGCGCTGATGCTCGAGCAGACTGTCGTACGCCACCTCGTGCGTGAGCGCGTGCTTGAAGCGATACACTGACTCGGGTACGACGCTCACCTGCTGAATGAGTCCCGACGTCTTGAGCCGCTCGAGTGACGACGCGAGTCCTGGCGCTCGCTCCATCACGTCGTCGAGCACCCGGCGCGAAAACTCGCGTCCAATCACCGACGACACGCGAAGCGTATCGCGCGCTTCTTCGTCCAGCCGGTCGATGCGAGTGCGAAGGACGACCTGCACGGTCTCGGGAACATGCAGCGCGCCTGACGCGTCCGCGGCGACGGCTTCACCATCGCGAACGGTCACCGCGCCCTCTTCGCGCAACGCCTCGCACACTTCCTCGAGGAAGAAGGGATTTCCACCGGTGCGCTCGAACAGGCGCGCCTCGAGCTCCGGCGCTACGCGCTCGGCGCCGAGCACGGCGCGCGCGATCGAGGCCGATGCGACGCCGTCGAGCGGTGAGAGGTGAAGCAGCGTGTGATGATCCGCACTGCCCCAATCAATCGTGCTGTCCGGCCGCGAGCTCGCGACGACCAGCAACGGAAACGTCGGCACCATCTCGGCGAGCTGACGCAGTGCCGCGCGCGACGCTTCGTCTGCCCAGTGCCAGTCTTCGAGAATCAGGAGCGCTGGTGTGTGAACAGCGCTCAGTGTAAACAGCGCCGCGACCGCCTCGAGCATCGCAGCCTGAAGCAGCTCTCCGCGCAGATGCCGGGGAACGGGATGGCGCTCGCTCGGAATGGAGAGCAGCGCGAGATACAGCGGCAGAAATTCTTCGAGCGATTGGTCGATGGCGCGCAGTGCGGCAACGGCGGCATCATGTCGCTCCGGTATTGCCCCCTGATGCGGAAGCGCCAGCGCTTCATGTGCCGCTTCGACGAACGGCAGAAATGGAGTCGAACCGCCATACGCCTCGCATCGGCCGACGAACACGCGCATTGCCGACGCCCGAGCTGTTTCGCGCAACTCGCGCAGCAGCCGACTCTTTCCAACACCTGCTTCTCCAACGAGCGCTGTAAAGTGACCCGTTGCCTCGCGCGCGGATGCGAGCCATTCGCCAATCGCTGCGCGCTCGCGCTCGCGCCCGACAAATGGTGTCAGACCAGTGTGCGCGGCACCCTCGAGACGCGACCGAACACCGGACGTGCCGAGCACCCGATGCGGAATCATCGTGACGCCTTCCGGTTGTAGCGACACGGGGCTCGCTTCCTCCGTGTGCACGAACGGCCCAACGAGCCGTCGAATCTCCGGACTCACCAGCACGACGTCCGCCCCGGCCACGCTTGCAAGACGTCCCGCGACATCAGCTGCTGCGCCCGTGATGCGATAGCGCCGGTCGCCTTCTCGCAGCCGTTGCGCAACCACTGGAGCGACGTGCACCCCCGAGCGAAGACGCAGTTCGCCCGAGAGTCGTGCATCGAGCGTCACGCCGACTTCGATCACCCGCGCACGCAGCGCGAGCGCCGCGCGAACGGCGCGCAGCGCATCGTCCTCATGCGCAGTGGGAACGCCAAAGAGCATCACCAAGCTGTCGCCGGAGAATTGATTGACGATGCCGTCGTGACGCGTCGCGACGTCCACTGCTGCCTCTCGAATTCTTCCGAGCACGTGCTCCGCTTCTTCCGACGAGAGCCGCTCGAACAGCGCGTCGTAGCCTCGTATCGCACATGAGACGACAGTCACCTGGCGTCGCTCGCCGCCACGCGTGAGCGCTGTGTCGCGCGGCGCGATGTTGCGCCGCTCCGTACCTCCGCTGATCGGCGCCGCGCCGACACTCGAATCCGCTCGGCACGCGGTGAGCGCGGCAAGCAGCTCCGACGCAGTCGACCACCGGTCTGCCGGACGCTTCGCGAGTGCTCGGCCAATCAGTGCGTCCAGCTCGGTCGACACATCGAAGCGACTGCTTCCCACTGGCTCGGGATCGTCCTCGAGAATCGAGTACAACACCGCCTGCGCGGGTCCGCGGAATGGCAGTGTACGTGTGAGCATTTCGTAGAGGACCACCCCCAACGACCAGATGTCGGTGCGATGGTCGGTTGTCTCACCGAATGCCTGCTCCGGACTCATGTACGCCGTGGTGCCAATCGCGCCGACCGTCTGCGCCGCGTTCACGTCAGCGAGTTTCGCGATGCCGAAGTCGAGAATCTTCACGTGACCGTCAGCGGTGACGACGACGTTCGCCGGCTTGATGTCGCGATGGACGATGCCGCGCTCATGCGCCTTCACGAGTCCGCGCGCAATTTCGCTGGCGATACGCAGCGCTTCGTCCAGCTCGAGCGGTGCGCGTGTGATGCGCTGCGCGAGCGTCTCACCATCGTAGCACGCCATGACGATGTAGAGTTGCCCATCCGCGTCGCCGATCTCATGCACCGTGCAAATGTTCGGATGCTCGAGCGCCGCGGCGGCCCGGGCCTCGACGAGAAAGCGCTTCTTCGCGGCCTGATCGGCGCTGAGGTGCGGTGACAGAAACTTGAGTGCGACGTCACGCTCCAGACGTTCGTCGCGCGCGCGGTACACGACGCCCATCCCGCCGCCGCCAAGACGCTCGATGATCCGATAGCGCAGATAGTTCGTCGGCATGATGTCGCCCGCTACAGGCGGCTCGTGCACCGACAGCAGGGGGCTCATCACTTCATCTACGAGCATATCGAGCGCACCTGGCCGGTCGTGCGCCGCGAGCAGGCCCTCCACTTCAGATCGCGAGTTGGGATCGAGCAATGACGCGTCGAGAAATGCGTTGCGCTTTTCAGGTACCTTGGAAAGCGCTTCGTGAAAGAGCGCCTCGAGGGCGGCCCACTGCGCTCTGGTCCCCGTGGATGGTCGCGGGCCTGATTCTGGAGTCACGTGGTTAGCTCACGGTTGAGCCACGCACGGGCAAGCACCCAGTCGCGCTTCACCGTCGCCGTCGAGAGCTCGAGCGCTTCTGCGGTTTCCTCGATGCTCAGCCCAACAAAAAACCGGCACTCCACCACCTGTCCCTGTCGGGGGCTGAGCGCGGAAAGGCGCTCGAGCGCCTCGTCGAGTGCGTGGAGGTCGTCGGCATGACGATCGAGTGTCGACGTCATCGCATCGACCTCCTCCAGCCCCAACGCCACTTCGCCACCGCCGCGCTTCCGCGCTCGCCGCTGCTCAGCATAGTCAATGAGCACGCGACGCATGGTACGTGCGGCCATGGAGAGCAGATGCTGGCGATCACGCCACTGGATGCGATCGAGCCCTTCGAGACGGAGGTAGGCTTCGTGCACAAGGCCGTCGGTCTCGAGAGTGTGGCCGTCGTCCTCGCGCGCAAGCTGTCGCCGAGCGATGCGGCGCAGACGCTCGTGCAAAAGACCGAGGACGCGCTGCAGCGCCTCGGAATCGCCATGACTCGCGCTGTGGAGAAGCCTCGTGACGTCGCCTTGCTCGTGCATTCCACCTCCGGAGATGGCGATGCGTTTCGTCCGTGTGTGGACCTGACCGCAACGAGGACCGCGACGTTATGATGCGTGTCGACACGATCCCCTTCAAGAGAGGCGGCGTCCGGGGGCGAAATGGCTCACGCCAGAGCGGTTACGAGGAGGCTGAATATGCGAGCGAGTGCAGTGCTCATTCGTGCGTTGATCGCCGTGCTGGCAATGGCGTGTGCAGCCGTGGCGCAGAGTGCGCCCTCCGCTCCGCCGACCCGCGACGCGAGCACGCCAGGCTACGTCAAGGCCACCACGCTGCCCGACGGCGCGGTCCCTTCGCCCAGCGTGAATGGCAACTTCATCATCGGGCCCACGCACAGCGTTGCCGCTGAGATGTTGGTGAGGGACTCCGTGCCGAGCGGAGCGATCTACACGTTCACAATGAGTTCGACGGACAGCCGGATCTACCCGGGCATTGCGCGCGACTCTGGGACGTTCGGCGCCGTCGACCCACGCGATCCAGCCACACTCGTCGTGACGACGAGCCACTCCGCGCCGTACACGCGCAAAGTTTTTGTCTACGTCCCGAGGCAATACGTCGCCGGAACGGTCGCACCGTTCATCGTCGGAGCAGATGGGCCGGATCAATCTCTCTTCACGGCACTCGACAATCTCATCGCGGAAAAGCGCGTGCCGGTGATGATCGCGATCTCGATCGGCAACGGCAGTGGCGACGCACAGGGCAGCGAGCGCGGCCTCGAATATGACACGATGTCGGGCCGCTACGCGGAGTTCGTCGAGAGTGAAGTGCTTCCGCTGGTCGAGAAGCAGTACAACTTGAAGCTGACGAGGGATCCGGAGGGCCGCGCGACGATGGGCTGCAGCTCCGGCGGATCAACGGCGCTGATCATGGCCTGGTATCACCCGGAGCTCTACCATCGAGTGCTGACGTACTCGGGCACGTACGTGAATCAACAGTGGCCGCACAATGTTGAGACGCCGCATGGTGCGTGGGAATTTCACGAGCGCCTGATTCCGGCGACCACCACCAAACCGATTCGTCTCTGGATGGAAGTTGGAGACAGAGATCTGTTCAACCCGAACGTCATGCGCGACGACATGCACGATTGGGTGGTCGCGAATCAACGTATGGCGAGCGCGCTCGCCGCGAAGAACTACCAGTATCAGTTCGTGTTTGCGCGGAATGCGTCGCACTGCGATCGTGCCGTGAAGCAGCAGACATTGCCCGAGGCACTCGAGTGGCTCTGGCGCGGCTATGCGAACGGCCAAGTGCAGAGCGGGTGATGACGCCGACATGACGCACCTTCAACCACCTGATCGCGAGCAGCTGAACAATCGCAGGTGGACGACTCAGCTCCGCATCAGTGTGCGTCGCCGAGCATCGCTCGCCACTCCTCGAGATAGACAGGCGTGCCGTCTGGTGCTCTCGGCGTAGCGCCATTGCCGACCACGCTCGGATGGTACGGATTCGTCGAGGTGGATGCTGCCGGCTCTTGCGTGAAGACGTGAATGTGCGATGAAGGAATGCCCAGCGCCGAGTAGGCGCGTGCGATCACGTCCGCCGTCGCTTCCCTGCTATGGTACGCGCCATACCATCGCTCGGCGGGCGTCGCGCCGGTGCCGCGCATCACCCATGGCGCGAGTGTACGACGTGGACCATGGTTGTCCCACGGGCTCGAGAAGAGCACGACGCGCGCGACAGGCGTCTTCTGCGCAATGTACGCCGCCATTCCGGCACCCTGCGACAGACCCGATACGGCGAAGCGCGCCCAGTCTGGCTTCCCGTCCTTGAGATACTGCGACCATTTCTCGGCCGGATGCTCGCGGTCGAGCGCCATGAGCAGCGCCGTGAGGCGAGCGACGATGGACTCTTCGGAGCGATCGTCTACGAGCGGTGTCACGTCATCACCGTAGATCCGCTTTCGCCGTACCTTCTCGGAGCAGTCGGGATCAGGCTCGCGCGGGCAGATCTGCGCTACCGCCGGCGTGTCCACATACTCGAGGCCGATCACGCGGTATCCTTGCCGCGCCGCGAGGTTCGCGAAGTCGCTGGTGTTCTGCGGCCGCCCGCCAGTGCCGGGCAGGAACAGCAAGAGCGGCGCATCGGCCTTCACCGCGCGATCGAACACGACGTAGTGCGGCTCGTTGAATCGACGCACGGAGGAGTCGATGGCCGATGGCACGACTCGGTACGTCACCAGCGCGCTTGCCGCGGTTGATTCCTGCGCGCGCAGAGTCACCGATAGCGCGAACAACTGCGCGAGCAACAGCGGCGCGGAGCACAGCACGCGGAATTTCAGCATCACTACTTCGCAGCCCTGATCCGTATTGCCTGCCCGCCTCCGGGCGCCATCGCAATCGTGAGTTTCGTCGCCGTGTTGACCGGCCGACGCGACATGGCAACGGGGAGTGGATTGGTTCTCCAGTTCGCACCCGGCCCATCGGCATATATCTCCGCTACGTACGACCGGCCGCGTGGCAGAAAGTCCAGCGACACATCGAGCGTGCGCGCCGATTCGTCGGTGATCGCGCCGACGAACCATTCGTCCTGACCCTTCGTCTTGCGCGCAACAGCCACGTAGTCGCCGATCTTTCCCGCGAGCACACGCGTCGTGTCCCAATCCACCTTCACGTCGCGAATGAACTGGAACTCCGGCTTGCCAGCGTAGTTCTCCGGCAGGTCCGCAGCCATCTGCACGGGCGAATACAACACGACATACAACGCGAGCTGTTTCGCGAGCGTGGTGCGAACACGCGCCTCCTCGAGCGTGCGCGGCGCACCGGTCTTCGTCAGCAGGAGATCGAAAATGCCCGGTGTGAAGTCCATCGGCCCCGCCAGCATCCGCGTGAAGAACAGGATGCTCTCGTGCTCCGGCGGATTGCCGCCCTCGGCGCCCCATGCATTGTACTCCTGGCCGCGGGCCCCTTCGCGACTCATCATGTTCGGCCAGGTGCGCCGCTCACCCGTGTCGTGAATGGGTTCGTGCGCATCGACCATGATGCCGTACTTCGCTGCAGTCTCGATCACCGTGCGATGGTGGCGCACGGCAAACTGCCCGTAGTGCGACTGCCCGCCACCGACCGTGTCGGCGACGTATCCTGTCTTGATCGAGTGAATGCCGAGCGACTGGTAGAGGCGAAATGCGTCGTCCATCTGGCGCTCGTAGTTCGCGATACCGCCAGACGTCTCGTTGTGCGCGATGAGACCAACGCCTTTCGACTTCGCGTACTCGGCGAGGCCGGGCAAATCGTAGTCGGGATACGGTTGCGTGAAGGAGAACGCGTTCTGGTTGTTGATCCAGTTGCCATCCCAACCCGTGTTCCATCCTTCGACGAGCACTCCCTTGAATCCGTTCGCCGCGGCGAAATCGATGTACCGTTTCGTGTTCGCGGTGGTCGCGCCATGCTTCGGGCCTGATGACCACGTCATCGTGTTCAGATGCATGCCCCACCAGATGCCCACGTACTTATCCGGCACAATCCACGACACGTCCGCAATGCGACTTGGCGGATTGAGATTGAGGGTGAGCACCTGCGGATGCAGATCCTCGATGCGATCCGCGATCTGAATCGTACGCCACGGCGTGATGAGTGGCGTGCGTCCGCGCACCTTTACACCATCTGCCCACGGTGCGAGTGCAGCACGCAGCGTTCGGCTTTCCATACGTGGCCCTGCCAGGAACATTCTCGGATAATCCACGAGATTCGCTTCGTGAATGACCACGTACGTTCCGTTGGACATTTCCATGGTGAGCGGCGTCTGCACACTGTCGAGCGTGCTCACAGGCCCTTCCGAATAAAGCTGCTCGGAGCGATCGAGTCGCGGCCGATTCGACGCGATCCACCACGCGTGACCATTGTCGGCGAGCGCGAACTCGGTGAGCTCGTCCGAGATCTCGTACATCGTCACACCCGGCTGATCCGGAATCTCGTAGCGGAAACCGACGCCATCGTCGAACGCACGGAAGACGACAGTGAAATGACGAGCAGGCGCGAGCCCTTCGACAACGTCGACGCGCAACTCATTGTGATGATCGCGTACGCGCGACAACTCTCCCCATGGCTGCGTCCACGTTTCGTCGACTGTCGTCTGTGACTGCGCCGCGACGCGCAGGTTGTCACTCAGGGGGCTCGCTCCACGAAACGCGAAACCGAGCCGAGACGGCGTCAGCAGCGGTTTCCCGTCGCGCGTGATGCTGTAGCGCAGCGCGCCGTCCTTGACGTCGACGGTCACGACGGTGCGATTGTTCGGCGACGCGACCCGCGGCGGTGCCTGACCAGCCACGACGACCGGCAAACTCAGCGTGACGACAAACGCGATGAGCGAACGATGACGGAGCATGAGCTCGATGGTTGGAGTAGGCAAACGGCCGGGCGAGTTCTGCAGCGCGCTGCTCAGTGACGATCAATGACAACAAGATATCGTCGACGGTCGCGAGGGAAGACTTGTTGGCCGGGTGTCTGTCGCACGTGCGCTGAAACGGCTCGAGCTGCGACGGTGCGGTGATGCACTCCTGCCGGGTCGCCGTACCCTTCCTGCATCATCAACGGAGCTCGACCAGGTGCGCTACACACTGTGGAGTCACGGCCAATTGATCGGCGACACGGAACTCGGCTTCCCCCGCATCCTCGACGAATTTCGTACGGGCTGGTTCTTTCCCAATGCCGACGGCGAGCGGCTCATGCCCGTGTTTGAAGCGGTGTCGCCAGCAGTGCACGCGTTCGCGAAGATCGAGCCGTCGGACGACGATGACAAGCTGCTCGCGCAGTTGGAGCTCAAAGGCTCCGCGCTCTGGGCTGATCTCGCTGAGGCGTTCCATCGCATTGGCTCGCTCAATCTCGAGATGCGGCGCGAAGATGGGTCCGTCGTTCCCACTCTCGACATCGGCATCCAGGCGCAACCCGCGCCAGAGCGCTCGCGCATCGAGCGGTATCAGATCCATGTCGAGCTCGCGGACGGTCGAGTCATTCCGTGAGCGGATGTCATCCTGAGCGAGCGCGGCGAATTCAACGATCTGCATCTCGCGCATTCCCAACGGCTCGACCGGACAGACTGTCCACGTCGAGAATCAAATGGGTCACGAGGTCAGGGTCTTTCTGAATGCGTTCGCCGCCGCGGTCGGTGCCCGACCGATGAGACGCAGCTCCGTCAGCGCGCGCTGAAGTGACACTCCGCGCAGCGGGATCATCGCAATGCGCCCGAGCGCGAGCTGATCGTCGATGGCCGACCGCGAGACGATCGCGAGGCCAAGCCCGGCGGCGACCGCCTGCTTGATGGCTTCAGTGCTGGCAAGCTGCATCGCGATTGTCACGCGCACGCCATGTTCAGCCAGAACCGACTCCGCCACCGTTCGCGTACCCGATCCGCGCTCGCGCACGATGAACGGCTCCGCTGCGAGATCGGTGAGCGTCACCCGACGTCGCGCCGCCAGCGGATGACCCGGATGGGCGATCACCACGAGCTCGTCGTCGCGCCACGGTACGACCTCGATGCGCGCGTCATTCACAGGCCCTTCCACGAGCGCGACGTCGATCCGCCGCTCGACCAGTCCACGAGCGATGTCGCGCGTATTCGCGCTCGCGACCCGGAGCACGACGTCGGGATGCGCCGCTCTGAAGCGAGCGAGATACGCCGGAAGGAGGTACGTGATCACCGTCGTACTGGCGCCGATGCGCAGGACGCCGCCCTCCAGGCCCCGCAACACGCGGAGCTCCTCTTCGGCAGACCGTTCTACCGCGAACAGCTCGCGCGCACGCGCAAAGAGAATCGCTCCAGCCTCGGTGAGCAGGGGCGCGCGGCCGCCGCGCTCGAACAGAGGCGATCCGACGGCGCGTTCGAGCTCCCGCACCGACTTGGAGACTGCGGGTTGACTCAGCCGCAGTACCGAGGCAGCGCGCGAAAAGCCGCGGTGTTGCGCCACACTCGCAAAGACGCGCAGGTGCTGCAGGTTCAGGCTCATAATCTTTGGTTATGGATGTATGAGAATTATGTCTTTGATTCATGCGCCCGCGCCAGATAGGATCCTCTTTCGCGACCTCCGTCACCCTGAATCCCAGGCGATGCCCACACACCCGTTCGCAATCGCAACGGCGCGTCAGTCGGATCTTGAACGCGTGACGCAGCTGTTTCCGGGTGCCCTCTTCGCCGCGTTCGTTGGTTTGGCCGCGCTCGGAATTGCGCTTGCTGAAGAGCGAGTGTTCGGCCATGCAATCGTGGAAGCGCTGGTCGTGGCGATCCTGTTGGGAATGATCGTCCGCACGCTTTCGGTTCCCCGGCCACGACTCGACGCAGGCGTCAGCTTCGCCGCGAAGGAGGTGCTCGAAGTAGCGGTCCTGCTGCTCGGTGCCTCGGTCGATCTTCCGCTGCTCGTTCGCACGGGCCCATCGCTTGCCTTCGGCATCGTGGTGCTCGTCGTGCTCGGCATCGCGTCGAGCTACGCGATTGGGCGGTTGTTCCGGCTACCGCACAAGCTCTGCGTGCTCATCGCCTGCGGGAATTCCATCTGCGGCAACTCGGCCATCGCAGCTGTCGCGCCGGTGATTCGTGCCGACAGGGAACACATCGCATCCGCCATCGCATTCACCGCGATACTTGGCGTGGTCGTCGTGATCGGACTTCCGTTTCTGATCGCGCCGCTGGCGTTGAGCCACTATCAGTACGGCGTGCTGGCGGGACTGACCGTGTACGCCGTTCCGCAGGTTCTCGCGGCGGCATTCCCGGTAAGTGCTTTGTCTGGCCAGGTCGGCACGCTCGTCAAGCTCGTGCGCGTGCTGATGCTCGGACCAGTGGTGCTGTTCTTCGCGCTCCGCCATCGTAACGATGCTGATGCGCCGCTCGTCGACGCGCGGCGATTTCACATCACACGCTTCGTTCCGTGGTTCATCGTCGGCTTCCTCTTGCTCGCAACGCTTCGTTCGACCGGAGTGATTCCGGCGACTGCGGCTGCGTCGCTCAAGAGCGCATCCTCGCTGCTGACGATCGCGGCGATGGCGGCGCTGGGATTAGGCGTGGATCTCAAGGCCATCAGCAAGGTGGGGCGGCCGGTGATCTTCACGGTGACGGCCTCGCTATTGGTGCTTGTGATGTTCGCAGTTACGCTGATTCGAATCCTCTCGCTCTAAGGTGCTTTGGACAGTCGAGATGACAGATACGTGTGCGATGCTTGCGGCCGCTCCGCTTTCAGGCACGTAGAGCATCCGGAAGATGAGGGCGCGTTCCTGATGCGATCATTGCGAAATGCTTTCCCCGCCGCTCTCTGCGACAAATGCTGTCGCTGGAGTGTCTGGCAAGAGAAATTTTTACGCAGAGGATGCAAAGAGAGGAACGCGGAGGCCGCAGAGGACTTCGAGAGCTGCAGGTCTCAAGTGTAGAGTCAGCTCGAGTAGTACGCTGCGTTCTCGTCGATGTAGGCCTTGGTCAGATCGCACCCGTAGGCTGTTGCCGAGGCGTTGCCGATGCCGAGATCGACGGTGAGGTCTACGGTGTCGACGGAAAGCGCTGTGCGCACCACCGCATCATCGAACTCCATGCGAGTGCCACCGCGCACGACCTGGTAGCCGTTGATCCATGCATCCGTCGTCTCCGGACGAACGGTGCAGTCAAAACACTTGCCGACCGCCATCAGCAGCCGTCCCACGTTGGGATCGGCGCCGTGCACCATCGTCTTCACGAGCGGTGAGTTGACGATCGACTTTGCGACGCGACGAGCATCCGCTTCATCGACCGCGCCGCGCACCGAAACGCGCAACAGATGCTCGGCACCTTCGCCATCGCGTGCGAGAAGCTCGGTCATGCGTATCGAGCCCTCGAGCAATACGTCGGCGAACCGCGCTGCATCTACAGGGCCGGCGATTCCATTCGCGAGCATGGCGCAGGTGTCCGACGTGCTCGTGTCGCCGTCGACGGACAACATGTTGAAGCTCATGTCGACAGTGCGGCGAAGCATGTGGTCGAGCGTGGCGGCGTCGAGTGCTGCGTCCGTGAAGATGTACGACAGCATCGTGGCCATGTTCGGCTCGATCATCCCCGAGCCCTTGGCAATCCAGGTGATCGTCGCATCTCCGACGCTGGCGGAGATTGCCTTCGCATAGGTGTCTGTCGTCATGATGCCTTCCGCACCGACGAGTGGATCGTCCTGCAGATCGTTCGCCATTCCGACGAGCCCGCGCTCGATCTTCTCGATGGGAAGACTGACGCCGATCACACCGGTCGAGCTCACGAGCATTCGATCGCTCGAGGTTTGCAGCTCGGCCGCGGCAGCCGCCGCCATCCGGCGTGCGTTGGCGATCCCGGCCTGGCCCGTCGCGACGTTGCTCACCTTGCTGTTGACGACCACTCCCCGAAGCACACCACCCTTGATGATCTCGCGTCCAAGGATGATGGGTGCGCCTGGAAAATGGTTGCGGGTGAAGACTGCCGCGGCGGCAGCATCGACGTCGCTGGCGAAGAGCGCGAGATCCTTCGCAACGGGCTTCAGCCCGCAGTTGCGGCTAGCGCAGCGGAAACCGCGTGGAAAGCGTGGAGTGGCATGGAAGGGCATCTGAGCAATTTACGGAGGGGCAGCGTCAGCGACCACGTGCGTATTCGAGAACGTACGGCGCAGTGATCGCGAGACTACCGCGTCGCCGCGAGCTGCTTCAACCGGCCACGAAGCTGCTCGATTTCCTGCTGCGAGAAATACCGTCCGTCGGCGATCACTCCGCCAATGGTGCGCGTGTTGGCGATGTCGTCGAGCGGGTTGCTCCGCAGGAGCACGAGGTCGGCGATACGCCCGGCCTGAATGCTGCCATAGTCGTTCAACTTGTGATAAAACTTTGCCGGGTTGAGCGTCGCCGTCTGCAACGCTTCGAGCGGCGTAAAACCGGCCGCGACAAAACGCTGCAGCTCGAGATGGAGACTGATCCCCGGCAGTACGTCGACTCCCGCCGGCGTATCGGTGCCTGCGAGAAAGGGTACGTGCGCCGCGTGGAGTTTGCGCACGATGTCGAGCTCGTGCTCGACGAATCGCTGACGGACGGCGAGCGGATCCGTATCGAGCGTCTGAAGAATGGACTTTCGCGCCCCAGGCCACCCCGTCTGCCAACTGTGCGCCGCGTAGGCGAAATCCGGATCCTTGGTGTAATCGATCGCGTCGACGAGCCATTGCCCGCGTTCCCAGTACAGAGTCGGACACTGCCAGATCGTATCGCGCGCGAGTAGCTGGATGATGTTGGCCTCACGCACGCGATCATACTTGTCCAGAAACTGGCCGGGCCGCTTGTCGGCCGATGTGTCTTTCCCCGCGCCGTATCGACGCGACAAGTACGTGTCCTCGTTCGTCGTGCTCGCCTCGAAGATGCCAATCAGATGCTCAAAGCTGCGCTGGCCGGCAGTCACGGCCTCGCTGGCGCGGACGGCGTCGGGTACGTGGCCCTCGAATTCGATCCTGGCTTTCTTTGCTTCATCGGCGATGGCGAAGTACGCCTCGCGCGGAACACCTGATTGAATCTTGATGAAATCCACGCCTCGGCTCTTGAGCATCCTGACGGCCTTTCGTCCATCGGCGGGCGTCGTGATCGCGATCGCGGCTTTGTACTGAGCACGTGGGCCGTCGAGCATCGGGCCCGAGACGACCAGGCGAGGACCGACGAGCCGGTGCGCAGCGACCTCGCCGCGCGCGCGCAGCACGGCGTCGAGATGGCTTCCCATGTCGCGAACGCCGGTCACACCGTTGGCGATGAAGAGCGGCAACACGATGTCGTCGCCGACGTTGGCGGGTCCGTCAAAGTAGGCATGCACGTGCATGTCCCAGAGCCCCGGAATCATGTACATGCCTCTCGCGTCGATGACTCGCCCGCGCGGCGGATTTGCCGACGATGCGCCGACGCTGACGATGCGCTTGCCGTCGATCACCACCGTCGCACCGCGGCGGAGCGCACCGCTGGACACGTCGACGAGCGTAGCGTTGGTGATGGTGAGCGTCTGCGCCGCGAGACGCTGGCCGGTGAGTGGGGCAGCCAGCAGAATGCTCGCCAGAATACCCGCGCAAAGTCGCATCGGTGGTCTCAGTTCAAGGAAGGGCGAAACTGCCGCCGATCATCATTCGATCGATCGCGAACGAGTGAATATCTGAGCGTGCGCGAGCGTGGTCCAGCGACAGGTATGGTTTCGCTCTTCGTCAACCATCAGAAGCTCGACCGGCTCGGGGCCCCGTGTCGATTTTGCTGACCCCCGTTCGTCGTGTTTGCAGAAGGCGAATCCAGCGGACGTTCGTCCGGTGAGAAACCGGTCCACATTCAACCATCCAGGGGGAGACACTCACATGCGTTTCATGATGCTGGTCAAGGCGAACACCGAAAGCGAAGCGGGCGTCATGCCGAGTACGGAGCAATTGATCGAGATGGGCAGGTACAACGAGGAGCTCGTGAAGGCGGGTGTCCTGTTGGCGGGAGAGGGACTGCAGGCGAGCTCGAAGGGCGCGCGCGTGCAGTTTTCCGGCGACAAGCGGTCGGTCGTGGACGGGCCGTTCGCCGAGGCGAAGGAGCTTATCGCCGGCTTCTGGATGATTCAGGTGAAGTCGAAGGAGGAGGCGATCGAGTGGGCAAAGCGCTGCCCCAATCCGCGTGGATTCGGCGAATCGGAGATCGAGATTCGTCAGGTGTTCGACGACGCCGACTTCGAGCCGCTGCTGTCCGTCTCAGCGGAAGGACGCGCGGTGCTCGAAGCGGAGAAGTCGTTCCGTCGTTGATCGCCGTCGCGGCGCTTTACGCCGAGGTCTTCGCCACGGCCAGTGCACCGAACAACGCCTGCACGGCGTCCGCGGGCATCGGCTTCGCAAAGAGATATCCCTGTGCGTAGCCGCAGCCCAGCGCGATCAGCTGTTCCCTCTGCTCCGCGTGCTCGACGCCCTCGGCGACAGTGCGGAGGTCCAGCTGCGTCGCGAGGTCGACGATGGTGCTGGCGAGCGTCGTATTGCCGCCATTCGTCGCCATGTCGAAGATGAACGACTTGTCGATCTTGAGAATGTCGATCGGGAAGCGCTGCAGATACGCCAGATTGCAGTAGCCCGTACCAAAGTCGTCGATGGCGAGCTTGATGCCGAGCGCCTTCAATTCATGGAGGCGGTCGAGCACGGACGTGGTGTCGGCAATGAGGGCGCTCTCGGTGATCTCGAGGATCAGAAACTCTGGCGGCAGCTGAGTTTCGGTGAGCACGGCAGCGACCTCGGAGGCGAACGTCGGTTCCTGCAGCTGACGGACGCTGACGTTCACGCTCATGGCCGGGACGAGTCCCTCCGGATGCTCGAGCTGCCAGGTGCGCGCCTGTTTGCACGCTTGCGCGAGCATCCAGCCTCCGATCGGGACGATGAGGCCCGTTTCTTCGGCAAGTGGAATGAAGTCGGCGCCGGTGGGGATTTCGCGCTCCGGATGGTGCCAACGCGCCAGCGCTTCCACGCCAGTGACGGTCCCGCTCGCAAGATCGACGATGGGCTGATAGACGACGTGCAGCTCGCCACGTTCGATCGCGTGCCGCAGGTCGTCCTCGAGTTGCAGACGCTCGAGCAATTCGGTGTACATGCTTGGCTCGAACACCGCGTGCCTTCCTCTGCCTTCGCCCTTTGCGCGATACATCGCGACGTCCGCATTCCGGATCAACTCGTTCACGGTGTCTTCGACGCGCGCGTATGCCACGCCCATGCTCACGCGCACGAACACTTCGCGCCCGCGCAGCGGCACGGGCGTGCGCATGGATTCGACGATTCGATTGACCACGATCATCGCTTCGCTGTGATGCTGGAGTCCGGCGAGCAGCACGGCGAATTCATCTCCGCCAACGCGGGCGACCGTGTCGCAGCCGCGTGTCGCTTTCAGCAGGCGTTCAGCCACCACTTCGAGCAGGCGATCTCCCTCGATGTGGCCCAGAGAGTCGTTGACGGACTTGAAGTCGTCCAGATCGAGGAGGAGAATGGCGACCTGCTCGCCGCGCGCGGCGCGGGCGATGGCATGCGCAACGCGATCTCGAAACAGTGCGCGATTGGCGAGGCCCGTCAGCGAATCGTGAAAGGCCTGGTGCATGAGCTTCGCCTCGAGCGCACGATTCTCGTCCTTGAGCGCGAGGTGCAGGTAGCGGGTCTCGATCAGGTTCCGTGTGCGCAGCAGTACTTCGCCACGTTCGAGCGGCTTGGTGAGAAAGTCCTTCGCCCCGCAGGACAAGGCGCGATCCTTCGTCTCGCGCGTCGTGTCGGCCGTCAACACGAGAATCGGGAGGAATTCACCGGCCGACATCTTCGTGCGCAGCTGTTCCATCACCGCGAACCCATCGAGATGGGGCATCTGAAGGTCGAGCAGGACGAGATCGGGATGCATCTCCGAGAAGAGCGTGAGGGCCTCGCGCGAATCCGTCGTGCTCCAAACTTCGGTATGGCCGCCAGTCAGCAGCAGCCGCTCGAGGAGCCGAACGTTGGCCTGCTCGTCATCGACGATGAGAATGCGCGCGCGTTTGACGATCTCGTCGCTGATCATCAGGCCGCCTGCTGCGCGTTGAGGACGCCGTCGAGAATCGCGATGAACGGTTTGACATCGAGCGGCTTCGTGACGTACGCGAGCGCGCCCGCTGCGAGCAGCCGATCGATCTGTCCTTGTGTCGCATCCGCGCTGAGCACGACGACGGGGATTTTGCGGAGATCGGGTGCGTGGCGAAGTTGCCGCAGCACTTCTTCTCCGGAGACGTCGGGAAGATGCAGATCGAGCAGGACGAGATCCGGGCGGTGCAGTCGCGCGAGCTCCAGCGCGAGACGACCCTGCATGGCCGGAATGAGCTCGATGTCGGGACGGCGTTCGAGAATGCGCTGGACGAGCGTGAGGTTGGACAAGTTGTCCTCGACGTAGAGAATCGTGCGAGTGGGAGGCAGCGCGTCGGAGATCGTCGATGCGTTGCCGTCGGTGGGCTCGAGCCGTTCGAGACGCGCGAGCTGGCTCTCTGCTCGCGGCAGCTCGACCCAGAACGTGCTGCCTTCACCCACGTCACTTCGCACACCCATCTCTCCACTCATCGCCTCGGCGAGACGTTTCGAGAGAGCCAGGCCGAGCCCCGTTCCTTCGACGCTGGTCTGTTCTGCGCCGAGCCGGTCAAATGCGGTGAAGAGTCGTCCAATCTTGTCGGCGGCGATGCCGGGTCCGGTGTCTCTCACGACGATGCGCAGGCGATCGGTGCCGTGCGGCTCGCATGCGACTTCCGCCCGTCCGCCCTCGTGATTGTACTTCACGGCATTCGCGATGAGGTTGAGCAATATCTGTTTCAAACGCTGCCGGTCCGCGCGGACGTAGAGGTCGTCGATGCTCGGAGCGTCGGTGCAAAGATCCACGTTTCGCACTGCCGCAAGTGGACGCATGAGATCGAAAGTCTCCTGCACGGCTTCGCTGATGCGCACCGGCTCTGCAGACAATCGCAGCCGGCCTGATTCGATGCCCGTGATGTCGAGCACCTCGTTGATCAGGCCAAGCAGGTGACGACCAGCATTGAGGACGTGCTCCGCGCTCTCTGTTTGTCCGGGCGTCGTCGCCTCGAGCTCCATGAGCTGTCCGAATCCCAGGATCGCGTTCAGCGGCGTGCGCAGCTCGTGACTCATGCGCGAGAGGAACTCACTCTTGGCGCGGCTTGCTGCCTCCGCGGCCTCGCGCGCGATGCGAATCTCTTCTTCGGTGCGGCGACGCTCGGTGACGTCTCGGATGACGCCTGCGGTGCCCATCAGCTCACCTGCTGGACTGCGTGTGGCGCGAGAATGAATCTCGACCCACCGGTCGCCGGTGTCCTTCGTGAGGTAGCGCACCTCGAACCGACTGTACGTGGACGTTCCATCGGCGAGCGGCCGGCACTGCGCGAGACTGAACTCGCGATCGTCCGGATGCACGGAATGGACATGCGGTGCGCCGAGGCTCTCGTCGACGGTGAAGCCGGTGATCTCCGTCCACGCGCGGTTGAGAAACGTCCATCGTCCCGCCGTGTCGGTGCGGAAGATCACTTCATCGATCTCGCTGACGACGGAGCGATAACGCTCCTCACTTTCGCGCAGCGCTTCGGCGGACGCGAGCTTCGCTCTGATCCAGTGATCGGTGATGGAGCCAATGAGCGTCAGCGCGAGAATGATGAACGAGCCGATTGCGACGGGCACTGCGAGGCCGGCTGCGCCGAGGAGCAGGTGGCCGGATACGGGGATCATCGCGATGGGTTCGGTGAAATGCGCGGCGTACATGCCGGTGTAGTGCATTCCAGAGATCGCCAGTCCCATGACGACAGCTGCAGCGGCCCGCAGCACGCGGCCGCGATGCGTATTGTCGTTGCGGAGCCAGATGAACAGCCAGAGTGCTACGGTCGATGCGCTGATGGCAATGGCCACCGATGCGCCGACGATGAGCGGGGAGTATCTGAGGATCGCCGAGACACGCACCGCGGCCATTCCGGTGTAGTGCATCGCGACGATGGCGAGTCCGAGCAGGAATCCGGCGGCGAGCAGCCGTGATGTCCCGACTCGGGGACGGCTGGCCACGAAGAGCGCGAACGCAGATGCGGCGACGGCGGCGAGGTATGAGAGCGCGACGAGTGGAACGTCGTACGAGATCGGCACGGACAGATGAAACGCGAGCATGGCGACGAAGTGCATGCTCCAGATGCCGCTCCCCATCGCGATGCTGCCTCCCAACAGCCACGCGAGGCGTGAGCGACCGCGCGCGATCGCTACTCTGCCGGCGAGACTCAATGCGGTGTACGACGCGCAGATCGCGATGAAGATCGACAGCGCGACGAGCGGAGATTCGTGGGTGCCCGTCATAGTGGCGGAGGGAGGGCTCGAAAGAAGCGCAAGGCTGCTCGCGACGTAAACAGTTGGCGGACAGCGGGATACGATGTCGCTGTATCTCTGACTTCCGGCAAGTGGACGACTTGGGCCGGCGCGAAGGAACGTTACAGATTTGCAATGAACATTTGGTGCGCCTTGCGTTCCATGAAGCGAGAGATGTGATTGCGCGCCATGGCGACCTCGGACACGCATCGCGCTATCGACGCCGTCTGGAGAATCGAGTCGGCGAAGCTCATTGCCGGGCTCACGCGCATCGTGCGCGACGTCGGCGTGGCGGAGGACCTGGCGCAGGACGCGCTGGTCGCGGCGCTCGAACGCTGGCCGGACTCTGGCGTTCCGGACAATCCCGGTGCGTGGCTCATGGCTACCGCAAAGCATCGGGCGATCGACTATCTCCGCCGAAATCAGCGGCTCGACCGCAAGCATGACATGATCGGTCATGAGCTCGAAGCACAGCTCGAGCGAGCCGTACCTGATCTCGACGCCGCGATCGATGACCACGTGGGCGACGATCTGCTGCGCCTCGTCTTCATGTCGTGCCATCCCCTGCTCTCCACCGAAGCGCGAGTCGCGCTCACACTGCGCCTGCTCGGCGGCCTGACGACGGACGAGATCGCGCGCGCGTTCCTCGTGCCCGAGCCGACCGTCGCGCAGCGGATCGTTCGCGCCAAGCGCACGCTCTCCGAAGCGAATGCGCCATTCGAAGTCCCGCGCGGCGCCGAATTCGAAGCGCGATTGTCATCGGTGCTTCAGGTCATCTACCTCGTCTTCAACGAGGGCTACTCGGCCACCGCCGGCGACGACTGGATGCGTCCCGGTCTCTGCGAGGATGCCTTGCGACTCGGGCGTATCCTTGTTGGCTTGGTGCCTAACGAAGCAGAAGTGCACGGTCTCGTCGCACTCATGGAGATTCAGGCGTCACGATCGCGCGCACGCGTTGGACCAACCGGCGAGCCCGTGCTGCTGTTCGATCAGGATCGTGCGCGCTGGGATCAGCTCTTGATCAATCGCGGACTCGCAGCGCTCGCGCGCGCCGAGGAGCTCAGTGCGTCGCTCGGTCAATACGCGTTGCAGGCGGCGATCGCAGCGTGTCATGCTCGCGCCCGAACCGCCGAGGAGACAGACTGGACGCGCATCGCTGCACTGTATGATGCGCTCGGACGACTCACTCCATCACCGATCGTGGAGTTGAATCGCGCCGTGGCGATCTCGATGGCGTTTGGTCCGGCGGCGGGTCTCGAGCTCGTCGATGCGCTCACCTCGGATCCGTCGCTCAAGAGCTACCATCTGTTGCCGAGCGTGCGAGGAGATCTGCTCGCCAAGCTCGGGCGGCAGGACGAAGCGCGTGTCGAGTTCGAGCGCGCGGCCAGCCTTACGCGGAATGCGCGGGAGAAGGAGCTACTGTTGGCAAGAGCGGCGGCAACGCTACCCTCGTAACGCCTTCTCCAACTCGAGAACGCGCGGCAGTAACCGCGCATCGTCTATTTTCTCCACCCAGTCGGTGAACGCTGGCGTGGAGCCTCGCCACTGTAGCTCGTCCACGGCTGCAAAGAGCGGTGCATCCGTGCGCAACGTTGCGAGGGTCTTGAACAACAGCGCGCGCTCGAGCTGGGTCCCGAGCGTGTCGGGCGGAAAATCTTCGAGCGCACCGTAGCGCTCGATGAGTCGCGCGGCCGTCTTGGGTCCGTATCCCGCGAGCCCCGGGTAGCCGTCTGCCGAGTCACCGACGAGCGCGAGATAATCGGGAATGCGCTCGGGAACGACGCCGAACTTCACTCGTATGGCTTCTGCATTGCGCATCTGCCCGCTCTTGCGGTCCATCTGCACGACACGATCTCCGACGACGCATTGCGCGAGATCCTTGTCCGGCGTCCAGATGCACACCTTCTGCACACGCTCATCGTTCGCCG
Source organism: bacterium (assembly GCA_040003345.1). Lineage (GTDB taxonomy): Bacteria > Gemmatimonadota > Gemmatimonadetes > Gemmatimonadales > Gemmatimonadaceae > AG11. The sequence continues at coordinate 40,458 of JBDUCR010000480.1, forward strand.
CGAGATACGCGGCCGATGCGAGTGCGTCGTCGGCCTCGAGCTCGATCATGGGCCACACGGTTACGCCCATCGCAACGAGTGCTTTCTCGAGTGGATGGAACTGCGACCACAACACGCGCTCGATGCCTTCACCGGTCTTGTACTCTGGCCACAGCTCGTTGCGAAACGACTCGATGACGTGGTCCGTCGCCACGCCGATGTGCGTTGCTCCACCCTCGATCATTTGCAGCACCGTGTGCAGCACGCCAGCGACCGCGCCCATCGGTGGGTCCATGCCTTTGAATCGACGGACGCCGAAGAAGTGGCGGAACAGTTCGTATGTGCCGTCGATCAGGTGGATGACCATTCAGCGTGCCGTAGATCGGTGATTCGTACGTGAGCACGCGCGGGCGCTCGACGAGCGCCAAACGTACGTGTCGTTGTTGCCCGTCGCTATGATGCTCATTGGTGAACCACGTACGACGACGAACGCGGGCGCTGGCGCGGCGTAGACACCATCGGGATCTGGGAACAAGAATACACGCACGTCGGTATGCGTAATTGATATCGTGCGCCAGTGACCGTCCCGCCCACCACTTACGCGATCCCACGTGAACCCCAGATCCCTCCCGCTCGCGCTCTGCGCATCACTCATCACGTTCAGCGCGGCTTGGGCACAGCAGTCATCGTGTGCTGCGGCGGCTGCGGTACGTCTTGGTCCTGCCGCTCCGCTACAGAGCGCTCGTCCTGTCGACGGCACGACGAGCTATGGAATGACGGTGCGTGGTCCCGGAGACACCGCCGCAAAGTGGTTCGGAAGCATGACCGTTTCTCAATTGACTACGCGTTGCGGCGCTGACGGCGTAGTGCGGCGCGTGATCGTGTACGACTACGGCGTGAAGGGTCAGGTGATCGACACGACGCTGTCTGTTGCGTCGACGCTCGCGCCGATCATGGAGCGCACGCGCAAGCGGTCGGGCGACATCGAGCTCGACTTTTCTTCGGGTGTCGTGCGTGGAAGCATGACGAAAGCCGGCGTGACACGCGTCATCAACGATTCGCTCAAGAGCCCTGCGTTCAACTCCACAGACATGGAGCTCGTTGTGCGCTCACTTGCTTTGCGCACGGGGCTGACCACGACGCTGAAGATCTACGATCCGGAGTTTGGCGGGTATCGGTCGGACACGATCAGCGTTATGCGTCTCGAGCCAGGTCCGACACCAGGGTCCGAAGGGACGTGGATAGTGCGGTCGCGCGATTCTCGTCTCGAGAGCATCTACCGAATCGCTGAACATTCGCGCCGGTTGCTTGCCAACGACGTGCGCGCGGACTCCACATGGTATCACATCACGCTCACACCATGACTGCGATGGCGGAGATTGTCCGCCAAGTATGGTGTCTTCACTTGAGCTCACGTCGCTGGCTGCATGGTGCAGGTGTGTCGACAGTTGCCGAGCAACGCCACAGGCGGCCGGCGCGCGAATGTGGCGCGCGAGATGGGAAGGTTCGGAACGTCGGTCGCGGATTGAAGTCGAAAACACTGTTGGCCGACGATGTCTCGTCGGCCAACAGTGCTTAGCGCTGTTCCAGCTCTGACAAGTCAGCTTCGGCTATGCTTCCGCTGCTCGACCTTCGCCTTCATCTCAGTGACGTTCTTGTCGAACTGCGCGCGCTGGTCGTTCGTGAGAATCGAACGCATCGACCCGGCGTACTGCTCACGGTGCTGCTGCATCTCGGCGCGGCGCGCGCCAAATCCCGTGGTGTCTCCGCGCTGACGACCCGACGCGGACCTGCTGTCCTTGTTCTGCTTGCGCAACTCGCCGAACTGCTTGCGCTGGCTTTCCTTCAGCGACGCAATCTGTGTCTTCTGCTGCGCAGAGAGCGTGATACCGCGGAGAAGGAATTTCTCGCCACCGTGGCCGCGGCCGCGATGAGAAGTGCTGTCCTGCCGCGCACTGCGCTGACGCTCGGGGCGTGCGCTCTGTGCACTGGCTGCGCCTGCAGCGCCAACCGAAAGCGCGAGGGCAAGGCCCATGATGATGGAAGTCTTTCGCATTGTATCTCCTGCAGTGGTATGGAGTCGTCCGGTCTGGAGCGCGATGGTCGCGCAGCACGGAGTGGTTCGACAGGTGATACGCCGCAGTCCAAACAGGGGTCCGGCACATGTCACGAGCCGCCCCGTGGCGTCACGAAGCGTCTCTGGGATGCGACGAACGGAAGCGCTTTGAAACTCCTTACCCCGGAAACGCCCGCTCGATCAACAGCTCCATCGGCGCATCGGCCGGCAGCGTGCCGACGCAGAGTCCGCGCGAATCGCCCAACCGCGCTGAGCAGAAGGCCTCGGCGATTGTGGTATTCCCGCTTCGCGACAGGAGCGACGCCTGCAGCGCGAGCGCCATCCGCTCCACCAGAAAGCGCGATCGCGCTTCGACAGCGTCGTTGCGATCGAGCTCATCGTGGAGGCGCTTCGTCTCCCGGTCGAGCAACGCGTGCGCACCACGCGCCGCATCCAGTTCGGCGAAAAATGCCGGACGCGTCGCCGGCTCACGCGACAGTGCGCGCAACACGTCGAGACACTGGATGTTGCCGCTTCCCTCCCAGATCGAGTTGAGCGGTGCCTGTCGATACAGCCTCGGCAATATCGACTCTTCGACGTAGCCTGCTCCACCCAGACACTCCTGTGCTTCGTTCACGAATGGCGGACACCGCTTGCAGACGAAGTACTTGCCGATCGCTGTCGCGATACGCGCGAACGCGGCTTCATGCTCGCTACGCGAGCTCGAGTCGATGGCGCGCGCCACGCGCAGCGAGAGCGCGACCGCAGCTTCCGATTCCAACGCGAGCTCAGCGAGCACGTTGCGCATCAGCGGTTGGTCGGCCAATCGCTTGCCGAACGCACGACGGTGCCGCGCATGATGAACTGCCTGCACGAGCGCCTGCCGCATGATGCCGCTCGAACCGATGAGACAATCCTGCCGAGTGAGCGCAACCATCTCGAGTATCGTCGCGATACCGCGTCCTTCGTCGCCGATCATCCACGCAATGGCGCCTTGCAGCTCGACCTCGGAGCTCGCATTGCTCCAGTCGCCGAGCTTGTCTTTCAAACGCTGGATGCGAATGGCGTTGATGCGTCCGTCGGGCGTGAAGCGCGGAAGCAGAAAGCACGTGACGCCTGCGTCAGTCTGTGCGAGCACGAGAAACGCATCGCACATCGGCGCGGAGAAGAACCATTTGTGTCCAACGAGCTCATAGAGTTGTCCCGCACCCCGTGCGCCAACGGCATACGCACGCGTGGTGTTGGAGCGCACGTCGGAGCCGCCTTGCTTCTCCGTCATCCCCATGCCGATCGTGTTGCCACGCTTCTCCCATGCGGGAATGAATTGCGCGTCATACTCCGTCGACAGTATGCGTGGCAGCCACGCCTCGGCGAGCTCGGCGTGATGCCGCAGCGCTGGCACGCACGCGTATGTCATCGTGAGCGGGCAGCTCGTGCCCTGGTCGGGCTGCGTGTGCAGATACGCGAGCGCCGCGCGTGCCACATGTGCGCCGGCGCGATCTTCGTGTCGCCATGCGAAGCCTGACACACCATGTGCGACGCCGCGCTCCATGATGCGGTGGTACGAAGGATGAAATTCGACGGCGTCGATGCGATGGCCGTACCGGTCGAACGACCGGAGCTTCGGCCTGTTCTCGTTCGCCAGCACGCCAAGCTCCATGAGCTCACCGCCGACAATGGGCCCGTACGCTGCGACATCGCTCTCCGCCCAGCTTCCGCCTTCGCGACGCAGCGCTTCGCGGAGCGGAAGGTCGGTGGCATAGGCGTCGTAGGGCGCCAGCGGTGGCGGCTGGTTCTCGACGGTGTGCGTGATGAATCGATCCGAGATGCTCATGCCGGCGCTGGTCGATGCGTTGTTGTGCTGCAGCCGCTTGCCAACGTATTGCATGAGACTCGTCGGCGCACCGGGAGTAGAATTCTCCGGCGCGGTATTAGTGCCCGTCAGTTCAGCTCACACCACAATCCCTGATTCATGACACAAATCGCCTTTCTGGGAACGGGCCTGCTCGGCAGCGCCCTCGCTGAAGCCGCCGCCAAGCGCGGAGACAAGGTCACCGTCTGGAATCGCACGATTGAAAAGGCGCGCGCGCTCGAACAGTTCGGCATCACCGTCGCGCCGACACCGGCGGACGCCGTGCGCGGAGCGAAGATCGTGCATCTCGTACTCAAGGACGATCCCGTCGTGGAAGACGTGATCGCGAAGCTCCGCCCCGGGCTCAGTGCCGACGCAATCATCTGCGACCACACGACGACACTTCCCGCTCTTACGGCAAAGCGCCTCGAGCGGTTGAACGCAGAAGGCGTGCGCTATTTGCACTCTCCCGTGTTCATCGGACCCGCTGCTGCACGACTCGGGCAAGGGACGATTCTCGTGGCTGGTCCGCAGACGTTGTACGACGAAGTGAAGGCCGACCTTGCACGTATGGCGGCACGTCTCGAGTACGCGGGTGAGCGCGGCGATCTCGCGGCGGTCTACAAGCTCTGCGGCAACGCATTCATCATCGGCGTGAATGCACTCGTGGCTGACGTCTTCTCGATTGCGGCCGGCGCCGACGTGCCGCCACAGGAGGCGTTGCGCGTCATCCAGTTCTTTGACCCCGCATCGATCATTTCCGGCCGAGGCAAGAACATGATGGACAAGGCATACGCTCCAAGCTTCGAGCTTGCAATGGCGCGCAAGGACGTACGCCTGATGCTCGAGACGGCGGGCTCCACGCCACTGGCAGTGCTACCGGGCGTCGCGACGCGCATGGACGCGCTCATCGCCGCTGGGCACGGTGCAGACGATCTCTCGGTGATGGGTAAGGACGCCGTGTCCTAAGCGCTGAACAGTTTTTCGGTGACGTCCAGCTCTACTCGACAAGATGAGTTTCGCCGGAGCCTTTCGTCTGGCGAATCAGCAACAGCAACGGAATGAGCAGCAGAATCAACCCCGCGGCGATCGTATAGATGTGCGAGTACGCGATGACGCTCGCTTGCCCGAACAACTGTCGGTCCATGAGTGCCAGTGCACGCTGGCGCGCGGTCCACGCGTCCGCTCCGCGTGCGATCATGCCGCGCGTCAGCATGTCGATGCGTCCAAGACTCGTCGGATCGTTCATCGCGATATGGTCGCCGAGTATCGCGCGAAACTCGGCCGTGTACTTGGAGACGAGCGTCGCAATCGCGGCGATGCCGAACGATCCGCCGAGTTGACGGAAGAAGCTGTACAGACCCACACCCTGCGGCAGCTCCTTCGGCGTGAGCTCGGCGAGCGTGATGGTCGTGAGTGGAACGAACATCATCCCCAGCCCGACGCCGCGAAGGATGAGCGGCCAGAAGAAATCGTGCGCACCGCTTTCGCCGGTGATCATCGAGAGCTGCCACGCCGCGAGCGCGAAGATGAGTGCACCGCCCGTGATGACTAGCCGTGGATCGAATTTGTTCGACAACCGGCCGACAACGAACATCGAGACCGCCGTGGCGATGGCGCCAGGAAGCAGCACGATGCCCGTTTGCTGAGCTGACATACGGAGATTCGTCTGCAGAAACACCGGCAGCGTGAACGACATCGCGTACAGCCCCACTCCCATCACGACGCCAAGCAACGTACCCACCCACATCTGCCGGTGCCGAAGAACACGGAAGTCAATGACGGGATGATCGGTCGTCAATTCGCGCCAGAGTAGACCGATCGACCCGACGATTCCAATCGCCGTCAAGGAGGTAATCAGCCGCGAGTCGAACCAGTCTTCGCGCTCACCATGCTCGAGCACGAACTGGATGGAGCCGACCGCAGCAATGAGCAGCATGATGCCGACATAGTCGATGGTGTCCGGCTTCTTCTGGTGCTCGGGATCGTGCACGTATGCCGCGATCATCGTTGCGGCCATCAACCCGATCGGGATGTTGATGTAGAAGATCCAGGGCCAGCCATAGTTGTCGACGAGATATCCGCCGAGCGTCGGTCCAATTGTCGGACCGACCATGACGCCAAGCCCGAAGAGCGCCATTGCCATGCCGGCCTCTTCGGGCGGAAACGACTCGAACAACACCGCCTGACTCACGGTCATCAGCGCGCCACCGCCGATGCCTTGAATGATGCGCCACATGATGAGCGCGCCGAGCGAATGCGCCGCGCCGCAGAAGAAGCTCGCGAGGGTAAAGACGACGATCGATCCGACGAAGTACCGCTTGCGGCCAAACAGATCGCCGAGAAATCCCGTGAGCGGAATGACGATCACGCTCGCGAGGATGTAGCCGGTGGAGACCCACGCGATCTCGTCGAGATTCGCACCGAGGTTTCCCATCATGTCGGGAAGTGCGACGTTCACGATCGATGAGTCGATCACCTGCATCAACGCAGCGAGCACCACCGCACCAGCGATCAGATACTTGTGCTCGGCGCCTCGCCGCACCTGAGGCTGGAGAGCGACGCCCTGAGTCTCGCCTGGCGATGCGAGGCTACTCGTCGCCATGCGAGTCGCGGCGGGGTTCACTGACGCTCAGGCCTCGCGTCGCGCGCCACAGCGAAATCGGGAGGTCGCAGGAGAACATGCTGTCCGGTAGAAAAAGGTGAGCGTCGCGTGACGGAGAATGCGGAGAGCGTGCCACCCGCTCTCGCGCGATACCGTCTGTGCACCTGCAATCTAATTATACTCGTGAGTATGTTACGCTCACAAGGTATTTCGCCCTAGAATTCTGTTGCCCGATCCGTCTGCGAGCGAGTAGGCTACCGGAGCAACGTCCTGCGCATCGCAATAAACGAAGTCGCAACCATAGGTGCCGAGAGTATGTGCGCCGCGAAAGTACTTCGGTGGGAACGTCGCCCCGACGCCAGACCACAAGAGCTGCTCGATGCCGCGCTCTCAGTCTTTGCTGAGCGTGGCTACCGGAATACGCGCCTCGAGGAGGTGGCGGAAGCAGCGGGAGTCACGAAGGGAACGATCTATCACTACTTCGATACGAAAGAAGAATTGCTGCTGCGTGCCATCGAGCATTACCACGAGCGCGGCTTTGGCCAGCTCGAAGCGCTTCTCGCTGACCAGCAGGGGCCGGCGTCAGCGCGCATCCGGCTGTTCGTGCGCAAGGGCTTTGGCGGTGGAGATCCGGTGCGTCGCAAGCAGCTGCTGCGCTTGATGCAGGGAGTCGCGCACGAAGTGCCAGAGGTCTATAGCCAGTGGGTCGCAACGGGCCCGTTCAAGGGATCGCAGTTGCTCGCACGGCTGGTCGAGGAGGGACAGGCAACCGGCGAATTCCGGAATGACGTGGACAGCGACGTCGCCTCGCGTCTGTTGACGTCCGGACTTGTGCTGCAACTGATCTGGCAGCAGCAATGCGACAACATTCCGGACTTCGCGATTGATGACGACCGCCTGCTCGATTCGACGGTCGAGTTCTTCCTGCACGGACTGCGTCCAGTGGTTGCCGTGGCGCCGACCGTGCGGCGTTGAGAATCGTCGCGGGGAAGTTCGCGGGCCGGGATCTCACGTCGCCGAATGACTTCCGCGTCCGGCCAACGGCGGAGCACGTGCGCGCCGGATTGCTCGATCTGCTCGCGGCCGATTTACCGAAGGCGCGCGTGCTCGACCTGTTTGCAGGCACCGGTGCGCTCGGCCTCGAGGCAATTTCGCGCGGTGCGCAGTGGGCGGACTTCCTCGAGATTCGTCCCTCGAGCCTGCACGCGTTGCGTGCCAACATCGCGCTGCTGCGACTGCGTGAGCGCACACGAATCTTCAAGCGCGACGCCCTTCCATTCGCTGCGGCACTCAGTGCGGAGAGCTACGACATCGCATTTGCCGATCCGCCATATGGGTCACGCATGCTCGACAAGGTGATCGAGAACTGGCAGGCCACGCATTTCTCGCGCGTGCTCGCGGTGGAGCACGAGCGAACGCACGAGATTCCGAAGGGCACGCGCACGCGCGTGTTCGACGAGAGCGCGATCACGATTTACCGAATATCATCAGTGTGACGTGGACACCTTTTCGTCATGACTGATCTGCTTGCGGCGCGCACTCAGATGGCGATCTCACTCGGCTTTCACATCGTGTTCGCCGAGATCGGCGTCGCGATGCCGTTGATGATGGTGCTCGCTGAGTGGCGGTGGCGACGCACGGGCGACGCCGCATATCTCGCGCTCGCCAAACGCTGGGCGAAGGGAACGGCGATTCTGTTTGCTGTCGGCGCAGTATCCGGCACGGTGCTCTCGTTCGAGCTCGGGCTCCTGTGGCCGGAGTTCATGCGATTCGCCGGCGCGATCATTGGACTGCCATTCTCGCTCGAAGGATTTGCGTTCTTCATGGAGGCAATCTTTCTCGGCGTCTATCTCTACGGCTGGAACCGCGTGAGCGCACGCGCGCACCTGCTCGCCGGCGTTGCCGTGGCGGTGAGCGGTGCCGCGTCGGCGATGTTCGTCGTAACGGTCAACGCGTGGATGAACACGCCTGTCGGCTATCAGCTTGCAGCTGGCCGTCTCGCGGCGATCGATCCCATAGCGGCAATGCAGAGTCCCGCCGCATTTCAGCAGGTGTTGCACATGATGCTCGCTGCGTACGCGGCAACGGGCATTGCCGTCGCTGGCGTGCACGCGTGGATGCTGTTGCGGGGCGCGGCACCCGACTTCCATCGGCGTGCCCTCGCGATCGCGCTCCTCGTCGGAGTTCCTGCCGCGATCCTCCAGCCGCTCTCCGGCGACATCAGCGCCCGCGTCGTCGCGCAAACCCAGCCCGTCAAGCTCGCGTCGCTCGAAGGGCAGTGGGAAACCGAACGCGGTGCGCCGTTGCGCATTGGTGGCTGGCCGGATGCGTCGCGCGAAGTGACGCGTTTCGCGGTCGAGATTCCACATGGCCTTTCGATCCTCGCGTATCACGAGCTCAACGCGGAAGTGAAGGGACTGAAATCGGTTCCGAAAGGCGATCGTCCCCCCGTACCCGTGGTCCACGTCGCATTTCAGACGATGGTAGGACTCGGCTCAGCAATGGCGCTGGTTGCGCTGTGGGTCGCGATCACTGTTTTCCGACGAAAAGATGTTGCAACGCAGCGTCCGCTGCTCATCGCGATTGCGATCGTTGCGCCATTCGGCTTCGTCGCTACTGAAGCAGGATGGATCGTCACGGAAGTGGGACGACAACCGTGGGTCGTGCAGGGCATCATGCGCACTGCGGACGCCGTGACGCCGATGCCTGTACTCGTCGTTCCCATGCTCTTCTTCACGTTGCTCTACGTCGTGCTTGGCGCAATTGTCGTTGCGCTCATGACGAGCATCGTCCGCGAGACAGAGCACGTCGCATGATGAGCGTCATCGCGTCGCTCGGCCTCCCTGAACTCATTGCCGGCATCATGATGCTTTCGCTCAACGCGTATGCGCTGATGGGTGGAGCGGATTTCGGCGGCGGAGTCTGGGATCTTCTCGCTCGCGGACCTCGACGCGACGCACAGCGCGCGCTCGTGTCTGCCTCGATCGCGCCGATCTGGGAGGCGAACCATGTGTGGCTGATCATCGTTGTCGTGATGCTGTTCACCGCATTTCCCGACGCGTTCGCGACACTGGGAATCGTGCTGCACATTCCGCTCTCGTTGATGCTCATTGGCATCGTGCTGCGCGGTGCGGCATTCGTCTTCCGCAGCTACGGCTCGCGCGGCAGTGCGGCGCAGTCGCGATGGGGACTCGTCTTCGCAACGGCGAGCGTGGTCACTCCTCTTTTGCTCGGCATCATCGTCGGCGCGATCGCAACTGGTTCTGTTGGCGACGCCGCAGCGCAGATTCCGAGGCATCGCGGTGCGCTCGACGCAGCGATGCCGAACTTCGCTGACGTGTTCATCACGCCGTGGCTCGAGCCTTTTCCACTCGCAATCGGTGCGATGGCGCTCGCGCTGTTCGCGTATCTCGCGGCGGTGTATCTCGCCTACGCTGCGCGCGACGCGGAGCTGCGCGAAGACTTTCGACGCAATGCGCTCATTGCGGCGGGCGCAGTGTTCGTGACCGCTCTGACGGGACTGGTCGTCGCCGAGACAACAGTGCCACAGATCAGCCATCGCCTGATGACGTCTGCGTGGGCCCTCCCATTTCAAAGTGCGACTGCGATTGCCGCGATCGCAGCGATCTGGGCGCTCGTTACTCGCCGGTGGTCCATCGCGCGAGTTGCGGCTGCTGCGCAGGTGACGCTCATCCTCTGGGGGTGGGCGTTCGTGCAGTATCCACTGCTCATTCCGCCATCATTGACCATCCGCGGAGCCGCGGCACCGCGGCTTACGCTCGAGCTGCTGCTCTGGGCGCTCGCTATCGGCGGGGTGCTGCTGTTGCCGTCGCTCGTGTATTTGTTTCGGACGTTCTCCGCCGAGCGGCACGCCAGCGACACACGTTCGTAAGAGTGTCCCGAGGTCATCAGCGGGCGTCGGCCGTCGTTCCGCCGGAGCGACGCGAGCGAGTATCGGGTCTCCGGTCGGCGACTCTGATTGGCTTCGGCACGGCGCATCGTAGATCCCGACATGCGCTTCGCGCCTGCGGGATGACGGTGGCAGTCAGTGGCCTCCGTCATGAGCCACTGTGACCTTACAGAAGCGTTCCACGCAGGATGACGTACGCAACAGAGAAGTAGATGATCAATCCGGTCACATCGACCAACGTCGCAACAAACGGTGCCGACGCGCTCGCCGGATCGAAGCCGAGTCGCTTGAGCAGGAACGGAAGCATCGAGCCGGCGAGCGAGCCGAACGTCACAACGCCAAGCAGCGCGAAACCAACCGTCGCTGCGATGAGTTTCCAATGCTCGCCGTAGTGATACCAGCCCAGCCCCTGCCACATCGCGATCCGGATTGCGCCGATGAGGCCGAGAATGACGCCGAGCGTCAGGCCTGCCGGCAACTCGCGAAGAGCGATGCGCCACCAGTCCTTCACCTGGACTTCACGCAGCGCCAGTGCGCGAATGATGAGCGATGTCGCCTGCGACCCTGAGTTGCCGCCTGAGCTGATGATGAGCGGAATGAACATCGACAGCACCACTGCGTGCGCGATCTCGCCCTCGAAGTGTGCCATCGCCGTCGCAGTCAGCATCTCACCGAGAAAGAGCGCGCACAACCAGCCGGCGCGCTTCTTTATCATCCGCATGAACGAGATCTCGGTGTACGGCTCCTCGAGTGCTTCCATACCGCCGAACTTCTGCACGTCCTCCGTCTGCTCACGCACGATGGCGTCGATGACGTCGTCCACCGTGACGATGCCCAGCACATGGTTTCGTTCGTCGACGACCGGAACGGCGAGCAGGTTGTACTTGGAGATTATGCGCGCGACCTCTTCGCGATCTGTCGCGGGCTTGACTGCGAGTGGCTTTCGCTTGTTGCCGATGTCGCGCACGGATACCGAGCGATCGCCCGCGAGCATCAGGTCTCGCAGCGAGACCATGTGATCGAGCTCGTGCGTTACTGGATCCAAGCAGTAGATAGCGTAGATGGTCTCTTTCGTCCGACCAACTTCGCGAACGTAGGCGAGCGTCTCCTGCACGGTAGCCGTCGTGAGCACGGAGACGAACTCCGTGGTCATGATGCCGCCGGCTGTCTCCTCTGGGTACTGGAGCAGCAGCTGAACGGCGCGTCGCGTGTCCTCGTCGATGAGCTTGAGAAAGCGCGGACGATCACTCTTCGGCAGCTCGCGAAACAAGTCGGCCTGCTGATCTGACGACATCGCGTCGATGAGCTGCGCCGCATGCTGGTCGTCCATCCTGCGGACGATTTCCGCGCGTTTGTACGCGAGCTCCGGCTCGTCGAACACCTGCACCGCGAGATCAAATGGCAACGCGGCGAGCACCTTTCCCCCGGCGTCAGGCGGCAGGTCCCGCAATGCCTCCGCAACATCGGCAGCCCGCATGCCGGACAGCGCCTCTGCAAGCTCAGTGGGATCGCCGTGCAGAAGGTAGAGCAGCTCCGGAACAGTCGGCAATTCCACGGGTGACATCTGTGCTCCGTGTTGCGGCGTGACGAGATTCAGACGAGTTGAGCGGCACGGCAGACTCGCCGGCGCCGGCAATGTATAGCACGGAGTCTCATCGAGCGTTGGCGGCTCACACGCTCCCTCGGCATCACACCATCCGGTAGTATTCCTTCAACATCTTCTTTTGGGGAGCTTGGATGGCTGTCCCGTGAATACTTCCCCTTGATGCCGGGCCGACGAATGTCTGGGTGTAACCTTCTGCGAGAAATGCTGTGGCCGTAGTCAAAGCAACTGCATTTTTACGCAGAGGATGAACGAGAGGAACGCGGAGGCCGCAGAGGGCGACGCGACCCTCTCCTCCCCGTGCGTTCGCGATCGATCCGCCCTTTCCAAAAGATCCGCTGTTTCCACCAATTCAGTTGCTGTGCTACGTCTGAACGAGCAGAGACAATCCAGAGGTGGCCGCTCATCAAGCGGCAATTCCGTGACGAATCCAACAATGAAATTCGCGAGCTCCATCCTTGCGGCGTGCGCATTCTCCGCGGCCGTACTCAGCGGCAATGGCG
>JBDUCR010000346.1:0-5636 GCA_040003345.1 bacterium
GGCGTCCGAGATCAAGGACGTGAGATAGGAGGTTGAGAGGAAGAGAGGAAGAGGGGATGAGAGGATGAGGGGATGAGGGGATGAGGGGATGAGAGGACAACGCCAAGTTAAATCTGAGCGTCGTCCCCTTGTCCCCTTGTCCCCTTGTCCCCTCATCCCCTTGTCCCCTCATCCTCCCTCACCTATTCCATTGACTCCCGCTCGAGCTCACGTCGGCGGGCGCGCTGTGCCGCGCGACGGGATAGCTGTCGAGTCTCGTCGCGGAGATCGAGCCACGCGTTCTTGCTGCGGCGGCCGAACATGCGCGTCGTCCGGCGCGCCTTGCGCTTGAGATCAGCGCGCGTCTCCTCGCCCGCCTGAGGCGCCGTCAGCAGGGCCACCACCGCACCAAGCGCGATGCCGACCGCCAGGCCCGTGCCGAACACCGCCACTTGCTGCCATTTGGAGTCACCATTGCGCGACACGGACGCCGGCCGCACCGGCCGACGGGGAAGACCGCTGCGAGAGCTCGCGGCATCTTCAGGAGTGGAGCTTTCATCTCGCTTTTTTGCTGGACCGGCATAGGACATGGGTCAATCAGGTTGAAGGTCGGGGCTGGTTTGGAAATTGCGTGCGAGTACTGCCACTGATCCGTTCGCCGTCCGTTCCACGCAGGTCAATCCCTGACGCTCCGTCCAGCGGGACACTTCGTCCTGCCGGACACTCCGAGCGCCGCCGCTGCCCTGCGGCTCGCCAGTTACCACGTGCCCAGCGGTGAGAGGCCATAGATGGCTAGCAATGGTAAAACCGTCCTGCTCGTCGAGGACAATGAGGATAACCGCATCGTCTATTCCACCATCCTCCGCCACTTCGGGTACGAAGTGAGCGAGGCGTTGAATGGCGAAGAAGGCATTGCGAAGGCACGCGCCGAAAAGCCCGACCTCATCCTGATGGACATCTCCATCCCGATCATCGACGGCTGGGAAGCGACACAGGTGCTGAAGCACGATCCGGCAACGCGCGATATCCCCATCATCGCGCTCACCGCCCACGCGCTGGCATCCGACCGCGAAAAGGCCATGGAGGTCGGCTGCGACGGATACCTCGCCAAGCCTTGCGAGCCTCGCGCCGTCGTGGCCGAAGTGCAGCGTTTCCTCGGCAAGGACACCGCTCAGAATGCCGGCTGACAACGGCGCGGCCACCTCGGCCCCGGCAAAGGAGCTGGCGGCGTGCATCCTGATCGTCGATGACCACGAAGACAACATCGAGGTGCTGAAAGTCCGGCTCGAAAGCTGGGGCTATCAAACCGCGTCGGCATACAACGGCTACGATGCGCTGGCCTACGTCGGCAAGACACCGCCCGACCTCATTCTGCTCGACGTCATGATGCCCGAGATCAGCGGCATCGAAGTGGCGCGACAGATCAAGAGCAACCGGAATCTGCCGTTCATCCCGATCATCATGCAGACCGCGCTCGATTCCACCGAGGACAAGGTGGAGGGACTCGAAGCGGGCGCCGATGACTATATCACCAAGCCAATCGACTTCGCGGAGCTCAAGGCTCGGCTTCGCTCGATGCTGCGCATCAAGCGGCTGCAGGACGCGCTCGAAGAGCGTGAGAAGGAATTGCTCGAGGTCAACGAGCGGCTGCGCTACATGTCGCAGACGGATGCGCTCACGGGTCTCGACAACCGACGCAATCTCAACGAACGCATCGAGGAGATGTTCGCGCACGCCAAGCGGCTCGAGGAACCCTTCTCGCTCGTGATGGTCGACCTGGACAAGTTCAAGACCGTCAACGACACCTACGGCCATCAGGCGGGCGACGAAGTACTCAAGCAGCTTGCGTCCATTCTCCGAGAGGAGGCACGCGAGATCGACCGCGTTGGTCGCTACGGCGGGGAGGAGTTCATGCTCCTGCTTCCGGGCGCGAAGCTCGACGACGCTTTCTCGTTTTCCGAGAGGGTGCGAAATCGCATCGAGGCCCATACATTCACGTTTCCCGGTGGGACCCTCGTGCGCACCGCCAGCTTTGGCGTCGCCTCATGGCCCCATGAGAAGATCCAGGAGCCCGACGACCTCGTGCGGTCCGCGGACGACGCGTTGTACGTCGCCAAGGAAACGGGTCGCAATCGGGTCATCCGGTTCGATGGCGACGAATTCAACGCGCACCAGGCCGAACACGATGGAAGCCCTGCATCCCGACCAGACTTCGGTGAATCAGAGAGCGGAGCCAATATCGCCGCTGGATGACGACGTCGCGCGCCTGCGCGACCGCGTCGCCGAACTGACGCGCGAACGAAACCATCTCCTCGCCATCGTCGACATACTCCAGGAAGTCTCGGCCTCGCTTCACTTCGTGGACGTCCTTCAGGCAATCGCCCGCAAGATGGGCGAGACGTTCGGTCTCGATCGCTGCGCCATCTTCCTCTCCGGCGACAAGGACGAAGTCAGACTCGTCGCAAGTTATGAAGATCCGACGATCCGCAATCTCGTCGTCGATCTGAATCGGTACCCTGAGCTCAAGCGCGCCTTCGAGAGCGGCGAGACGGTGTTCATTCCCGATGCCGCAAACGACCCGTCGCTCCGCAGCATCAAGGCACAGCTCGACCTCCGCAACGTACGCTCGATCATCGTCGTCCCCATTCGCTGGGAAGGCTCCGTCATCGGCGCGATCTTCCTGCGCACCGAGCGCGAAGCGGAACCGTTCGGTGACGTCGACGTCCGCTTCTGCCAGACCGTTGCGTCGCTCACAGCGAAAGCTCTGCGCAACGCACATCGCTTCGAGACGTTGCTGCACAGCCAGCAGGACGTCTCGATTGCTCAGCGCAAAGCCGAACTTCAGCGCGTTGCACTCATCGGCTTCATGCGCCGTCTGCTCGACCGCTACGCCAAGGGCGAAGATCACACATGGGCCGAGACGCTTCTGCCGATGGCGGCAGATGAGGAGCTGGAGCGGCTCGTCACGGTGTCGATGCAGGTGCTCGAGGAAGAAGCAAAGGGCTGAGCAGCACGACATGAGCAAGGTCCCGCCCGACCAGCGCGCTGAGGAGCTGCGCGCGCTGCTGCAGCAGGCATCGCACGACTACTACATCCTCGATCGGCCCACGCTCTCGGACGCGGAATACGATCGCGCCTTCCGCGAGCTGCAGGAGATCGAGCGCGAGCATCCCGAGCTGCGCACTCCCGACTCGCCAACCATGCGCGTCGGCGCGGAGCCGGCGAGTGCGCTCGCCAAGCACACGCACCTCATGCCGATGATCTCGCTCGGCAACGCGTTCGACGCGAAGGAGCTCGACGAGTGGGAAGAGCGCATCACGAGACTCGTTGGTGACGATGCGCAGCGCTCCGGCTATGTGACTGAGCTCAAGATCGATGGCACCGCGGTCAGCCTCACCTATCAGAACGGCGTGCTCACGACGGGCACCACCCGCGGCAACGGCATCGTCGGCGAGGATGTCACGGCGAACCTGCGCACCATTCGTGAGATTCCACTGCGTCTGCGCGGCGATGACGTTCCACCACTGGTCGAGATTCGCGGCGAGGCGTATCTGCCCTTCAGCCTCTTCGAGAAACTGAACGAAGAACGCGTTGCCGCTGGTGAGCCGGTGTTCGCCAACCCGCGCAACTCAGCCGCCGGATCGTTGCGGCAACTCGATCCCGCGATGACGGCTAAGCGTCCGCTCCGATTCTTCGGGTATACGGTCGCCGTTCCCGTCGGCACCACGCTTCCGTTCGAGACGCAGTGGGATCTGCTCGATACGCTCGAGCGCTGGGGCATTCCCGTCGCTCCAAACCGCCAGCGGTGCAGCACACTCGCCCAAGTGCACGAGTGGGCGCACGATGTCGAGCATCGTCTGCGCGGAGAGCTCGACTTCGCGATCGACGGCGGAGTCATCAAAGTGAACAACCTCCGGCTGCAGGACGAGCTTGGGATTGTCGGTGGACGCGAGCCACGTTGGGCCATCGCACGCAAATTCGCTCCCGACATTGCCGAGACGCGGTTGCTTGCGATCGAGGTGAACGTCGGCCGCACGGGATCGCTCAATCCGTTCGCCGTGCTCGAGCCTGTGGAGATCGGCGGAACGACAGTACAGCTCGCGACGCTGCACAACTTCGATCTCATTCGCGCGAAAGATCTGCGCGTTGGTGACGTCGTGCAGGTGAAGCGTGCTGGCGACGTGATTCCCCAGATCATCGGACCTGTTCCGGAGAAGCGCGATCCGGAAAATCCGCCGAAAGAGACGGAGATTCCGACGAAGTGTCCGTCATGTGGAACGCCGGTGGAACGCGACGAAGAGGAAGTCGCGATCTATTGCCCGAACGTCGCCTGCCCCGATCGCCAGCTCGAGGCGATTGTCCACTTCGCGTCACGCGGCGCGATGGACATTCGCGGATTGTCGTACGCGCGCATCGAGCAGCTCATCGCCGCCGGCTTCGTGCACGACGTCGCGGATCTCTACGATCTCACGAGCGAACAGCTCACGTCGCTCGAGCGGTTCGCCGACAAGTCGGCGGACAATCTCGTCGACGCAATCATTGCGTCGAAGCAGCAACCACTGTCGCGATTGTTGTTCGGACTCGGCATTCGCCACGTCGGCCAAACGGCGGCGCAGCTCCTCGCGCGACATTTCGGCACGATGGACGCACTGCGTAAGGCCACGGTCGAAGACATTCTCGCATTGCGCGGCATGGGAGAGATCATCGCGCTGGCTGTCGTGGCGTACTTCGGCGACGCATCCGCAGCGACGCTCGTCACCAAATTGGCGGCGCACGGCCTCACGATGTCGGAACCGGTCGCGGTGGCGGCGGGTGGCGCCTTCAAGGGAATGACATTCGTCGTGACGGGCACGCTGCCCACACTGTCGCGCGGTGATGCGACGGCGCTGATCGAGTCGCAGGGCGGCCGCGTGACGAGCGGCGTTTCGAAGGCGACGACCGCCGTGGTCGTCGGCGACGATGCGGGAAGCAAGCTGGAAAAAGCGCGCACGCTGGGAATCGAGCAGATTGACGAGGCGGAATTGCTCCGCCGCGTCGGCGCGGCATGATGGCATTCTGCTGGCATCGTGCTGGCATCGTGACGCCGGCGACGTCCGGGCCGTCAACACGAAAGAGCATCCAATGAGTGATACGGGGGACGAATGAATCTCACGGGAAGCGGGATGGTGGCGATCACGCGCGACGCGATGGCTGGGCTTCGCAACGCGTTGATGCGCGACATGGGGTATTCGGCCGCGAGCTACCTCCAGGAGGCCGGCTACGCTGGTGGCGGAGCACTGTTCGACTCGTTCCGCGCGTGGCTTTCGGCGCGTGGCGAAGGGGCTCCGGAAGACCTGTCGGTGAGCAACTTCCAGAGTCACGCGACGGATTTCTTTCGTGAGTGCGGCTGGGGCTCACTCGTCGTGGGCGACCTGCACGACACCGTCGCGACGCTCGATTCCAATGACTGGGGCGAAGCGACGCCCGATACACGACTCGATCAGGCGAGCTGCCACTTTTCAGCCGGAATGTTCTCCGACTTCTTCGGACGACTATCCGACGCGCCGCTGGCCGTGATGGAGGTCGAGTGTCGTTCCGCTGGCGCCGATCGCTGCCGTTTCCTGCTCGGCAGCACCGAAGTCATGGAGCATGTCTACAACGCCATGAGTGGCGGCGAG
>JBDUCR010000242.1:0-5622 GCA_040003345.1 bacterium
GCCACGCGGCGAGCTTCGCGCTGCTGGTGTATGCGTCGGCGTACCTGAAGCACTACTACGCGCCGGAGTTCACCGCGGCGATTCTCAATGCGCAGCCGATGGGCTTCTATGCGCCTGGAACGCTGGTGGAAGACGCGCGGCGGCATGGAGTCGAAGTGCGTCCGGCGGATCTTACGCGCTCGAAGTGGGACGCGACGCTTGAAACAACAGGACGAGGGGATGAGAGGATGAGGGGACAAGGGGACTGCGTAGTTCCCCTCATCCCGTCGTCCCCTCATCCTCTTATCCCCTCATCCTCTCATCCCGTCACCCCCTCATCCCCTCATCCCGCAGTCAGGCTCGGTATCCGCAGCGTACGCGGGCTCGGCGCAGCGGCGCGCGACAAGCTCGAAGCCGCGTTGAACGAGCGGCCCTTCACGTCCATCGAGGATGTCGTGCAGCGCGCCGGACTGGATCGTCGTGCGATCCGCCATCTCGCCGAGGCGGGAGTGTTCGACGCCTTTCTTCCGCACGAGCCTGATCTGCGCAAACGTCGTGCGGCACTCTGGGCTGTGCTCGAAGCCGCGCGTGGCGATGCTGGTCCTCTCGCACCGCGTCGCGATACCACCACGCACGTCGCGCCAGTGCCCGCGATGACGGCGGTCGAGCTCACCGAAGCGGACTATCGCATGACGGGCATCTCGCTCACCGGACATCCGATGTCGCACGTGCGCAGTGTGCTCGAGATGAATGGCGTCCGTACAGCGCGCGATCTTCAGAAGAATGGCCGCGATGGCGAGACGATCGCGACGGCTGGTCTCGTGATCTGTCGCCAGCGGCCCGGTACGGCCAAGGGGTTTGTCTTCCTCACGCTCGAAGACGAAACAGGCTTGGTCAATGTCGTCGTCACACCACCGCGGTTCGAGAAGCAGGCGTTGCTGATCTCGCGGACGCCGCTGCTACTCGTGCGCGGCGTGCTGCAGGTCGAGCAGTCAGTGGTGAACGTGCGAGCGAAACAGTTTCGTGCACTGCAGGCTGCGGTCGGCGCTGAGTTTGCGCAGCGTCATGATTTTCACTGAGTCGTCATCGGCAGAGAATGTCATCCCGCAGGAGCGCAGCAACACACAATGTCATCCCGCAGGAGCGCAGCGAGTGTCGGGATCTACTTTCCCGCCGATTATACTCGGCTACGCGGGGCGTACATTAGATCCCGACACTCGCTCCGCTCCTGCGGGATGACAACGCTCACGCGCGCTCGTCCCAATATCCTTCGTCGCTGATCAGCACTTCCAGCTCGAGCGCCTTCTTGTCCCCGTCAGTCGTATAGTCGGAGATATGAATCGCGGACGTATGAATCTCCTTCCCGGCCGGGTCCAC
Source organism: bacterium (assembly GCA_040003345.1). Taxonomy (GTDB): domain Bacteria; phylum Gemmatimonadota; class Gemmatimonadetes; order Gemmatimonadales; family Gemmatimonadaceae; genus AG11. The sequence goes on from JBDUCR010000242.1 coordinate 1,357, forward strand.
CAGCGATAGTCCGAGCTTGTCACGCGCCGCGTGATAGCGCGCGAGCTTCTCCTTGTCGCGCGGCTCGCCACCACGCATCGGCACCGCTTCCGTGAACAACCGAAACACCGGCTGCACGAGCTCGTAGCCGAATCCAGGACGAAACCGTCCCCACGCGCGGCCCACCGACTCGTCGACCTCCTCGAGATCCGAGTGGCCGATGATGACGTCGCGCAACTTCACCGTGTGGCGCATGCCTAAACCTCTTCGCCGACGCGACGCGCCATGATGTCGTCCGTCTGCCGGTCATGCCCGAGCACGAACGTCTGCGATCCCACATTGACGAATCCCCATCGCCCGTAAAAGGCAATCGCGCGGGGATTGCGTGACCACACAGCCAGCCACACGGTGTTCTTGCCGCGAGACACCGCTTCGTCGAGACACCGCTGCATGAGCGTGGCGCCAATGCCCGAACCGATCAGCCGCTTCACCGCATAAAAGCGCACGATCTCCATCGCATTTGCGCTCGCGACTGAATCGGGCGCCGTTCCATCGTGCATCATCGCATAGCCGACGACCTCGCCCTCACGCTCGGCGAAAAACACAATGTGCCGCGGATCATTCAGCTCTTCACGCTGAATCTCCTCGCCGAACGATTTGGCCATGTACAGCGCCATGTTCTCCGGCGTGTTGTCGGCCGCGAAGCTGTCGCTGAAAGCGGTGCCGGCAAGGGACGCGAGCAGAGCGGCATCGGCCGCCGTTGCAACACGTGTTGTGACAGGAGAAAGTGTACGCGGCGTCATCCAGCGAATTTACGCCGAGCGTCAGCGCTGCGCGAGCGTCCGTAGTCCGAGTGCGCCATTGATCCAACGCACGAGCGGGACGAGCCGTGCATACTCGCGCGCGAGCAGGTCGGGTAGCCGCGCACTGAGCACCTCACGCTGCGAGAGCTCGCGCCCCAGCGTATACGATTGGTGTCGGAGCAGTTCAGCCGCGGGATGATCCTCCGCGTACCCGCGCGGCATTCGCGTCAACATGTTCTCCTCCGCGAGACCTCCGAATTTCCGTCGCACGGTGGGCTCGCGCAGAATCTTCTGCAGCGGCCTGGGATTCTCGTCGATCGCCTCACGAATGCGCTGCAGCGTCGGACGCGGCGGCATCCAGATTCCACCACCGAGCGACGCGCGCTCGGCTTCCATGTGAAAGTAGAAGCCTGCGCCGCCATGCGGGGCCGCCGTGCCGACGCCGCGTCCCGCGTCGGCGTGATGCAACCAGCAGGCGATGTTCGTCTTGTAGGGCGACTTGTCGTTCGAGAAGCGGACGTCGCGATGAATGCGAAAGGGAGAGCTCTTTGGATCGCCGACGATTTCGGGTGCTATCCTCGCGAGACGCACGTCCATTTCCTCGATGAGCGCGGCGAGTGGCGCGCGCAGCTCGGCGTCGTACGTCTCGCGATGACGCGCGAACCATTCACGGTCGTTGTGACGACGAAGCGAGCGAAGAAAGCCGAGTGCTGCGGGTCGGAAGCCGGTGAATTCGACCGGCGTCACGGCACCGGACTGGTCTTCGTATGCTCGGCGGGTGCGGACGGCGTGATCCGGAACTCGAAATTCTGCTCGACCGCCTGGCGCACATGACGTCCACCGACGGACGCCGCCGAGAACATCATGAGCGGCACGGCTTGCCGGACGGACTGCGTGAAGAGCGGATGCGTCGAGCGCACGATCTCGATCGTTGCGGGATCCGCGCGGCCGCTCGTGTCGACGACGAAGCGCACGAAGACGCCGCCCTCGGTGCCCTCCTTCATGAGCTCCGATGGATAGACGGGCGCAGCGCTTCCCGCGGCTCGGACTGCGCTTTCCTCGACGTCCAGAATGGAGTAGACCGAATCGGGCGATGATGCTGCGACCGACGGCGCCTGTGCCTCCACTTCCTTTCCGGCATTTCCACCGCGCTTCTGCTTGGCGTCGTTGCCGGGAGAGTACGTTTCAAGGCCATCGCGTCGCTCGTTGGCCAGCGGCGCATGTGATCCGACGTCCATGTATTGCAGGTGCTCGACGACGTTCTCCGAATTCGGGCGGCGGTCCGGCGGCACCATGTAGAAGATCCGTTCCGCGATAGCTTGCTCGACGGCACGGGCGCGCACGCCTGTGCCGTACACGGCCGCGCTGATGAGCACCAGGTGAGCGACGACGCTGAATGTGCTCGGACCAACCGCCGTGGTCTTGACTGCCGAGTGGAGCCAGATGCGCATGTGCGACACTCCCCCGTGGCCGGGGAGACGGGAATCGGACCTTTACCTCATTATCATCAGACCTCGCGCCTTGGGCAAGCGGTCACCCGGATCGGCCAACGGCGCTGAGCGCTTCGCCGGCCAGGCGATAGGTGGTCCAGTCGCTCATGGGGACCGCGCCCAGCGACTGGTAGAAGCCGATGGCGGCGGCATTCCAGTCGAGCACGGCCCATTCGAGGCGTCCGAGGCCACGCTCCAGCGCCGTTCGTGCGAGCGAGGCGAGCAGCTGTCGGCCGACTCCCTGGCCACGAAATTCCGGGAAGACGAAGAGGTCTTCGAGGTAGAGGCCCGGGCACGCGAGGAAGGTGGAATAGCTGCGGAACCAGAGGGCGAAACCGGCGGGAGCGTCTCCGGCGAAGGCGAGCGTCACTTCCGCAACCGGCGCGGTACCGAACAGTGACTCGCGCAGCAGTGCCTCCGTTGCCCGGCATTCGTGTTGGAGGTGCTCGAACTCTGCGAGCCCCTGAATGCAGCGGAGAATGGTTGGGACATCGTCGCGCGTGGCGGGCCGCAACACGATGTCCGGCTGCGGGGATGACAATTGGGTCATTGGCGTGCCGAAGAATGGCGGAAATCGTCTACAATAGAGCGCCGGCTATGGCTGAGCCGATGCCGACGCAGTTAGTTTAGCGTTCCCTGCAGAAGACCGGATGGCTGTGCTCGACATTTCACCACTTCTCCACGAGACGCTGGCGGGACGGTACGTCCTCAAGCGTGAGATTGGTCGCGGTGGAGCAGCGACGGTCTATCTGGCACACGATGTTCGCCATGAGCGACTCGTGGCCATCAAGGTGCTGCACCACGAGCTGTCGCATGCTCTGGGCGCGCAGCGCTTTTTGCGCGAGATCAAGCTGACGGCGAGCCTGCAGCATCCGCACATCCTTCCGATTCACGATTCGGGGGAGGTGCACGATCTGCTGTTCTACGTGATGCCGTACGTCGAGGGCGACTCGATGCGGCAGCGGCTCACGGCCGACAGCCGGCTGTCGGTGGAAGAGGCGGTGCGCATTGGTCGCGAGGTCGCGGGGGCGCTCGCCTACGCGCATGAGCGCGGCGTAGTGCATCGCGACATCAAGCCGGAGAACATTCTCTTTTCCGGTGGGCACGCGATTCTCGCCGACTTCGGCATTGCCCGCGCGATCAACCGCGCGCACGAAAAGATCACGCAGCAGGGCACGATCACCGGCACGCCGGCGTACATGAGTCCGGAGCAGGCGCGTGACCGCGCCTTCGACGGGCGCAGCGATGTGTATTCGCTCGCGTGTGTGTTGTACGAGGCGATGGCGGGGGTGCCGCCCTTCGTTGGCGAGACGCCGCAGCAGTTGCTCACGCAGCGCATTTCGCGTCGAGCGCCGTTGTTGCGCGAGTATCGGCACGATGTGCCCGCGCCGATCGAGGCGGTGATTGCGAAGGCGTTGTCGATCTCTCCGGACGATCGTTTCGACGACGCGCGTGCGTTCAGCGCTGCGATGTCGGCAGCCATCGGCAACTCGGGTGAAACGCTTGCCGCGCGGGTCGCGCGCAAACCGCTGACGAAGAGTCCGTGGCTCTGGGCCGCGGGGGTCGCGCTGCTGTTTACGGGTTCCATTGCGTCGACTGATCGTGGCCGCGACCAGATCGACGTGTTGACGGGACGTGTGGATACGGCGCAGTACGCGGTCTTTCCGTTTCAGTATGCTGGCGGCGCGGCACCGCACGACCAGGAGCCTGTCGCGGAGGGATTGTACTCCGCGATGCGCGAGTGGAACGGCCTCAAGCTCGCGAGTGATCTGACCGTCTCGGATGCTCGGCGCGGCGCTACCGAGTCATCGCTGGACGCGATGATGACGGCGTCGCGGAGGGCGCATGCGGGCAAGCTGGTGTGGGGGCGTGTGTGGCTGACTCCCGACTCGATCAAGGTGCGTGCGGGAGTGTATGACGCGATTGCCGGTGTCTCGCTGAGAGAAAAGGTGCTCGCGGGGCCGCGCAATCTGCTGGACGTGCAGCCTGGTGCG
>JBDUCR010000396.1:0-18894 GCA_040003345.1 bacterium
CCGCCTGCAGCACGAAGGAGACCCCGAAGGCTGACACCGCCGCTCCGGCGATGGCTCCGGCACCTGCCGCGGTCGCAGTCGATACCACCCCGAAGACTGACTCCGCAATGGCATCCATGAAGATGGACACCGCCAAGGCGAAGATGGACACCGCCGCCAAGAAGGTTGACGAAGCCAAGGGCGCCATGAAGGACGCCGGCAAGGCTGGAGCAAAGGCAGCCAAGAAGCCGTAGTCCTCACGGACTAGCTTCACTACGACGCGCGGGGCGGCACACTTTCGAGTGTGTCGCCCCGTCGTCGTTCCAGCATGTCTCTCAGTTGTGCAGCGCCCACCACCGAAACGCGTCTGACACTCCGACATCGGGCCGCATTGGTGGATCCCACCCGAGCTCACGTCGCGCACGCTCCGAGGAGAACGGATTGTCACGCGACATGAAATCGAGCGACGCCGACATCGCCGCATTGAACCGGTTGCCGACGAATAGCGGCGCAATCACCTTCACGACCCCGAGCGCACGCTTCGCAATACCATACGGCACGCGCAGCACGCGCACTCGCACGCGCAGTCCCTCGGCGCCGAGGCGAAAAAATTCCGCTGCGGTGATGTCGTAGTCGTTCGCGAGATTGTACGCACGTCCACCGGCGACATCCGCAACCGCCGCGCGCACCATCCCATCAGCGACGTTCTCGGCGTGTACGATAGCGAGCGTCGTCGCCCCATCGCCGATCAATGGTGCAATGCCACGACGAAGCATGCGTGCCATCCGCGGCACGAACTGCCGATCGTGCTTTCCGTAGATCACGTCGGGACGCACTGCGGTCGCCCACACGCGGCCGTCGCGGTGCGCCTGCAGCACAAGCTCCTCCGACTCGCGCTTCGACCGCGCGTAGAACGCACCGTCGGGAATCGGAGGAAGCGGTGTGTCTTCATCGGTGCGCAGTCCTTCGCCGCGATAGCGTGACGCATTTCCGTACACCGCGACACTGCTGACGTGTACCAGTCGCGCTCCCGCCGCACTGGCGGCGACAATCGCGTTGCGCGTGCCCTCGACATTCGGACGGCGATACGCTTCCCATCCGCCGTCCGGTGTCACCACGGCTGCGGTATGGAACACGACATCGCGGCCGTGCACGGCGCGCGAGAAGCTCGTCTGATCGAGCACGTCGCCGGTCGCAAGCTCGACTCCCTGCTCACCCATCGCTCGGGCACGCGCGGCGTCGCGCACGAGCGCGCGAACGTTCCATCCATCGTCGAGCAGCCGCTGTACGACGTGCGTGCCCACCAGACCCGTCGCGCCGGTCACGAGGGCGCTCGGCACGCTCAGCTCGCGTCGAAGGGCAGCGCTGCAACGTCCACACGTCGCTCGTTGACATTGCCGTCGGCGACGCCTTCGATTGGCCAGCGCGCGAGCAGCGATGCGCCTGGCGCGACTTCGCGGCGGATCATCGCCAGCGCAATGCCGCCAAGACGTGGTGACCGGACCGCCGTGCGCACATCCCCAACCTGCACACCGCTATCGTCGTGTAGTGTTGCGCCTGCTGGAGGTGCATCCGCGTCCACCGCACGGATACCGCGCAGATGCTTGTTCACGTGGCCGCGAAAATGAACGCGCGCCACGGTCTCCTGTCCGACATAGCATCCTTTCGTGTACGAGATGGCGTGCAACTCGTCGAAGTTTGCTTCCTGCGGAATCGTGGTGTCATCGATGTCGAGCCCCCACTCGGGACGCCCAGCTTCGACACGCGCGATCTCCCACGCTTCCAGTCCGGCGGGAACAGCGCCATTCGCCGCCGCTCCTGCCCAGAGTGCATCGAACTGTTCGGCCGGCACGAACAACTCGAATCCTTCGACGCCGAGGTCGGCGGACTTGACGATGAGAACTTTGTGTCCGGCGATCTCGATGGTCACGTGCGCGTAGGGCGCAAGTGCCGTGAGCGCCGGTGCCTGGACGCCTGTGAGCGCGGAGACGACATGCCGCGACGTCGCACCGAAGATTCCCAGATCTCGCAGCGTCGCACTTTCGTCGACATGCGGAGCGGTTCGCGGATTGACGAACTTCTTCACCATCGCGGCCCACGCAATTGCGGCTCGCGGCGGTGCGTCGACCAGCACACTCCCTTCGTCGATGAACACGCGCACGTCAGCGACGATCTTCCCTTTGGCGGTGAGTGCCGCCGCGTAACATCCCTGTCCGGGCGCGAGTCCAGTGACGTCGTTCGTCACGAGACCGGCCACCATTTCGGCGGCCTTGTCACCGTTTACGCGTACGCGGCCGCGGTGACTGCGATCGAATAACGCAGCGCCGGTTTGCAACGCTTCATACTCGGCCACCACGCTCCCATATGCGAGGACGACACTGCGGCCGCTTACGTCGCCGACGGTTGCGCGAGGCGCCTGGCCCGCGGTCACGACGTTCGCTCCATCGCTGTGATGCCACACAGGCGCGTGAGATCGGTCATCGTCAGCCCCTCGATACCGCTCACCGCACCGTCGGCATCAACGGCGACGTGCGCCGGAGCACCGACAGCCACCGTTCTCACACCGGCTGCACGCGCAGCGCACAACGCTACCGACGCACTGGCAAGAGAGACGATGCGCGAGCGCTGCAGCGAACGCAGTCGCGACAGCTGGGCGACTGCTCGCTCGATCATCGCAGGTGATGGTGGCGCATCGAGCATGTCGTCGGCGCTGACGATCGTCGCAATGGCGCCATCGAGGCCGGCGAGTCTCAGCACAAATTCTGTCTCGGAGCGCGTGGCGGTGGTCACAATGGCCACGCGCGATGCGAGCTGAGCATGCTCGACAAACTCGCGCGCACCGGGAAGCAGCACGAATCCATTACCGAGTCGCTCGGCAAAAGCTCGCGTCGCGCGCAGTGCGACGAGGTCGGCAAGTGTGGGATCCGAGCGCTGCATCTGCTCGAGCGCAATGGATGGCGCATCGGACTGCACGCCTTCATCCGCCAGAGCGCGCCGCAATGAATCGCGTCGCGCGCTGGACGTGTCGGCGAGCACGCCCTCCCATTCGAGGATCACCCCATCAACCATGGCGATAAGTAAGCAGTGGTTGCGGACGTCCGCTACGGGTTGCGCACCATGGCCCCGTACGATGCGTCCAGGAGATCAACGGGATGAATCGCACGTGCGGCGATGCCGGCCTGATGCAAACCGGCACCAATCTGCATGAGGCAGCCCGGGTTACCCGTCGCGACCAGCGGGGCATGAGTGTCCGCAATGTTTGCGAGCTTGGGTATGAGCACGCGATTGCTGACATCAGGCTCGACGAGGTTGTAGATGCCGGCGCTGCCGCAGCAGTGCTCACTTCCCGTAAGCGGAACAAGCGTAAGGCCGGGCACGGCGGCAAGTACGCGCAGTGGTGGCGCGGCGACTCGCTGCGCGTGCAGAAGATGGCATGGTGCGTCGTACGTCACCGTTAGCGGAAGAGCGCCGCCAGGTTTGGGACCCGCGGTGGCAAGAAGCTCGCTCACGTCGCGAACGCGGTCTGCAACAGCCACAGCGCGCGCATGCCACGCAGGATCATCAGCGAGAATGTGTCCGTACTCCTTCATCATCGCGCCACATCCTGCCGCATTCACGGCGATGACGTCCGCGCCCGACTGCTCGAATGCCGCGATGTTCGCGCGAGCAAGCGTGCGTGCAGTCTCAGCGTCACCCGCATGTGCGTGAAGCGCGCCGCAGCACCGCTGACGATCCGTGGTGACGATTGCGTAGTCGTTCATCGCGAGCGTTCGCTCGGTCGCGCGGTTGGTCTCACTGAACAGACCTTCCATGACGCAGCCAACGAGCAGCGTCGCCGTGCCGCGCGATCCGTCGGAGGTCGGCACGTACGCGTTGCGCTCGATTGGAGAGCGCGTCGATTCCAGCATCGCCATCGCGAAGCCCAGCCGTCCCGGCAGCTTTGCGAACAACCGCGAGAGTCCGAGCGCGCGTGTGATGCGGCCACCAAGCATGGCAAGCCGCATGAGCGACTGTCGAGCGAAGACGAAGAGGATCGCGCGCGCAACCAGCGGATTGGGTCGCTCCGCCGTGAGTGTTGCGCGCGTCGCCTCGAGCAACTGGCCGTACGGCACCCCCGATGGACACGCCGTCTCGCACGCACGGCAACCAAGGCAGCGATCGATGTGCGTGCGCACGTCCACATCTGACGTCGGCAGCGTTCCTTCCACCATCGAGCGCATGAGCACGATGCGTCCACGCGGGCTGTCGTTCTCGTCTTCGAGCGCGAGATACGTAGGGCACGCCTGAAGGCAAAAGCCGCAATGCACACACGCATCGATTCCCGCTCTGGCCTTGCCGAGTGGCGTATCCGGAATGACACACTGCATGGGAGACGGAAGGCTGCTGCTCATGCGACTCCGAGAATGCCGGTGTTCAGGATACCGTCGGGATCGAAGGCGCGACGGATGCCTGCGCCGAGCGCGTCGGTTGATCGTGGGCGGGAGAGAATGCTCCACAGTGATGCCGGCATTCGTTCGCCCACCACCGTGAAATCTGCTGCAAGTTGGGTGAGCGCCGATCGGAAATGGCGCAGCGTCTCATCATCCGAAGGCGCGGGAATTACGCAACGCACCACACCACGCGCGATCGTCGCATGCGCATAACCACCGCACCCCTCCGCTAACGCAACGGCACGCGGCCACAGATCGTGCATGCGCGAGGGAAGCGTACTCGCACGAACTGTGATTGCACCATCTGGCTCTGCGCTCGAGAGCGCATTCCACGTCGAGCAATCAACCGGCATTGTCACGCCGAGCGATGCAGCCGCATCCTGCCCGGCCCGCACCAGTGGTGAATTGCCGCCAAGGCGCACCATGAGGCACGATGGCGGGAGCGACAGACGCGCTGCGAGTGCGGGCGACACCAACTCGGCGGCGAGCGGTGAATAGTCGCTCTGCCGAAACCAGCTCCACGCCGCGGCCGCGACTTGTGCAGATGAGTTTCCCGCTACCTCAACCGCGAGCGTGCTATCGACTTCCGGCAGCGCGCGCAGCCGAACGGTGATCTCCGTCAGTGCGCCCAGCGCGCCCCATGCGCCTGTGACAAGCCGTACCAGATCAAAGCCTGCGACGTTCTTTACGACACGCCCGCCCGCCCGCACGACGTCGCCTGTTCCGCTCACGAATTCGCAGCCAAGCACGTGATCGCGCGGCGTTCCGTACGCGGACGCGAGTGGACCGGATGACGCGGTGCTTACGGTGGCACCCAGCGTCCCATTGGGCGAACCGTGTGCATCCAACGTGAGCCACTGGCGTTCCGCAAGCGTCACGCGCTGGATCTCGGCCAGCGACGTACCGGCGCGCGCGGTGAGTGTCAGATCGCCAGGTTCGTACTGCGTGATTCCCTGCAGTGCGCCAATATCGAGCGGCTGCGTTGCGTCGCATGGACGACCAGCGTCGAGCCAGCTCGCGGCACCGGTGATCCGTAGCCCGACGCGCCGCGCCCGTGCTTCATGAACACGATCGGCGACGAGCGCTACCTCATGACCAACGATGTGAGCCGTCAACCGGCCGCCGCTCCCGCCGCGACTCGCGCTGACGGAGCTGAATGCCACTCCCGGCAGCTGTGCACCGGAACGACCTTACCGGGATTCGAGCGTCGCTCTGGATCGAACACATCGCGCAGCGCGCACATGGCACTCAGCGTGCTCGGCGTAAAGAGCGACGCCATGTACGGCAGCTTGTCGAGCCCAACGCCGTGCTCACCCGTGATGGTGCCACCAGCATCGATGCACGCCTGCATGATCTCCGTCATCGCGGAATGCACGCGCGCCGACTCGTCGGGGTCGTTGGCGTTGTAGCCGATGTTCGGATGCAGATTGCCGTCGCCGGCGTGAAACACGTTGCAGACATGAACGCGATAGTGCGCGCCAATGCGTTGGATGTCGGCGAGAATGCGCGGCAGCTTCGTGCGCGGCACGACGGCGTCCTGCACGACGAGATGGGACGACACGCGGCCCATCGCGCCGAACGCCTTCTTGCGTCCCTGCCAGAGCCGCGCGCGATCAGCGGGATCCGTCGCGATGCGGACCGCACGCGCACCTGCATCTCGACAGAATCCGGCGACGCGCTCGACATCCGTATCCAGTCCTGCCGCCGCACCATCGAGCTCGATGAGCAGAATTGCGGCGGCGTCTGTTGGATAGCCAGCGGCATAGATCGATGCTTCGACCGCGTGAATCGTCGCGGCATCCATCATCTCGAGGGCAGCCGCGACGATTCCAGATGCGATGATCGCCGAAACTGCGTGTGCTGCGGCGTCGATCGACATGAAGTCGGCGAGCAGCGTGCGGATCGACGGCGGATTGCGCTCGAGACGCACCGTCGCATCGAGCACCACGCCAAAGCACCCCTCGGATCCGATGAACGCGCCTAACACGTCGAGGCCGTCGTCTTCGCCGTCGGCGTTGCCGAGCTGCACGATCTCGCCATTCGGGAGAATCACTGTCAGCGCGAGAACGTGATTCAACGTCACGCCATACTTGAGGCAGTGCGGTCCACCGGCATTCTCGGCAACGTTTCCGCCGATCGTACACGCCGTCTGGCTCGACGGATCCGGCGCGTAGTGCAATCCGAACTGCGTTGCCGCAGTTGTCAGCGTCGCATTCACCACACCCGGCTCGACGACCGCTCGCGCGTTCTCCGCGTCCACCGATATGATGCGCTTGAGCCGGTGAAGTCCAAGCAGAACGACGTCGTCAGCGAGCGCGCCGCCCGACAATCCGGTTCCGGCACCGCGCGCGACGTATGCCGTTCCCGTTTCCGCGAGCAGTCGCACGACGGCGATTGTCTCGTCGCGAGTGCCGGGGAAGACCGCCACCGACGGCTTCACATGATAGCCAGGCAGCCCATCCGACTCGTAAGAGCGCAGCTCGCCCGTTCGCGCGAGGACACGGCCCTCGCCGACGATCGCGGCAAGTCGCGCGACGAGATCCGGGCTCAAGGACATATCACCTGGATCGCATCGCGCTTGAGTTCGTACTCGAGCGTGGTGCCGACGGACACGAGCTCTCCATCCACTGCGATACGTCCGGGGCGACGCAGGGTAATGGTGCAATGATCGACGATGAAGCTGTCCAGCTCCGGTGTGCGCGCCGCCGTCTTCACTCCGCGCGCAACGGCGTTCAGTGCAATGGCCAACAGCCGCGCGCGCGAGCGACCCCGAACGATGAGCACGTGGAGCCCGCGTTGACCATTGGGAACGCGCTTGCCAAGAAGCGGGAGCTTGAGTTCTCGCTCGCCATTGCCGATGAACACGATGGGCGTGCGATACGTGCGCCGCTGTCCGTCCACCTCGAGCTCCACGCTGATCATCCTCAACTGGAAGAGAATGCGCAGCGCCGCGATCGCGGATGCGATGGCGTAGCCGAATCGCGGCTCGAGATACTCACGCACGCGCACGAAGTGCACGTACGCGCCGGCACTGCTGGTGTTGAGAAATACGTGTTCGTTCACCTGTCCAACATCGGCGGGTCGCGGCGTTCCGGCCACTGCGAGGGCCAGTGCCTCGGCGGCGTCTGACGGAATGCCGAGGTCCGTCGCGAAGTGGTTGAGCGTCCCACCGGGAAGAATTGCCAGCTCGATGTCGGTGTCCAGCAGCGCACTCGCGGCGGTAGCGATCGTACCGTCGCCGCCAGCGACGAGGAAACGCGGTACACCGCTCGCTACGAGATCACGCAGCGTGTGGTCGAGCTGTCCGGGAGGAACTGCGTGAACGTCGAAGTTTGCATTCTCGCGCAAGGCCTTCAGCGCCGCGTCCGCAGTGCCCGAGGCCTCGTTGACCAGCGCGGGAATCTTTCCAGGGGAATTCGTCATCGCAACGCATGCGAAAGGCGACGTCGCAATCCACGCAGCCATTGCAGTACGGAACGCGACTTTGTGTGCGACGGAATCTCAACCGTGGCCTTGCGATCGAGCTTGCCCCATCCGACAAGACGTCCGCTCAACGCCGCCGCGAACGATTGTACGACGACCCAGTACATCACCTGCCGATAGGCGAACCGCTGAAGAAAGATCAGCCACGTGAGCTGTTTGTCTTCTTCGGGCTCCATGAGAAACGCGAGCACAGCCGCCAGCCAATCCACGAGTAGAAAGACGGCGTAGTACGCGAACACCTTCTCGAGATCCACCAGGGCGTAAGTCAGCCGGTCGTCGACCTTGTGGTTCCCCGCGTTGATGTAGACCGAGACGATGCTGTACAGAAACATGAAGTCCGCAACCGGCGAGATAGCGGGCAGCAGAAGCTGGAACAGAAACACGTTCGGCAGCGCGACCCACCCGAGCGAGCCGTACTTCCGACGGAAGAACGCATCGCGATGCTTCCACGTGCACTGCAGCGTGCCGAACGACCAGCGAAAGCGCTGCTTCGCAAGACCGCGCAGCGTATCGGGCGCTTCGGTGTATGCGACGGCGCCGTCCGCATACGCCACCGAGTAGCCCGCGCGGCGCATCGCGAGCGTGAGATCCTGATCCTCGGCCAGCGTATCCTCCTGAAAGCCTCCTACTTCCAGCACCACACTTCTGCGCCACGCACCGACGGCACCAGGAACGACTGTGATGCAGTCGAGCAGCGAGAATGCTCGTCGATCGAGATTCTGGCTCGTGACGTACTCGAGCGCCTGCCATCGCGTAACGAGATTGATGCGGTTGCCGACTTTCGCGTTGCCCGCGACAGCAGCAACTCTTGGATCCTCGAGCGGTTGGATCAACTCGGCAACGGTATCGTCGTCGAAGACGGTGTCTGCATCGAGACCAATGACGATCTCGTGTCTCGCATGCGTGATGCCATAGTTGAGCGCACTCGCTTTGCCGCCGTTCTCCGTGCGAAGCACCGTCACCTGCGAATGACGACCGTACGCCTCCTGGCAAATCGCCGCCGTGTCATCCGACGATCCATCGTCTACGACGACAATTTGCAGTTCGCCGGCGTAGCGCTGATTGAGGAGCGACGAGATCGTCTGGACGATCACCTTCTCTTCATTGTACGCCGGCACGATCACGCTCACTCCAGGCGTGTACGTGACCGGCGCGGTGCGATCCTGATGCTGTTTCAACCGCTGAATGATCGCCAACAGCCCGATGACGAGCAGTCGCGCGATGCCGAGCACGACGGCGACGCTGAAGATCCAGAACATCGACGTCTCACCGACGCCGAGCAGAAGCCAGCCGGCCTGACGCAACAGACGCGTTGCTTCGCTCGACGGAGGTAGCGGCGGCATCGCGTCGTCACGCGTGATTCCGGCGAGATCGCTCACGAGGACGATCGTGTCGCCACGCGCACGGAGCGAATCGATGAGAGGTCCGAGCGCAGCCACCGTATTGCGCCGATCGCCGCCCGAGTCATGCAGCAGTACGACGTTGCGCGCCGAATCCTGTGCGAGACTGTTCAGGGCATTTGGAAACTTGCGGCGATCGAGTACCAGCTTGATGATCGAATCGGATGGAAGCTCTTTCCAGTCTTCGCCGTCGACGTGGAGACCGATCGTCCAGTAGTTGCGCTTCGACGCGATGCCCACGGACACCAGCTCCGCGTCGGTGGACGGCTCGGCATCTCCGAAGTAGGGCGGCCGAAAGAATGCGATGCGTCGATTGATCACCGCTTCAACGAGCGACGCTGTCGCATCGATCTCGATACGGCCGCGTCGCTCCGTGGTCAGCGAAAGATTGGGATGCGTGTACGTGTGGTTGCCGATCTCATGCCCTTCGTCGTACACGCGCTGAAGCAGCCGCTGATGTGTGTCGACGTTCTGGCCGACCACGAAAAACGTTGCATGCACGCCGCGCGAGCGGAGTGTGTCGAGAATCTGTGGCGTCCAGCGTGCGTCGGGACCGTCGTCGAAGGTGAGCGCGACACGATGGTGATTCCGCGGCTGCCCTCCCGTTCGCGCAACCACGTACGGAACCGGCACCTTCACCATCGTCTCGCTGGTGATGTAGCTCGACAGCGAGTCGACCTGAATGTTGCGATTCCCATCGGCCGGAAAATTGGAGACCTGCAGAATCTCTCCAGTCCCGTCGAACTCCGCGTCGTAGCTCGGTAGCATGAGCTTGAGACTGTCCGGCCTGAGCAGCGAGCCTTCGGTCGTCACCACATTCCAGAGCGACGGATCTTCTCCACCAAGATGCCAGATGGCATGTCCCGCCACGCCAAGCGCACGGCCAACGAGCATCTCGTTGTACGCGGTTACAGCGTCGAGATACCAGAGTGCGTGGTCGGTCGAATCCGGAGACGTCCATTGCATGTACGGATTCATCGACACCGGATCGAAGCGCGGCCGAGGCTGCATTGATCCTCGGGCGGCGCGCATGACTTCCTGGAAGTCGAAGCTCTCGGCGTGATGATTCGCGATGGCTTCCGCGTCGTTCCAGTCGTAGCCGTACGCGCCGATCATGAAGATCAGCTTCGATGGCCTGACGAGCCGCGCAAAGCGCGTTGCCTGCGCGACGTAGAATGGCTGGCTCGCGATGGGGCCCGGCTCTCCGGTCGCGTAGTGCTCGTCGAAGATCATCGGAAAGAGCTTGTCGTTCACCCCAGCGGCGCGCTGGATGTACGTGTCCGGATCTCCAACGGCGACGGCCTGCGTGGCGAGCTTGCCCATCGCGTGCATCGCGTCGTGCAGCTCGTGCGCGAACGACAACACCTGCGATTGCAGCGCGGGATCGAAGTTCTCGAGATCGAGCGTCGTGCCGGCAAGACCGTAGGTCAGTACCGCCCCGGTAAGCTGACGAATCGCGTTCGCCCGCGCGGCGGGATTGGCGAGAAAGCGCCGCACCGTTGCGGAGTCGAAAGTCCCGCGCGTCGAGTCCTTTCCCGGATCGACGACGTAGTTGGAGATCATCAGGAACAGTGACGGCCGCTTCTCGATCGGGATGTTCCGGAACAGCTCCACGACTTCCGGCTTGATGCGCAGCAGCAGCGTATCGGCATTGCTCGGAAAAAAGCCCCACTCTCCGATCACCCAGTCCAGCTTCTCATAGTTCCGCTGTAGCGACGCGAACGAGTTGTCTGCCCAGTTCACATAGAAGCCAGCGACGATCGCCTCATTGCGCGGCGCACGGCCACCAGTGCCGATGTTCACGGCAGGAATGAACTCCGGCTGCCGCGACGTGGGGTTTCCGTATTTCTTCATGGCCGCCGCGAGCTTGCGGCGATAGGCCGTGCGAAGCCGATCTACCTTCGTGAAAGCGCCCGGCTTTCCGCTCGTGGCACGCGCAATCGTGGTGTTGTTCGCCGTCGCGAGCGGGAGCTCCGGCGGAATCGGCGGCGACAGAATCAGCGTCCCGACCAGCACGAGTGCGAGCACCGTGGTCGCAACGCCAACGACAAGCGCGGCGCTTCTGATGCGGCGCCAGCGCTTACCGGTGTAATCGATGAAGACTGGAGTGTTGCGGCTGCGGTCGACCATGCAGGGAGCGCGGCGTGAATGCTGGCCGCGTATGCCCTCGGGCACCGCGCGACCGCCCTTAAGTTATCACGCGCTCCGCGCCCGCGCCGTCGACAACGCCCGCAATGATCGAGTCGAGCATGTGGAGCTCGAATGGCTTCTGCAGCACAGGACAGGTGGTGCGCTGCACAAAGCTCGCCGCCTCTGCCGACGCGACGTCGCCCGTGCTGAACACGATGCGCAGGAGGACTTCAGGGTGCTCCACCGCGAGCTGGTCGTGCAGCTCGATCCCGGAAAAGCCCGGCATGCGCAGATCGGAGATGATCACGCCGAACCGGTCGCCATGACTCTCGATGAGCTTGAGTCCCGCCGCTCCATCCGGGGCTTCCTCCACGGCCCAGCCACGTCGCATGAAATAGCGGCGCAGCGCGGCGCGAATCGTCGGCTCGTCGTCGATGATCAGCGCTGTCCGCAGTGCCTGCTGGTCGTTCGGCGGCACGATCGGCTCCGGGAGGATTGGCGTCGCCGCTTCCTCCGCCATTGGCGGAAGACTCTCCCCCACCTCCCGTACTGGCGTCGTGCTCGGGTCCATGCGGGGGAGAAACACGGTGAAGCGTGCGCCGCGCCCGGCAATCTTGGAATCGACGGTAATGCGCCCGCCAAATTGCTCGACGATGCCGAGGGTAACCGAGAGCCCGAGGCCTGTTCCTTCGCCTGTCGGCTTCGTCGTGAAGAACGGATCGAATATCTGCGGTAGCACGTCGGCCGGAACACCCCGGCCGGAGTCTTCGACCGTCATGACGCAGTTGCCGTCGCGCGTGCCGGCGCAGATCCACACGTGTCCTCCCCGTCCCGCCGCTTGCGCCGCGTTGATCACCAGGTTGGTGACGATCTGTTCCACGCCACTCCGGTCCGCGAGGACGAGCGCGCCTGGAGCCCCCGCGTCCAGGTGCAGGGAAACGCCGTCGCGTTCCAACGAGGGACGCATCGCACGCGTCGTAGACGCCACGACATCGCCAAGCGGCAACGCCTCGGATGTGACCTCGCGCTGGCGCACGAACGTCAGCAAGTCACGCACGATTGCCCGCGACCGTCGCGCCTGGTCGCGAATGACGCCAAGCGCCTCGGCGTCCGCACTGCTCCGCTCGTCGGAGAGAAGATCCTCCGTGAAGTGCATGATCGAGGACAGTGGATTGTTGAGCTCGTGCGCCACTCCACTGATGAGTTGTCCCACGGCCGCGAGGCGCTCACTTCTCCGCAGCGCACTTTCGGTCGCACGCAACGACGTTACATCCTCCGCATATCCCTCCCAGAGCCACACTTCGCCGCGATCGTCGCGGTAGGCGTGTGCACTCACGCGAACGGTCACCAGGGAGCCATTGGCGCGGAGCCACTCCACCTCGTGGCCGCGGACGATGTCCTCTCGCTCCAGCGCCACGAGCAGTTGGGTGCGCGCGTCGACGTCGCGATACAGGCGTCCGGCATCCGCGGCACGTGCGAGCTCCGCGGCGTTTCGGTATCCGAGCAGCGATACCATCGCCGGGTTCGTCGACACGAGGACGCCCCCGCGTGTCTCGCGGAAGATTGCCGCCGGCGCATTCTCCACGAACGAGCGGAAACTTGCCTCCGACGTTCGCAGCGATTCTGCGTCGCGCGAGCTGGAGAGCGCAATGCTCGCGAGGTGCACTGCCGCTCGCGCGAGCTCGCGTTCCCTCGTGGTCGGATGACGCGACTCCGCGTAATAGCATGCGAGCGCGCCGATCACATGCCCGTCGGCGGCGCGCAGCGGAATCGCCCACGCTCCACTGATGCCGTGCGATGCCGCCAGCTCGTGCGCGCCGTCCCAGAGGGGGTCGGTTGCAACCTCGGGCGTGAACACCGACTCGCCGCGGAAGATTGCACTGCCAACCACACCGGACGTCGCGCCCACGACGATCTCGACGAACGCATTCACGAAATCAGGCGGCAGCGAAGGTGCGGCAACCAATCGGGCGATCTGTCGCTCATCTCCGGTCTCGAAGACGGCAGTCCGCATGTGCAGCGCTTCTCCCTCGAGAACGCCAAGTAGCTCGGAGATCGTGTCTGGTGCTGGAGCACCAGTGGCGATCAGCTCGAGCACCTGGCGCTGCCCCTGAAGAAAGAGCTCGCTGCGCGCGCGCTCGGATACGTCGCGCAGTCCCATCACGAAAAGGGGTGCTCCGTCGTGCAACGTGCGTCCAACGCGTGCGTCGACCGGGAGCAGGCTGCCGTCCGCGCAGAGGGCAATGCATCGCTCGGTATCGGCGAGCGGCGCGCGGGTTCCCGCACTATTGCTGAGTGCCTGCAGACTCTCGGTGAGCGGCGCGTGCCACCTCGCCGCGAACACACTGAAAATGGGACGACCCACCAACTCCCCGCGCGAATAGCCGAGCATTCGCTCGATCGCGGTGTTCACCATGGTGATGGCGTAGCTCTCGTCGAGTGAGATGATGCCATCGGTTGATGCATCGAGGACGACGGCAACTCGCTCGTCGGCCTCGCGCAGCGCGGAGAGTCGGCGTACGCGCACGGTCCTGTTCGCGGCGTAGGTGGCGACCGCAAACAGCGTGAGCAATACGGCGAAGAACGCTCCCTCGATAGCGAGCTCGGTCCAGAGCGGAACACGCGCATCGTTGTACCGTACGCGCCTCACGACGCCCCAGCCCAGCATGCGATCGAAGCGCGTGACGGCGAGCACTTGCTCGCCTTGGAAGCTGCGGAACAACCCGAATGAATCCACGCGCGCGAGAGCGAGCGTCGCAGCGGCGTCGGTACTCTGCGCCGGAGGAGACGCGACGCATACGGGCACTGGCTGACCCGGACACGCCGTGAGGAGCACCGCTCCGTCGGGTGAAGGCGAGGCGAACAGGCTCATTGCCGCGTTGGGCCGACCACGCGCCCACGGCGCGAACGCGGCCACGATGTCGGCGCGCAGCACGACCGCGAACGGATGCGGAACGCCGGCAGCGGCAGTGGTGATGTGGACCGGCGCCGCGAGTGAGAAAATCGCCGCGTGCGGACCGAGCGGAATCACTGCGGACGTGGCCACACTTCCGCTCGATACGGAAGCTCGAAAGGCGATCAGCTCGGCGTGACGCAGCGAGTCTTGTGTCGAGCTCGCGATGACACCGCCCGCCGAGTCGAGCACCCACAGGCCGATGAACCTTCCGCGACGCGTTACGGGCGCCAGCACCTGCGCGAAGGGTCTGCGAGCATCGCCGCCCGCATTATGCAGCGCTCCATGAATAGCGAGGGTTGTCGCGAGCGCTTCGGCGTCCGCTCTCCGCTCGGTGAACCATTCGTCGACCGTCGCCTGCGTCGTGAGCGCTCCGCCAACGAGCGCCTGGTTCCACCGTGAGAGCATCTCTCGCTGGAGGTAGCGAACCCGCAGGAAGACTCCTCCGCCAAGCACCACGGCGATGAGGAGCAGGAACGGAAGCGCTACACGATCGCGTTGGCGAGTTACTGGCGCGGTGGACATCCTTACTTGACCATCGGCAGAATGACGCCCGTTCTGCAGTGCTGTGCATGATAAAGCGGGGCGGAGACATGATGTCTCCGCCCCGCTTCGACCAACGAGTACTGATCAGTTCGCGTGCTTCGTCAGGCTGCCTGCCAGAATCCGGCGAGGGCGCGTCCGTCGGGGGATTCGCGCAGCTTTTCGAAGGCCCGCTCGCGAATCTGGCGAATCCGCTCGCGCGTTACGCCCATGAGCGCGCCGATCTTTTCGAGCGTCATCGGCTCGCCGGTCTCGTCGAGCCCGTAGTAGAGGAAGAGGATCTTCCGTTCGCGCGGCGTGAGGTACTTGCGGAAGACTTTTTCGATGAACTCCCGCATGAGCTTGTAATCGGTGGTTTCCTCGATCTCCGTGCCGTCGACGCCAGCGAAGCGTTCGCCGAGGGTCGAGGCTTCGCGGTCGGAGCGATCGATCGGGGCATCGAGCGACACCTCGGTCGATGACATCTGCTTCGCCGCGCGCACCTGCTCGGGAGTTTCCTCGAGGAGGCGGGAGATCTCGTTTTCAGTGGGGTCGCGCTTGAGAACCTGCGCGAGGATGGTCTCTGCTCTGGCGAGACGAATGAGCTGCGAATTCTGGTTGAGCGGGATGCGAACGCTACGTGTCTGCTCGGCGAGTGCCTTCAGGACGGCCTGGCGGACCCACCACACGGCGTACGAGATGAACTTGACGCCTTGGTCCGGGTCGAACTTTCGAACCGCCTTGAGGAGCCCCTCGTTGCCGATTGCCACCAGTTCGCTCAAGTCGAGACCGTGGCCCTGATACTTCTTCACGTAGGAGATGACGAATCGAAGATTCGCTGTGACGAGCCGCTCCGCGGCTGCTTCGTCGCCCTTCTGTGCGAGCCTCGCGAGGCGTCGCTCCTCGGCCGCGTCACTTATGAGCGGCAGCTTTTGTATGTCCTGAAGGTATTGATCGAATGCTGTGGAGGGGGACGAACGGAAATAACCCTTGGACCTGGTCTCGGTCGCTTGCTCCATACACGCCCCTTACCTGTGCCGGAAGGTGGTCGGGCGTCTCCGGCTGCACAGAGCCGCGCGCCCGCGTGAGTCAGCAGGACGGCCAGGATAATGTCGGGGGAAAAACCCGTCAACAGTGAGTTTGCCAGAATGGCCCGTGAATCATATTTGTGAGGCCCGTAACTGCTGTAATGACAGCGGGTTGCTGGTTACTTTAGGAAAAACTGACGAAAAATTAAACGCTTCGGTCAGATTGACTCATTAACTTCAAGTGTTTCATCAGCGAGATGAGCTAAATGCAAGCAGGCGCACTGGATAACCCAGTGCGCCTGCTTCAGCTCGCTAGCAGTCAAGTTGACGGAGGGTCTTTCTGTTTTGTCCGGCTCGTCGCCATCAGAATCCCGATACCGAGGAGGATGATGACACCGACGGCGATCCACATTGTCGGAACGTTGAGCAGAAACGCCGCGATCCCGATTCCGATCAGGAAGATGATGAAACCGATGAGATACGTGCCGAAAGAGGACATGAGGCGCTCGTCCGATGATGAGGTCGGCGCCCTAGAGGAGCAAGGAAGGGACCAGCAGCTGAGAATCAGCCCTACTTGGCTCGTCCGTTGAGGCGACCGGTCATCAGCGTATCCTTCACTGCGCCGCGCGGCCGCGGAACCAGCACCGCGGTGCCGCGCTGAATGCCGAATTTGCGCGCTTCAGCGCATGTCGGCGTCCAGATATCAAGCCGATTTCCCTTGATCCTTCCGCCAGTATCGTCGATGAGGAAGCGGCCGAAATACTTGCGGCCGACGTAAATCTCCAGATAGCGCGCGAGCGGAAAGATCCTTGGATCCGACGCGACAATGCCCTGCCGCACATATCGATCGCGCCGCGTGAGTCCCTGGAGACAATACGCCGTGAGCGCGACAGGAACCGGATCACCGTAGCGGAGTGGCGTGTTTCGATTCAACGCCCAGCCGGCCGCCGCGCCACGTACGAGCGCGCCTTCGAGGCGCTGCTCAGCGTAGACCAGCGTGGGCTCGAACAAGGTCGGCAGCACTGGCGCGAGCTCCGCATTCATCCGGAGTAGCGAGGCGCTGACGCCGGCGGCAATAATGAGCGACAGCATTACCGCGCCATACCATGACCGACGGCGCCTGCTGCCACGGTCGCGTCGTGACGGGGTGATTGGCGATGGAACGACGCGTTCCGGAATCGCTGCGGTGCCCCATGCCGGCGTGACCGGCGGGCCGGCGACGCTCACGCGAGCGCCTCGAGCACTGCCGCGTCATCAACTGCGATCGACCAGGTGGTGCCGGCGTTGACCATCGCACCGATCCGCGTCGGAAGTGCGTATTCGACGCTGCCGGCGCGCGCCTTTTTGTCGAGACGCGTCGCGGCAAGAATCGTCTCCGCCGTCATGCTCACAGGAAGTGCGACCGGAAGTCCCGCTCGCGTGAGCACGCCCTCGATCCGCGCTGCTGTGCCGCGCTCCGCGACGCCAATCTGCTCCGCCAGACGAGCCTCGAGCACCATGCCGATTGCGACGCAGGCACCGTGGAGCAGCGCGTAGCCGCTCGCGTGCTCGACGGCGTGACCGATGGTGTGTCCGAAGTTGAGCGTCTTCCGCACGCCGAGCTCACGGACATCGGCCGCTACGACGGATGCCTTGATCTCCACGCTGCGCGCCACGACATCGAGTGTCGCCATCGCGTTACCGTCGAGGAGTGCCGGCAGCAACGCATCGAGCTCGCCGAAATGTGCGGCGTCGGCAATGACACCATGCTTGATCGCTTCTGCCAATCCGGCGCGGCGATGCTCGATGGGCAGTGTGGCAAGTACTTCGACATCGGCGAGAACGATTGCCGGCGCGTGAAAGGCGCCCACGAGATTTTTTCCAGCGCTCGTGTCCACGCCCGTCTTACCGCCGACCGACGCATCGACCATCGCGAGCAGCGACGTGGGACATTGAACGATCGGAACGCCGCGCATGTATGTCGCCGCAACAAAACCCGCGAGATCTCCGACGACTCCGCCGCCGAGCGCCACGATTGTAGTGTCGCGCGCACAGCCCGCGGCGAGCAGCTCGTCCGTGAGTCGTGCCCAGCTGTCGCGTGTCTTGTACGCCTCACCGGCAGGCACCACGTGCAGCGACGTGCGCCCTTTCGCTGAAAGCGCCGACATGAGTGCAGCGGCGTAGACAGGTCCGACCTGATCATCGGTGATGACGGCGTAGCGATGCGCCGGAGCGGCGGCGACGATGAGTGACGCGAACTCCGCCCGCAGCCCCGCAGCGATGCGGACCTCATAGGAGCCGGCGCCGATGGTGCGGCTCGGGTCATGTTGCACTGCCGTCGTGGTCACGCTACCAGGTAACCTCGCCGGCACCAGCGCGCCGATTGGCGAGCCGAGCGAGCGTGAACAGCAGGTCGGAAAGGCGATTGAGGTAGATGACGGCGAGCGCCGGAAGCTCGACGTCATGCTGCAGCCGGACGACGTGACGCTCCGCGCGCCGACAGACCGTGCGTGCGACGTGCAGTGCGGCCGCTTTCGGAGTGCCACCCGGAAGAATGAATGCCCGGAGTGGCTCGAGCTCGTGCTCACCGTCGTCGATGGCGTGCTCGAGCTCCGCGATGCGTCCTTCGTCGATGCGCGCCTTTTCGAGGTGCTGGGCCATCTTCTCACGGTCGGGCGTGGCGAGCAGTGCTCCGATGGCGAAGAGGTCGCGCTGAATGGGCACGAGCACTTCGTCGATGCGAGGCATCATCTCGATGCATCTCGCCATTCCGATGACGGCGTTGAGCTCATCGACGTCACCATATGCTTCGACGCGGATGTCGTCCTTGGAAACCCTGCCGCCGCCGAACAGGCCGGTTTGTCCGGTGTCGCCGGTTTTTGTGTAGATCTTCATGAGGGGAAATAATACGCTGTTCCGCCCGCGTCGGCGGCTGCGCCGCCTCGCTCTTCCGCTATCCGCCCGCATCGGCGCTCCGCGCCTCGCTCTTC
>JBDUCR010000505.1:0-5604 GCA_040003345.1 bacterium
GATCCGGATCTCATCAACGCCTTCGTCGCGGTAGAAGACCGGCGATTCTGGGATCACTCCGGCATTGATGTGCGCGCAGCAGCACGCGCCGTGCGCGACAATCTTGTTGCCGGCCACGTCGTTTCCGGCGCATCCACCATCACCATGCAACTCGCTCGCCTCATGCAGCCATCGAGACGCAGTGTCGGTGGTAAGCTCACGCAGACGCTGTGGGCACTGCGCATCGAGCGACACCTGAACAAGCAACAGATTCTCGAGCAGTATCTCAATCGCGTCCAGCTCGGTCAGGCGACGGTCGGCGTGGGCGCCGCAAGTGCACTCTACTTCGACGCATCGGCCGCGGAGTTGAGCATCGGTCAGTCAGCGACGCTCGCTGGGCTCGCGCATGCACCGTCGCGCGACAACCCGCACATCGCGCCAAAGCGGGCGCGTGCGCGACGACTGCTCGCGTTGCGACGGATGCGCCAGCTGCACTACGCATCGCGCGAGGACGTCGCGCGCGCCGCTGACGAACCGCTTCGCGTTGCTCCACGTACATCACCGTTTCTTGCGCCGCACTTCACGACGCGCGTGCTCTCCTGGGTGAACGATGGAACACCGACGCAGCTATCGAACGTGCGAACGTCACTCGACGCCGACCTGCAGTCTGTCGTCGAAAAGGAGATTCGCTACACAGTGCAGGTGCTGCATGAGCGTGGAGTCGAGCACGCTGCTGCCGTGGTACTCGACAACGAGAGTGGCGAAGTGCTCGCCTGGGTCGGATCGCCAGACTTCTGGGCGCCGGGTGAAGGACAGACCGACATGGTCGTCTCCGCACGACAGCCGGGATCGGCGCTCAAGCCATTTCTCTACGGACTCGCACTGGATCGCGGCTTCACCGCGGCGAGCATTCTGCCCGACATTCCGAAAGGCTACGCCACTGCGACTGGCTCGTACACTCCGCGCAATTACGATCGGCGTTTCCGCGGACCCGTGCGCGCGCGCGAAGCGCTGGCGAGCTCGTACAATGTTCCCGCAGTGGAGCTCGCGTCGCGCATGGGCACAGGAAGCTTGTTGCGCACACTGCATCTCGCCGGCTTCGAATCACTCCGCCGCGACGCCGAAGACTACGGACTCGGCCTCGCACTCGGCAACGGCGACGTCACGTTGATCGAGCTCGCGAACGGGTATCGCGCGCTTGCACGTGGCGGCGCGTGGACGCCATGGAGCTGGCGCATGTCGCCCAGATCCGCACGGGGAGGAACCGGGAACGCACGCCGCGTCATCTCGCCCGTCGCGAGCGCAATCGTGCTCGACATGTTGAGCGATCCGACGGCGCGCATCCCCGGATTCGGAACGAGTACTCCCTTCGACTTCCCATTTCCCGTCGCCGTGAAGACCGGCACGAGTCGCCACTTCACCGACAACTGGGCTGTCGCAACAACGCGTGGATTCACGGTCGCTGTGTGGGCGGGAAATTTCAGTGGGCGTCCCATGCAGGGTGTGAGTGGAGTCAGCGGTGCGGGCCCGCTGCTGCATCGCGTCGTGATGGAAGTCACGCAACGCGTGGCACCGGGCGCGTTGACGACGCCGGCGCAAGCAGGCGCGCTGAGCGTGCCTGTGTGCAGGCTGTCCGGCATGCGCGCGACACCGGAATGCGCACAACTCAGCGAGTGGTTCGTGCCGGGTACCGAGCCGACGACGCTCGATGATTGGGAGCATGGACAGCAGGTCACGCTGCCCGTCGAGTTCGCAGAGTGGAATCGTCAGGAGACACGGCCGTTAAGCAGTGGTGTGACGCTCGCATCGGTGAGCACGGGCTCGCACAACGCGCTTCATCCAGCGCCAACTGTCGATTCAGATTCAACGCGAACGCAGCCCGTCGCGACGCGCTTCCGCATCGTCTCGCCGCAGGACGGCGATCGCTATGCAATTCCACCCGGCATCGAATCGCGCTACGCGACGATCTCGCTGCGGGCGGGTGGAGCGGGTGCGGAGAAGGTACGCTGGTCGATCGACGGCGCTGCGCACGGCGGTGGGCGCTGGCCGCTCAGCGCGGGCACGCATGTGCTCAAGGCAGTTTCCGCGCACGGCGAAAGTGCGGAGGCGCGCATCGTCGTCGAGCGGTAGGCGTCGTCAGCGTAACATGATGTCACATGCCAGGCGCGCGATACACGCGTCCACCTTTCATCACGAACACCACGCGACTGAGTGCGGTGATGTCCTTCAACGGATCACCGTCGACAGCGATGATGTCCGCCTGCATACCTGGCGCAATCGCACCAATCTCGCTGCCCATGCCGAGCGACTCGGCATTGAGCGACGTCGCCGAGGTAATCGTCGCCATCGGGCTCATTCCACCCTCGCGCACACGACAGACGAGATCATCCGCATTGCGGCCATGCGCACCGGCCACGGCATCGGTGCCGAACACCACCTTCAATCCTTTTGTGCGCGACGCCATGCGCACGACGTTCGCGGCGATCGGCAGCGCCTTCTCCATCGACGCAAAGCCCACCGCATTGTAGTTGCCGATGCCGTCGTACTTCGCGCGGTTGTCGAGATAGTTGTGAAACACGAGACCACACTGCGGATCGAAGAAGGTGCCGTGCTGCGCCATGAGGTCGAGCACATCCTGCGTCGCGAAGACACCGTGCTCGATCTGCGTGCACCCAGCCAACGTCGCCGCCCGCATCGACTCGGCGCTATGTGCATGGATCATTGTCCGCAGGCCGAGTGCTTTCGCTTCGCCGCAGCCTGCGGCGAGCTGCTCGTCACTCCAGGTCTGCTTGCCGCCATTACGAATGCTTGCCGACGCGAAGATCTTGATGAAGTCCGCACCGTCGGCCTTTCGGCGACGAATGATCGCGCGAATGGAATCGGGCGTGAGTCGCGCGCTGGAGATCGGGTCGAGTGACGTGATGAGCCGCGGACCTGGAATGACGCCACGCGCGATCGCGTCGCGAAGCGGCGCGTCGGACGCCGAGCCTGGACTGGCGATCGTCGTCCAGCCAGCGAGTAGCGTGACGTTCGCGTTGCCTGCCGCAGCGAGCGCTTCGTCCACGTCGGTCTCGCCGTCGCCCGATGTGTGAAAGCGATTCGCGCGATTGAAGTGCCAGCCAACGTGATCGTGTACGTCGATGAGACCCGGCAGCACCGTGTAGCGCGAGAAGTCGTACGTCGCCGGCCGTTTCCCCGCGCCGACGGCGGAGATCTTTCCGCCGGAGACGGTGATCGTCGTGCTCTCTTTCGTGCCGCCTCGTCCGTCGATCAGCCGGCCTGCCTTGATGACAATCTCCTGCGCTGAGAGTGGCGCGGCGCTGGCGAGTGCGAGGAGGATGAATGACAGTAGAGATCGGCGCATTGGCAGTTGGCGGGTAGAGCGGTTGGCATTCGCAGCGCGGCTCCTAGACGAGCCTATAGTATGACGCCAGCTTAGGTGGCGCGCACGTCTCGACCGCTTGCCGCTTCCTGATTTCTCCATTCGACACCCCGATCATGTTGACTTCTCGCACAACCAAGCGCGTCGTTCTCGCCGGCGCATTCGCTTTTTCGATCGTCGCGTGCGCCAAGCCGCGTATCATGGAGGCACAGTCCATGGCTGCTGCTCCGGTTGCTGGAACCAATTCATTGAGTGCCGATGAACGCGCGGCTGGATGGCGTCTGTTGTTCGATGGCAAGAATCTCGACTCCTGGCGTGGCTACAAGCAGGCAACCGTGCCGGATGGATGGCAGGTTGTCGACGGAACCATCGCGAAGGTCAAGCCGGTTGATGACATCGTCTCGAAGGACGAGTTCAGCGACTTCGATCTTCAGATCGAGTGGAAGATCGGCGAGGGTGGCAATAGCGGCATCTTCTATCGCGGGTCGGAGGAGTTCGATCACATCTACTGGACTGCACCGGAGTATCAGCTGCTCGACGACATCAAGGCGTCGGACAACAAGACGCGCCTCACCTGCGCTGGTGCGGCGTATGGGTTGTATCCGTCGCCGGCCGGACATCTCAACGCTGTCGGTGAATGGAACGTGACGCGGATCGTCGCGCGCGGTGCGCATGTGGAGCACTGGCTGAACGGGTTCAAGCTGCTCGAGTACGAGCTGTGGAGTCCTGATTGGGAGTCGAAGGTTGCGGCGAGCAAGTTCCACGAGTGGGCGAAGTACGGGCGGCTCAAGAAAGGCCATCTCGCGATGCAGGGCGATCATACGGGAACGCTGGCGTTTCGGTCGATCAAGATTCGCGAGTTGAACTAGAGGCCACTCCGCTGTTTTGAACAGCAACTGAATGCACGGAAACAACGGATTTTCTGGAAACGGCGGATCGATCCCGAACGTCCCAGGAGGGGATCAGCGGGTTCCCAAAGATCCGCTGTTTCCATGCATGCAGTTTCCGGCGACTGCTGCGTCGTCGAGTGCGTCGGATGCGCGAGATAGATCCACGCATCGGTGACTTCCAGACCAGCGCCGACGTCAATCTCCATGACGGCGCTCCGAATCTCACCCATGCAGGAAGCGATAACGGGTCCACGCGTCCCGCCAGTGAGTCCTTGATCGCACTGTTCTATCGCAGCCTCATGATCGTGGACGCCTTAACACATCGCACGGAAAGTCGGTCTCCAAAGGCGGGCGGTCACTGACGAAGCGCGAAGTCGTCCGCGAGTGCTGGCAGTCATGCGCAAATACAGCCCTCACCGCGCGACGCGATTCACTCTACCATTAACCATGACGTCTGCTTCAAGAAGTCGCCGAGCCTTCACCCTGATCGAAGTCCTGGTCGTAGTGGTCATCATCGCGGTGCTCGCTTCCTTCGTGGCGCCCAACGTCTTCCGCCACGTCGACACCGCGAAAAGCGTATCCGCACAGGCACAGATCGCTTCGCTTAGCGCCGCGCTCGACGCCTATCGTCTCGACAACGGCCGTTATCCCACGAGCGAACAAGGGCTGAACGCGCTCTGGCAGGCACCGACTATCGAGCCGCGTCCGTCAAACTGGCGAGGACCCTACCTCCGCCAGCCGCCGCCAGCAGACCCATGGGGAGCGCAATACAGCTATCGCGCACCCGGCGATCACACGCCCACCGGATTCGATCTCTCATCCATGGGGCAAGACGGAAAACCCGGTGGTACCGGCGACGCAGCCGACATCACGAGCTGGAAGCAGTAGCCATCGTGGCCCTTCTCCGATACCGGGCGCTCACGCGGGCAGGCGGGCGCGAGGCAGGTGTCGTCGAAGCACCGACTGCCGCTGCCGCCA
The DNA here is from genome assembly GCA_040003345.1 of bacterium. Taxonomy (GTDB): domain Bacteria; phylum Gemmatimonadota; class Gemmatimonadetes; order Gemmatimonadales; family Gemmatimonadaceae; genus AG11. The sequence continues at coordinate 5,230 of JBDUCR010000505.1, forward strand.
CGAACGTTCTGCAGTCGCGCGGACTCATCGTCCTCGACGTCTCGTCGAACGACAATCCAACTGGCTTTCTGCGCGCGCGCATCAAGAGCGGTGATCTCGCGGAATTCACGCGCGCGCTCGCGGCGTTGTTGCCGGCAGGTCTTCCGCTCGCTCGCGCCCTGAGCGTCGCACGCGACATCGCACCGGAGCCACTTCGCGCGCCACTCGCAGAAGTTCAAACACGCGTGCAGCGAGGCAGCACGTTCGCCGACGCACTCGCCGCACACCCGGACGCCTTTCCCGCGTCGTACGTGGGCCTCATACGCGCGGGTGAGCGCGCGGGAAATCTCGCCGAATCGATCGAACGACTCGCCGACGCAATCGAGTCGCAGCAGG
>JBDUCR010000501.1:0-5576 GCA_040003345.1 bacterium
TGCTCTTCGACATCTTCGCGCCTTCGCGCACGATCATGCCGTGCGCGCGAAAGCGCGTGAACGGCTCTTCGAAGTCGATGAACCCTGCGTCCTTGAGAGCCATCGTCACGAAGCGTGCATAGAGCAGGTGCAGCACTGCGTGCTCGTTGCCGCCGATGTAGCTCGTGACGGGCAGCCACTTCTTCGTCAGCGTCTCCCCGAACGGCACGTCGTCGCGATCAACGCTCGGATAGCGCAGGAAGTACCACGCGCTGTCGAGGAACGTGTCACTGACGTCGGTCTCGCGGCGCGCGGGTCCGCCGCACACGGGACAGGTGGTGTGATACCAGTCTGCGTGGCGCGCGAGCGGACTGATGCCCGAGTCGTCAGGACGAAATTCCTCGATGACCGGCAGCAGCACGGGCAGCTGATCGTCGGGCACCGGCACCGTGCCGTGCTTGTCGCAGTATACGATGGGAATGGGTGGACCCCAGTAGCGCTGCCTCGAGATACACCAGTCGTGCAGACGATAGTTCACGACGGGAATCGCCATGCCATGCGCAGCAAGTTCCGTCACGATGGTCGTCTTGCCTTCGCTGACCGTCAGTCCATTGAAGCGGCCTGAGTTCACGAGATGACACGCGTCCGTTTCGGTGAACGGCTCCGTGATGGGCGAGTCCGACGTCTGCGACTCGTTTGCAATCACTCGGACAATGGGCAGATCGTACTTGAGAGCGAACTCGTGATCGCGTTCGTCGTGGCCTGGTACGGCCATGATCGCGCCCGTGCCGTACTCCATCAGCACGTAGTCGGCGATCCAGATCGGGATCGGCTCGCCGGTGGCTGGATTGATCGCATACGCGCCCGTAAAGACGCCCGTCTTCTCCTTGCTCGTTTTGCGCGTTACCAGATCCTGCTTCTCGGCGCGCGTGATGTAGGCGGCGACGTCGTCACGCTCCTCATCGCCGGCAATCGTGTTGACCAGCGGATGCTCTGGCGACAGCACGAGATACGTCGCGCCGAAGATGGTATCTGGCCGGGTGGTGAAGACGCGGATCTCGAGGGCGGTGGCGGTGATCTCGCCGGACAGGCCGGCGCTCGCGGTGGCGCTCCCCGCGAACTCCATGACGTCCTGCACCACGAATACAACCTCGGCGCCTTCCGACTTACCGATCCAGTTTCGCTGTGCGCTCTTGGTGCCCTCGGTCCAGTCCATCTTGTCGAGATTCGCCAGCAGGCGCCCGGCGTAATCCGTGATGCGGAAGAACCACTGCTCGAGGAACCGCTGCTCCACCATCGTGCCGCAGCGTTCGCAAACGCCACCCGCGACCTGCTCGTTGGCGAGCACGGTCTTGTCGAAGGGGCACCAGTTGACCGCTGCCTTCTTCTTGTAGGCCAGCCCCTGCTTGTAGAGCTGCAGGAAGACCCATTGCGTCCACTTGTAATAGGCCGGATCCGTGGTGGAGAGCTCGCGGGTCCAATCCACCATCAGCCCGGTGCGCTGAACCTGGCGACGGAAGTTGTCGATATTACGGGGAATCAGCTCGCTCGGGTGAATTCCGACCTTGATTGCGAAGTTCTCGGAATGGATTCCGAACGCGTCAAATCCGAAGGGCTCAAAGACTGTGTGCCCCTGCAGCCGCTGGAATCGTCCATAGATGTCGTTTCCAGTGAACGCGAACAGATTGCCGACGTGCAACCCTTCCGCGCTCGGGTAGGGAAACATCATCAGTGCATAGAACGGATTGGCCCCGCCGGCGAGATCGGGGGTGTTGGTGCCCTCGGTTTCCCAATGTGTCTGCCATTTCCGCTCGATGGCGGCAGGATCGTAGCCGATCGGCGCGTCGCCGGCCGGAAACGAAGGGGATGCAGCAGTGTCTGTCATGAGTAACCGCTCTTGCGCTCGGACCTCGTCGGGCAGGGCAAAGGTTGTCGCCTGCGGCAGTACGTAGGTCTCTGTTCGCAATTTAGTACCGTGTGAGGGGCATTCAAGCACGACGCGCCTTTGCGTCGGCGCAATTCCGCTCTTCGCACGCACCCTCAGCTCCGGCACTTCGAACTCGATGGCGCTCCTCTCGTTCTCCGGTCCCATCGAGGGCCGCTCGGCATCGTCGCTTCATCATCGATTCCTCATCTGGGCGGGGATCGGCGGAGCCATCCTCGTGATGCTGCTCGCCGGTGGTGGGAACATGCTCCTCAACCGCAATGTCGAGTTGCGAGGCGACGTCCGCGTAACGGAGGCGGCCAACCGGTCGCTGCTCGTCATCGCGAACGCGCTCGATGATCGTGTTCGCGAGGCCAAGGTGCTCGCCATGAGTCCAGAGGTCATCGCTGCGGCGAGAGAGGGCGGCGCGAAAGCACGCTCGCTCAACATCGTCAGCACTCCGATCGCCGAGCTCGAAAAGCGGTTCGTCGTTGAGCGCACGCTCAATGTGGCGCCGGCGACTCGGGCATACTTGCTGGAGCTCCTTCCTCAGCTCGAGGTCGCGGAAATCCTGCTCACCGATGCGTACGGCTACAACGCCGTTACCACGGGCCTCAGCTCGGACTTCGTGCAGAGCGATGAGGCGTGGTGGCAATCGGCGTGGCGCGATGGGCTTGGCCCTGCTGACGCGTCGTTCGATTCCTCCGCGCATCAGACCACAGTCTCGCTCGCAGCCGCTGTACGGGATGGTGGGAGCAAGCTCGGCGTGTTGAAGATGGGATTCAGCGCGGCACCGCTCGTCGCGTCGCTTGCGTCAGCGGGCGCCGGCGTGCGTATCGAAGTGCTCGACACGCTGGACCACGTGCTACTCAGCTCGCAGCCTGATGCCATCGGACGCACGCTGCGCGGCATGCCAGCGGGTCGCACCGACAGCACCGCGGTGACAGTCACCCACGATAGCTTGACCGAGCGCGTTGTGGCGCTGCGCACGAATGCCGGACGCTGGCGTGTCGTCGCGCATCTGCCATCTGCGGACATCGCGGCGCCTTTCAGGGGCGCGCGCATGGCCATCGTCGGCGGCGCCCTCGCGCTCATTCTCATTTTGCTCGCCCTGTTGTTGTCGATGAACGGCTTTCTTCAGCGGCGCATCACGAACCCGGCGCGGGAGCTCGCTGAAGCCGCTGAGGCCGTGGCTGCCGGTGACTTCTCGGCGCAGCTCAATCACATGGCGGCCGACGACGAGATCGGACGCCTGAGCCGAGCCGTTGGGGCAATGATCGTGGAGCTCCGCCGTCTGGCGCAGGCGATTGCGAGCTCGGCGAAAGAGACGACGGCGATGTCGTCGGAGATCACGGCGGGCGCTGAAGAGATGGCTGCAACCGCTGGCGAAATTGCGAACACGGCGAGCGACCTCTCAGGCCAGGCGACGTCAATGGCCGAGACGATCCAGTCACTCGCTGGTTCAGCGGCATCGTTGCAGGAGCTGGCTGTTACGCTCGACTCAGGTGCGAGCGAGGGCGTGTCACGAAACGATTCGCTGCGCGCGCTCGCGCTCGAGAATCGCGCGGGGCTCGACGCGAGCACCAGCTCTCTCAGCTCGCTCGCGACGGACGTGCAAGGCAGCGCAACGGCGATCGAAGCGCTCGGTGCGGCGAGCGAGGAGATCCGATCGTTCGTCACGCTCGTGCGAAAGCTCGCGCGTCAGTCGAAGCTGCTCGCGCTCAACGCCGCCATGGAGGCGGCGCGTGCCGGCGTGCATGGTCAGGGCTTCGCCGTCGTCGCGACGGAAGTTCGTCGTCTCGCGGCAATGTCATCCGACGCGGCAGAGCAGACGGAAGCGATTGTAAAGGGTGTGCTCGATGGCATCGCGACGTCGCGTGAGTCCGCGGATCGTGCCGTCACGACGGCGGAGGAAGTGCGTCACTCGACGACGCTCGCTTCCGCGTCGTTCGCGGAGATCGAGCGCGCCGTGGCGGAGTCGGAAGCATGGACGACGACCATCTCTCATGCGTCGACGGCAACATCGTCGCTCGTTGCCGAAGTGAATGAACGACTGAAGTCGCTTGCTGGCGGCACCGAATCATTTGCCGCTGCGATGGAGCAGGTTGCGGCGTCGAGCGAAGAGCAGAGCGCGAGCACGGAGGAAATTGCCGGCGCAGCGAACTCACTCGGCGCTGCGGCTGAGCGGCTGTCGAAGCTGGTTGGAGGACTCCGAACCGAAGGATGATAGAAGGATAGGATGATAGGAAGATAGGAAAAACCGAAGTTCCTATCATCCTATCATCCTATCATCCTATCATCCTGCTACTTCGGTAGAACAAGCGTCCCCGATATCGGCCGTCCCGTCGGACGCTCTTCGCGCTTGAAGAGGTATGCGGCCTTTACGAGACGCGGGCCCTGCGCGTCGCAGACGGCATAGCTGCTTCCCTCGTAGGCGGTCGTGCCGGAAAACTCGCCCTTCTTGTTGATCGCGTAAAACTGGAGATCGAAGTAGGGGCGTCCTTTTTCGTTGAGGAGACGACTCTCGGTCATCGCGATCGTGCGCTCCATGACCTTCATGAGCGCCGCTTCGGGACTCATGCCCATGCGCATGAACTCCACGGCGAGAAAGGCGCCGCACACCTTGATGTTCGCTTCGCCGCGACCCGTCGAGCCGGCGGCGCCAACTTCGTTGTCGCAGTATTGTCCTGCGCCGATGATCGGACTGTCGCCGATGCGGCCGGGAATTTTCCACGAAAGGCCGCTCGTCGTCGTGACGGAGCCGATGTCACCGTTGGGCGCGACGGCATTCATGTTGATCGTGCCGTAGGTATGCGCAACGCCGCGGTCGTCGTAGAACACGTGTCCGTCCACGTTGTCGCCATCCTGCCGGAATGCTGGCATCCTGCTGGACGTCGGCGGCATCGTTGGTTTCGCGATCTGCGTGTCGCCATTGTAATCGAGCCATGCGTCGTACGGATTGAGCTGTGCGCGCCACCGCAGCCACGCCTGCCGACTCTTTTCGGTCAGCAGGTTTTGCGGGGTGAATCCCATCTCGATCGCGAAGCGCCGCGCACCCGCGCCCACGAGCATGACGTGATCGGTGTAATCCATTACCGCTTTGGCGACGAGCGACGGCGTCGCGATGTCCTCGAGCGACGAAACAGAGCCGGCGCGCTTGGTCGGCCCGTGCATGACGCTCGCGTCGAGCTGCACGATGCCGTCAGCGTTCGGGAGTCCGCCGTATCCGACGGACTGGTCGTTGGGGTCGAGCTCCTGGATGTTGACGCCGGCGATGGCCGCGTCGAGCGGATCGCCACCGCCGATCATCTTGTCGTAGGCGACCTTGACGCCGCGAATTCCGTTGTCGCTGGAGATGACGGCGGGTCGGGTAGCGAGTGGGTTGGGCACGTCCTCGGCGCGGTCGCGGACGTGGATGAATGGCGTCGCTTGCGCGTCGCCCGGAAGGATGAGGCCGGCGACTGATAGTGCGCCAGCGCTGACGAAGTCGCGACGAGAGAGTGGCACGTGTTTGAGCTCGTGGAGGTGATTCCTGAATTAGGACCTTTGGCCTTGGAGCCGCTAGGCGCCCGCGTGTGTCGGCGCTTCGCGCCTGGCTGTTCCGCTGTTCCGCTATTCCGCCCGCATCGGCGCTGCGCGCCTCGCTCTTCCGCTGTTCCGCCCGCATCGGCGC
>JBDUCR010000414.1:0-5562 GCA_040003345.1 bacterium
GTGACGTTCATAGATGATCTCCCGCCCTCACGGCGAGCATGGGGCCCGAGATGCGAGTCACACCCGCCGGCTGGCTGTCGGTACGGCGATCGATCGAATACACCGAACCTTCCAGCGTCTTCGCGTAACTCTTCATTTCCGTTGCGAGTTCACTGACTTGAGCCGCGTGAGTGAAGTGGCGGCGCTCGTTCGTCACGACGCCGATCGACACAGTCATCAGTGGGACGCGATGCAACTGTCCCCGACGATCCTTGCCGAAAAAATATCCAGCCCGACGATCCTGCTCCGAGTATTGTAGCGGAATGAGCAGGTCGAAGATATTGACGATCTCTTCGCACACGTCCACGATGCCGGACGCGGGGATAACGAAGATGAAGTCGTCGCCACCAATGTGCCCGACGAACCCATCCTCGCCGCAGATCCCCTTCACGACGTCGTGAAGAATCTTGGCGAGAATGCGAATGACGCGATCACCATCGTAATACGAATAGCGATCATTGAATTCCTTGAAGTGATCGAGATCCGCGTAACACATCGCGAAACTCAGCTTTTTCGCGATGCGCTGCGCCACCGTCGCTTCGATCTCCACTGCACCCGGCAGTCTCGTGGACGGATGCACTACGAGATCACGATCCGAGCGCCGGAGCATTGCGTCGAGCCGAATCAACTGCTCGGATTCCGCGAGCTTCTCACGAACAACTTCATCCGCGCCGGCCTTGAACGCGCCAGCGAACTGGTCGTCGCCGTCATCAGTGAGGATGACTGTGGGCACTACCGCTGTGTAGGAGTCTGCTTTGAGGCGTCGACAGGCCGTAAAGACCGTCTCAGGGTCAGTTCGCGCATCGAACGCCACTACGCGCGGACGACCGCGCAGCGACATCGCCATCAGCTCGTCCAGACCGCTGATGGTGAGCACGGTGTCCGCCTGCCTTGCCAGCCAATCGGTAAGCACGGCGGGAGACGGTGCGTCGTCCGGAGAGAAGAGGATGGCGCTGATCTTGACCAATCGTGCGTCCGACCGAGGTGGAGGCGCAAGATACGGTTCGCTCTAAGTGAAGTCAAACCGCGATGCCACCGTGAGTTGCGTCACCCGAAGCGAGCGGGAGCCGCTCAAAAAAAGTAGAACGCTACCCCGAGCATCCCATACACGAGCAGTAGAAAGGCACCCTCCAGCCAATGTGACTCGGCGTCTCGGACCACGCTTGTGGCCACAGCAACGGCCAGCGCCACTGCAGCGACCTCGAACACGTTGAACGCCAGATCCATCGGTTGGCCGAGCACCATCCCTACAAACACGAGTACCGGAGCGATCAGCAACGCAACTTGTGCGCTCGAGCCCACCGCTATGGATACGGCGAGATCCATGCGATTTCGCATCGCCATCAGCACCGCCGAGCTGTGCTCTGCTGCATTGCCGATGATGGGCACGACGATGATTCCAACGAACACTTCCGAGAGCCCCACACCCTTGATCGCCGCTTCCGTCGATCCCACGAGAATCTCCGAAAGCCACCCGACGAACGCCGCCGAGCCGAGCAGCACGCCAATCGATCGACCAAGTGACCATCGGGCCGAGTGATCTTCACCGTGCGTCTCGTTCGCGACGTCCGCTCCCTCGCCGAAGACGGAACGGTGGGTACCCATCGAATAGACGAGCGACAGCGCATAGCCGACGATAAGTAGCCCCGCGACTCCGACTGACACTTTCCGCGTAAGGAGATGCGTCGGATCTGGATGTGTCGAGAGGAACACCGCAGGGATCACGAGGCCGATCACGGCGACAACGAGCAATGAGATGCTCAATCCCGCGAGAGCAACGCTGAATCGCTGCACCTTGTGCTTCAATCCACCGGCGAGCTGCGCCGCACCAAGAACCAGCAGCAGATTGCCCAGGATCGAGCCCGTAATGGATGCCTTCACGAGATCGACGAGCCCAGCGCGCAACGCCAGCACCGCAATGATCAACTCGGCGAGATTGCCAAGCGTCGCATTCAACAGACCGCCAAGCGTAGGTCCGGTGTACGTCGATATTTCCTCCGTGGCCTTACCGAGGTAGCCAGACAACGGAACGATCGCGAGAGCGCTCAGCGCAAATACGAGCACTGGACTCGCGTGCATGTACTTAGCGACAATCGCTGCTGGTACGAAGAGCAGCAGAATGGCGAGAAGCTTCATCGAAGCGGAATCGACGCCGACACGCGCATCTCACCGCCCGACGCCTGAATCAGACGCACGCTCGCGAAGGCATCGACAGCGCTCAGCAAATGGTTGGCAATGACCGCCACGAGATCGTTTGTCGCTCGACGATACGCGTCGTTGGTTCGCCCGATCGTCTTGGTGAAGAGGTCCTTCTCGAGCTGTGCATTGCGCCAGCTCCATCCGTACGCCTGCGGAATCGCGCGTGACTCGTAGTACGCGAGCGCCTCGGCGTAATTCGGGTTGTGTGAAGCGTCACGGACATCGAGCGGAATTCCGAACGCCTGACGTGCAAAGACCCACTGCTCACCGTTGTACGTCGCAACGTCGGTCTCTGGTACGGTCGGTCCCGATGTCACGAGTGAAAAGGAGCCACTCTCGAGATACTTTTCGACCTTCTCGTAGTATTGCCAGACCGTGTCAGGATGCGTTCCGGGGAAATTGCGGCGCGCGATGTCGCGCGCGAGTGTGCGATAATCGCGCGTGTTGTTGTCGCCTTCCCTCGTATTCTTCGCGTACTGGAGCAGGAGAAACGCCTCGGCCGCCATGTAGCCGACGAATCGATCCTTCTTCAATCGCACCTGGCCGAGCCCTGGAACGATCGCCGAGGCGATGGGTGCCGACCACAGTGGAATTCGGTTGATGGCGCCCATCCATCGCGGCGTATCGCTCGATGCGTCGGCGCTATCTCGAGGTGCCTGCGAAGCGCCGACGCGAAGCGCGGACGCGTCCTGCGCGCCCACCGGCGTTTGCATGACGAGCATGGCTGCAACGATCGCGAATGAGCAACGGGCCGTATGCAATATCATAGACCGACACGAATCGAGATGAACGTCGGTGGCGTTCCCAACCCGCTCGAAAAGCTCTCGAAGATGCGTGCAAAATCCAGTTGAACGCGTCCACTCGTCAGACCTATTCCAAGCGAAGGCCCGGCCAACGCCGATCCGTCACCTTGCTGAACGACATATCCAGCGCGCGCGAGGACGTGACTGGGTCCCGCAGCATATCCCAGCTGCGCACCGACGCGAAGTTCACGATTCTGAAGTGACTTGTCGCTCACTACTTCACTCGTAAGACGTGTCGTCAGTTCCTTCGGGAATTGCGCAAACGTGGGATCATACGATATGCCCAGGTGCAATCGCGTGGGAAGCTCGTCGGCTTGCGGCCGGTCGTTCACCTGCAGGCTCAGGCCAAGATTGCGAATCTCGAGGCCGATGCGCAGCGGCGTCGTCTTGATTGGCTTGTACTGCACACCAAAATCCACCGCGCTCGTTCCGAAGGACGGAAGTGTTCCCGACTGTCCGCGATAGAGATGATATGTCACACCAGCGTCGAACGATGGTCCGAAGTCCGCTGCGAACGATGCGCCGAGCACGATGGTACGATTGGGGAATGCGCCGAGCGGATTGTTCAACGAGTCCTGTTGCTCTTCCGTCCCGTAGTCGAAGAGCCGTGCCGAGATGGCAAAGACACCGACTGGCTTGACGGGAAAGATGAAGGACGCCGCGTCCCCTTTGATGAAGACGGTTTGAAAGTGATCGAGGGCGAACTCCGGCTTCGCCATGCGCGCGAGGCCGGCGGGGTTCCACCAGGCCGCCTCGCTTCCTTGCTCGGCTACGTAGGCCGTGCCCATTCCTGTCGCACGCGCGCCGATTGGCAGCAGCAGATCGAGTGCGCCGCTGTTCGCCTGTGCATCGGCGAGTGTGGGCATCACGACGAGCGCGAAAAGCGCGAGGAGCGCGATCACGATGCGATCGCGCTTCAGCATTGCCCACGTGTTCGCTGGACGCATGCGCAACCGCTCAGAGCGGGGTCGCCTCGTCGATGAGCATGATGGGGATGTCGTCGCGAACCGAGTACCGCAAGCGACACGCTGGGCATACGAGCGATGGCTCGGCCTCTCGGTATTCGAGTGGCCCCTTGCACTTCGGACAAACCAGGATGGCGAGCAGCTGAGGAGAGAGCGTCATGCAGAAGGATCGTCGTGAAGCCGGTAGCCGAAGCGGCGAATGGCGATGTCGCTCTTGCGCCAGTTCGGGAGCACTTTCACCCAGAGGTCGAGATACACCGCAGCGCCGACAAATGCCTCAACTTTGATGCGGGCCGAGCGCCCGATGTCGCGGATGCGTTGGCCGCCCGCGCCGATGAGAATGCGCTTCTGGCTCTCGCGCTCGACGTAGAGTACCGTCCGAATGTATACCGGAGACTGGGTCTCGCGGAACTCCTCCACCTCGCATGCTAGGCTGTAGGGCACTTCTTCATCGAGCTGTTCGAGTGCCGTTTCGCGAACGAGCTCGGAGACGAAGAAGCGAACGGAGGCGGTGCTGATCTCGTCTTCGGGATAGAGAAACGGACTCTCGGGCAATTGCTGCCCGATCTCAGCGAACAGCTCATCTACTCCCTCACCGTTGAGCGCGGAGATGAAGCGTGCATCGGGGACGGACTCAGCGAGCTCGTCTCGCTCCACTGGGCGAATCGCATCGGACTTGTTCAGCACCGTCAACACGGGAGCGGCTGGCAGCTTCTGGAGCTCGGCGGCCTCGAGGAGGGACGGAGGCGTGCGCTCGGTGGCATCCGCGAGATAGATGATTATGTCGGCATCATTGAGTGCACGCAGTGCAGTGCCGCGCATTGCGCGCTGCAGCTCATAGCGAGGATTCAGGAGGCCGGGCGTGTCGAGAATGATCATCTGCACGTCGCCGGACGTGTGGATCCCAACGACGCGGTCGCGTGTGGATTGCGGCTTGTCGCTGACGATGGCCAGCTTCTCTCGCATGACGCGGTTGAGAAGCGTGGACTTGCCGGCGTTCGGTTTTCCGACGACGGTAACGATTCCCGCTTTTGGCATCTGATAACAATTAGGACGATAGAAGGAAAGGATGATAGGTGGGGAGGGTGACGGGACGCTGTTGCTGTTCCCTTGATCCCTCGTCCCGTCATCCCCTACACGAAACGCCCCCGTTGCGGAAGGCAACGGGGGCGTTTCTCAGGGGTGCCGGCGACGGCCTACTCTCCCGCGTCCTCTCGGACGGAGTACCATCGGCGCTGTAGGGCTTAACGACCGTGTTCGGGATGGGAACGGGTGTGGCCCCTACGCTCTAGTCGCCAGCGTATACGTGTTTCAATTGTCGGTTCGCTCGAGAACTGGAGGAGCTCGGCGGTTGATGCCTCATGTAACACATGAGGTATCGGACCGACCGATCCAGGGATCGGGCGTGACCATCAGCAAAGATGCTGACAGCGGATGCGATGGTAGATCGTGGTTTCTTTGAATCCTGAAACAATGGGTTGCTCTGCTTGCAGTTGACCTACTTAGGAAGTAGTCAAGCCGCACGGGCGATTAGGACCGCTGCGCTCGGAGCAGAT
>JBDUCR010000013.1:0-1675 GCA_040003345.1 bacterium
GTCGCCGAGGTGATCGCGGGACATCATGCGCAGGTGATCGACTACACGAACGTTCCGGGTGCGACGTATTGCCATCCCGAGGTTGCTTCGGTCGGTCTTACGGAGCAGCAGTGTAAGGACAAGAAGCTCGAGTACAAGGTCGGCAAGTTTCCCTTCTCGGCGAATGGTCGTGCGCGGACGTCGGGCGAGACGGAGGGGTTCGTGAAGATCATCCGCGGCGCGAAGTACGGGGAGATTCTCGGAGCCCATATTGTTGGTGCGCATGCGACGGAGCTGATTCACGAGTTGGTGCTGGCGCGGACGAACGAGTACACGGTGGAGGAGGTCGATCTCGCGATCCATGCGCATCCGACGTTGTCGGAGGCGATTGCGGAGGCGGCGCTGGATTCACTTGGGCGGATGATTCACGCATAGGCTCTTCGGAGCACGGAAGCAAGGAACGGAAACGGCCTGATTGAACTGAAAAGGCCTGATTGACTGACCGAGTGTCGTATATTCGGCAGTCGTGGTTTCTTTGGATGTTGCGAGACATTGTTTTCTTAACGATGCGACAGCTCCTCGTTTGCAATCTTGGCACCCTGCCTTACGGCGAAGCGCTCGAGCTTCAGCGTGCTGTCGCGCGCGCGCGGATCTCGGGTGCGTTCGACCAGGATTTGTTGTTGCTGGTCGAGCATCCGCCGGTGGTCACTCTGGGGCGTTCGTCGAAGGAGCAACATTTGCTCGCGTCGCCAGCGATGCTCGCGGCGCGCGGAGTCGAACTCCACGAAGTAGAGCGTGGAGGCGACGTCACCTTTCACGGCCCTGGGCAGCTCGTCGGTTATCCGATCATCGATCTCAAGCGGCACAAGAAGGATCTGCACTGGTTCCTGCGTCGCGTCGAGGACGCGATCATTGGGAGTATTGCGCCACTTGGCGTCATCGGTGAGCGCAATGTGGGCTACACAGGTGTGTGGACCGGTGGCCGCAAGCTGGCGTCCATCGGAGTGCACGCGCGCGACTGGGTGACGTGGCACGGCTTCGCGCTCAACGTCACGACGGATCTCTCCTACTTCGAGCTCATGGTGCCGTGCGGGATCGCCGCCGTGGAGATGACGACAGTCTCCGATGAGCTGCGTCGCGCTCGGGGCGACTCGGAAGAGCCTTTGAGGAGCGATGGTCCAAACGGTGACACAACCGCCGCAGAGACGAACCTCGGGCTATTGGTGCGCTCGCTCGTTGCTGAGGGTTTCGCCGACGTGTTCGCTCTCGAGGCCGTGCAGCTGGACCCGAGCGAACTGGAGCTGGTAGCAGCGAATACCGTGGCGGTCTAGATTTATGGGTTCGTCTGCGGGCAAGGCGACATCACACAGAACTTCGAGGTACTCGATGCACAGATTCGTTGTACGACGGACACTTACTCTCGTGGCAATCTCCGGGGCGGTTCTGCTTGGCGCCTGCAAGGATAAGCGGATCAAGGAAGTGAATGCCGGCATCACGCGCGATTCGCTGCTCAGCGTGATCGGGAAGGGCGCTCCTGGCGTTGACTCCATTCCGAACGTGTATCGCACTGAGCGATACCTGATCGATGGCAAGAACTACGAGATCTTCTATTTCTCGAGAACGGGGAAACATCTGTTCGGCCCCGTGAAGGATACGCTGCCGTGGAAAGAACTCACGCCGATCGCGATGATTGATC
>JBDUCR010000397.1:0-1669 GCA_040003345.1 bacterium
CTGCGTGAGCTCGATCGTCTGCATCACGCGCTCGATGCGGCGAATGCGTGGGAGATGCAGTCGCGCGTCGATACGGTGCTCGAACACCTCGGCCTCGACGCCGATCTGCCGTTTGCATCGGCATCCGGTGGACGCAAGCGGCAGACGCTGCTCGCACGCGCGCTCGTACGACAGCCCGACGTGCTGCTCCTCGATGAGCCAACCAACCATCTCGACTTCGAAGCGGTCGAGTGGATGGAACAGTTTCTCATCGACCGCGGCGCAACGCTGGTGTTCGTGACGCACGATCGCGCCTTTCTGCGCCGTGTCGCGACGCGCATCGTCGAGCTCGATCGCGGACGTCTCGTCGACTGGGGAACGGACTACGACACCTACCTCGAGCGGAAAGAAGCCGCACTCGGCGTCGAAGCGAAAGAGTGGGCCGAGTTCGACAGGAAGCTCGCGAAGGAAGAGGTGTGGATCCGGACGGGGATTCAGGCGCGTCGCACACGTAACGAAGGACGCGTGCGCTCGCTCGAAGCATTGCGCGTCGAACGCGGCGCGCGACGTGAACGCACTGGCACCGTGCGACTGCAGGCGCAGGAAGCCGAGCGTTCGGGGCGACTCGTCGTGGAGGCAAAGGGTGTGACGTTCTCGCGCGGCGAACGCGCAATCGTGCGCGACTTCACTGCCACGATCACACGCGGCGATCGCGTTGGCCTCATCGGACCGAACGGTTCCGGCAAGACGACGCTGCTCCGCCTCCTGCTTGGCGAGCTCGCACCTGACGTTGGGACGATTCGGATGGGCACGGGGCTCGAGGTCGCGTATTTCGACCAGCTGCGCGAGCAGCTCGATCCTGAGCGCAGTGTGTTCGACAGCATCGCCGATGGTGCAGACTGGATCGACGTCGGCGGCGCACGCAAGCACGTGCTCAGCTATCTGCAGGACTTTCTGTTCTCGCCTGACCGCGCGCGCACTCCAGTTCGCGCGCTGTCGGGCGGTGAGCGCAATCGACTCTTGCTTGCACGGTTGTTCACGCGCTCGTTCAATCTCCTCGTGCTCGACGAGCCCACGAACGATCTCGACATCGAGACGCTCGATCTGCTTGAAGAACTGTTGCTCGACTTCTCGGGCACGCTGTTGGTCGTGAGTCACGACCGCGCATTCCTCGACAACGTCGTCACGAGCACGTTGGTGTTCGAAGGTGGCGGTCGAGTGGGTGAGTATGTCGGTGGCTACTCCGATTGGGTGCGCCAGCGAAAGTTTGCGGAAGTAGCCGCTGCGCCGCCAAAACGAGTCGCTGCTCAAGCGCCTGCTGTGAAAGCGACGAAGAAACGACGGCTCACCTTCAAGGAGACGACTGAGCTCGCGTCGCTCCCCGATCGCATCGACGCTCACGAGCGTGAACGAGGAGTGGTTTATCTCTCACTCGCCGATCCCGCACTGTTGCGCGATGGTGCTGCGGTCGCCGCCGCCCGCGCGCGGCTCGCTGCCTTAGAGGCCGAGATCGCTGTAATGACCGCGCGCTGGGAGGAACTGGAGACGATCGAGTCATCGTCGTAGCAGCTCGTGCGTGACCTGCCGCTCGTGTCGAGCGAACATGCTGTTCGTCCGAGTGTAGTAAGCTCAGGAGGTACATCATGCGCTCACGCATCGCACGATGGGCCCGCCAGGGCGGGCTCGCAGT
>JBDUCR010000209.1:0-5497 GCA_040003345.1 bacterium
CCGATGCGCGACGCTTACCAATGGTCGACGTCACGGTGATGCTCGTGTTCGTCGTGCCGCCGCTCGTCGTGATCTCGTTGCCGGCGAAGCGCGTATTGCCGCTCCAGCCGCTGAGAATATTCACGCGCGTTTCGTCGGCCTTGGCGAAACCGAGCACGCGCTGTGCGAGTGCGCGCGCCTGCGCCTCCGACAGAAAATCGACGTCTGCCGTAAAGAGCGATTTCGTCATTACTCGCCCCTCCCGGTGGACACGATGTTCACGCCTTTGAATCGCGCGGGCGGACAGCCATGGCTCACGGAGTTCGACTGTGCGGGCTCACCCTTGCCATCGCCGAATGATCCGCCGAGCCAGTACGAATTCTTTCCGCCAATCATGTCCATGGAGTTCCAGAACACCGGTGTGTTCGCCTGATACGCGACGTCCTTCAACATGCCCGTGATCTTGCCGCCCTTCACCTCGTAGAACACCTGGCCGGAGAACTGGAAGTTGTATCGCTGATGATCGATCGACCACGAGCCGCGATTCTTGATCACGATGCCGCGATCGGTGGCCGCAACGATGTCGTTGAGGCCGATGTCCTTGTCACCCGGAAGCAACGACACGTTCGGCATGCGCTGGAACTGCACGCTGTCCCATGAGTCGGCGAACGAACAGCCATGCGACTTCTTTACGCCGGTGAGCTTCGAGATCCACGCGACCTGTTCGCGCGTTGTCTGATAGTCCTTGAAGATTCCCTTCTCGATGATGAGCCACTTGTCGGCGCCGACGCCTTCATCGTCCCACGCGGCACGTGCGAGTGAACCCTCCTGCGTGCGATCGCCCTGAATGTTCATGATCTCGGTGCCGTACTTGAGCTTCGCGATCTGCTTGTCGGGTGGCGCAACGAAGCTGGTGCCCGCGTAGTTCGCTTCGTAGCCCATCGCGCGATCGAGCTCCGTGGGATGGCCGATCGATTCGTGAATCGTGAGCCAGAGATTCGTCGGATCGAGAATGAGATCGTAGCGTCCGGGCTCAACCGACTTCGCGCTCAACTTCTCAACGGCGAGTGCTCCCCACTTCGCGGCGTTGCCCGGCATGTCGAGCGACGTGAGATATTCCCAACCCGATCCGCGCGGCGCGAGCTCTTCGGTGTACTGCTGAAAGCCGCCCGCCCCAATCGCAGTTGCCGAAAATCCCGGACCGACACGAATGAATGTCTGCGTCGTCTGTGTGCCTTCCGAGTTGACGTACGTCTTCACTTCGCGAAGCAGCTGCATTCCCGAAGTCACGAAGCGCACACCTGGCACCTTGAGCGCCGCTTCATTCGTCGCGAAGAGCAACGCGACCTTCTCTTCGATTGGCACCTCGAGCGGATCGCGAGTGACTGGCGTCATCCACGTGCCCTTGATGACGGGCGTCGCCGCGAGCTCGACTGGACGCTTCTGCACCGTCTTGGCTGCGCGCGAGATGCGCGCCGCTTCGCGCGCCGCCTTGACGACTCCTTCCTTGGTCATGTTGCTCGTCGCCGCGAAACCCCACGAGCCGTTCACCAGTGTGCGGATGCCGATGCCGTACGACTCGGAATCCGACACGCCCTGAATGCGACGCTCTCGCGTGTTCACCGATTGGCGACGATAGCGCCCGATGCGGACATCTGCGTACGACGCTCCGGCATCCTTCGCCGCACCGAGTGCCTCGGCGGCAAGGTCGAGCTCGTACGTATCGGCGTCCGGTGCAGTGAGTAACGGCGTGAAGGTGCTGAGCGGTGCATTCGCGTGCAACAAATGGGGCATCGCCAGCGTTGCGACGGCAGCGCCGGCACTGGTTTTCAGGAACTCGCGGCGGGATGTGGACATGGCTCCATCAATAGAGTGTGTGGTACGCGATGGCTACGTGTATCATACGACGGAGCCCTGTGAATCGCTCGCCGAGCGACGACACTAGATGACCTGCCCGAGGGATTCAGATCACCGGATAGGCAGAAAATGGATCCAACGATTCATTTCGCTACCGCATGAGAAGGCCAATACTGCAACGATCTTTCGCCGCGAAGGGAAGCACCTCAAGGCGGCGTCGTCTCTTCCGCATGCGACCAATGGCTCTCGCATGAACACTCCGGGCAGAAAGGATTCGCGCACACGGGACACACGCGCTCAACGCGACTTACACCGCGAGCCCGAAGCGCGAAGCGCCTCGCCGCAGGCGGCGACACATGGCGCCGCCCCCAGCTCGTTCCTCGAGCTCCAGCGTTCCGCCGGGAATGCGGCCGTCAGTGAGTGGCTTCAGCATCCCGCGAGTCAGGCAGCTCACAACGCGCGATCGGGCGCGGACGCCGGCGTGCCTCCGCTGGTAGCGAGTCTACTCGCCAATCACTCGGGACGTCCGCTCAACGCCAACGATCGCTCGGAGCTTTCTGCGCAGTTCGGTCATGACCTCTCGGATGTGCGGGTGCACGACGACGCGAGCGCGGAGGCGTCGACGCGCGCTGTCGGAGCGGAGGCGTATGCGGTTGGCTCGCACATCGTCGCGCCGCCTCGCGCGCTCGACTCGGCAACCGCGTCGGGGAGATCGCTGCTCGCGCACGAGATCACGCACGTCGTGCAGCAGTCGGCAGATGGAGGAGGTCGCGCGGATGGCGCGGTCATGGAGCACGAGGCGCACACCAGTTCGCTGGCGGCGTTGAGTGGTGGGTCTCTCTCCGCGACGCATGGGGCAGCGCAGGTGGGGCTGGCGCGCAAAGGACCTGATGCACCGCACCTCTCCTTCCAGGAGAACGCCCTGTTTGCCAACCGCTTCTTTGGCGGACCGAAAGGGTCACGTCTCGTGCCGTCGGGGTGGCCCTACGACGAAAAGCTGAAGACGCTATGGGCGGCTGGGAAGTTCGACGAATTCGCCGACGTCGTGCGCGCGTATCAGGAGAAGGTCATGGGACGACCGCGCCAGTCGGCGGTGCCGGGGAGCAGGCAACCGGTCGCGGATGGTGTCGTCGAGCCGGCGACGGCGAAAGAACTGCTCGCGAAACCAATCACACCTCCTAAGGAAGAAAAGAAGGAGAAAGAGAGGAAGGTGGCGGCGCCCGCGCCGGTGATTCCCAAGCCACCACCGGGAGCGGCCACCGCCACGACGCCGAAGGAAAAGTTCTTGCACTTCATCGAGACCGCCGATCTGTACGGGTTACCCGTTCAGTTCCTGAAGAAGGTCGGCGCCGCATACGACTTCGAGACGAATGCGAAGGGTGACTCTCCGGTGACGCATCCGTGGACGCACACGATGAAGATGAGCGCGGACGTATACGAGGGGATCAACACGCTGGACCCCGTTGGTCCGATCGGGACACAGGATCTGGACACGGCGTACCACGAGAGCACGCACGCGTACCTCCGTGATCTCATGCAGAACGATCCGACGTTCAAGATCTTTATCGAGGCAGGCATCAAGGACTACGAGCACGCGCCGATGATGGACACGTCCACGGGCAAGTCGGCCGGTGAGACGCAGGACAAGGAGCGGCTCTTTCAGGAAGCGGCGGCGGAATACGTCGCTGGACGTGCAGGCGGCTGGTGGTCCGCCTTCCTCGAGCTGTCGCAGTACATCGCCAAGGGCAAGCTGACCGTTGCGCGGATCGACAAGCTGCGAAAGGAATACAACGCCACGATGGCTCAGCGCGTTCATGGAACCTACGCCGCGCGCGTCGGGTGGAGCCTGTCGCAGACGGAGATCGCAACGACACAACCCATGTCCGTCGACATGAAGGCATTCCTCGATCACCAGCTGCTCGAAGACAAGATCCCCGATCTGTTCGATGATGTCGCCGGATTCAAGAAACTGATCGACGAGTACAACGCGTACAAGGCACCACCGTGACAGGATGACAGCGGGGCTCGCTCCGCTCGCTCAGGGTGACTTCGGTGCTCGGGCTCTATTGCGGCGATAGAGCAACAGTCCGACGACATTCGTTCCGACGACGACCGCACTGATCTTCACCGCAAACGCAACTCGGCTCTCGACACTTACAATGGGAAGCGTCGACAACACGATATAAAGTGCCGTCGTCGCAAAGCCTGCAGACGCAACGACGCGCAGCCAGAGAGGGGCACGTTCGCCAGCAGCGCGCAGACCAACGAGCGGGATGGCGAACAGCACGAGATACGTGAGTCCGTATAAAATTCCCGCCGCGTTGTCGAGCAGCTGAAACGCCTCCTGTTCCCCGACATTCGTCATGCCGAGCAGCGTGAACACCAGCGAGCACGCACCAATGAACAACACCGAATTCACCGGTGTTCGATATTTCGGGTGCAGCGTCGTGAACCATGCCGGCATGAGATTGTCCCAGCCCGCCACCATCGGCATGCGCGTCGTCGCTGTGAACAACACACTGGAGTTCGCGACGGTGCGCGACGCCACCGCCATGACGGCGAAGGGCACGATGATCGCCCCAATGCCAGCGGAGCCGAGTCCGAGACGAAATGCCTGCGGAATCGGGCCGACGAGGTCGATCTGATCGAGCGGCACGATCGCCTGCATCACGGACGTTCCAAGAATGAACATCAACGCAATGATCGGCGCCGCGATGATGACCGACAAACCGATAGTGCGTTTCGGATCACGCGCTTCGCCAGCAAGAACGGCGGCGTACTCGAAGCCACTCAGTGCACCCACCGCGAGTTTGCCGAAGATGTTCAGATTGAGCAGGGTGAGCGCAGGTGCGGTAATCGCGAACGGGTGAAACTCGCGAATCGTTCCGCGTGCCATCGCGATGAACGGCAGTGCAAACAGCATTGCGAATCCCAGCATCAGCAGCACACTCGCGCCGCTGTGAATCCACTTCGTCAGTCGCAGTCCGACGATGGAGACGACGACCAACGCGCCGAGCAATGCACCGCTCACCGCCGCCATGAACACGCGATTGCCAGCGAGCAGCGCCGCACGCGGGCCAACCGCATACACAATCGCGTTCGCGAACTGGATTCCGACCGCGCCGAGCAGGATGATGGCGTACACCCACAAATTCCAGACGACCAGAAATGCGATTCCGTGATTGAGGCCGAGCTTCGCCCACTGGTACAGTCCGCCCTCGAGCGGAAAGCGGCGGCTCAGGTGCACGACGACCGCCGCCTGCGGCAGATAGAAGAGCATCATCGCCGCCAGCCAGAATACGATCTGCGATTGTCCGAGCTTGGCCGCCGCCCCCACCCAACTCAGACCGACGACGTACAGGATCTGCGTGAGCACGAGGTCCGTGAGCCCAAGCTCCTTGCGGAGGCCGGCGCTCTTTGCTTCGACGCGGTGCGAGTCGCTGATTTCGTTCACGAATAGGTGGTGTCGGGAGGAACAGAAACTGTCTTGACACCCGCCCGGATGGCCACCATCCTTCCGCAATAAGTCATAAGATGATCTTACGAAGGAGCCCATGCGCCCTGAACAGTGGGAAACCTTCAAGCGGGCCGCCCGCCTGGAGAAGCAGGACGCAGTGCCAATGGCGATGATCGTCGACAGTCCATGGATCCCCGGCTACCT
>JBDUCR010000256.1:0-1645 GCA_040003345.1 bacterium
GCCGACGACGTGGAGTATTATCGGCGCTGTCGAGAGGTGTTCATCAAGCCGCCGGAAATGCCCAACCACTTCAATACGGAGATCAAGTGGGGCTGTCCGTATGACTGCGGCCTCTGTCCCGATCACGAGCAGCATTCGTGCCTTTCGATCGTCGAGGTGACGGACAGCTGTAATCTCGACTGCCCGATTTGCTACGCGTCGAGTGGCACGCACCGGCAGAATCATCGCAGCCTCGCGCATATCGAAGCGATGCTCGACGCCGTGGTCCGCAATGAAGGTGAGCCTGACGTCGTGCAAATCTCCGGCGGCGAGCCAACGATTCACCCGGACTTCTTTGCGATCATGGACGCGGCGCGCGCGCGTCCGATCAAACACCTGATGGTGAACACGAATGGCATTCGCATTGCCACCGAGGACGGATTCGCCGAACGCTTGGCGGAATACAAGGAGGGTTTCGAGATCTACCTGCAGTTCGATTCGTTCGAACGCGAGGGTCTCATGACGTTGCGCGGCGCTGACCTCAGGCGCATTCGCGACAAGGCGCTCGAGAAGTTGAACGCGCTGAACATCTCGACGACGCTCGTCATGACGCTCAAGAAGGGCCTGAACGATCACGAGATCGGCAAGATCATCGACTTCGGCGTGCAGCAACCGGCGGTGCGTGGCGTCACGTTTCAGCCGATTCAGCATGCTGGTCGCGCGGAGTCCTTCAATCCGGCCACGGATCGTTTGACGCTTACTGAAGTGCGGCGCAAAATTCTGGAGCAGACGTCCGTCTTTCAGCCGGCAGATGTCGTTCCCGTCCCGTGTCATCCCGATTCGCTCGCGATGGCGTATGCGCTCAAGCTCGACGGCAAGGTGCTGCCGCTCACGGGCATGATAGACCCACAGATTCTCATCGAGGGTGGTCGCAACACGATTCTCTTTGAGCAGGATCGCGCGGTGCAGGAGGGGTTGTTCAAGTTGTTCGCGACGAACCATTCGCCGGAGTCGTCTGCGCGGAGTCTACACGATCTGCTCTGCTGTCTTCCGCGGGTGAGTGCGCCGCTGACGTTCGGATACGAGAATGTCTTTCGCGTTCTCATCGTGCAGTTCATCGACGCGCACGCGTTCGACGTACGGTCGGTGAAGAAGACGTGCATCCACATCGTGCATCCGGACGGGCGACTGATTCCCTTCGACACGTACAACCTGTTTTACCGTGACGGGCTGGAGACGGAACGACTCGCGCCATTGCGGAAGATGGCTGAAGCGGCGGTATGACGTTTCCGGTATACATCGCGGGCGTGCATCCGCACGTGGTGTTCGAGCTGCTCGCGTACGCGACGGGGGTCGTGATCATCGTCAGCATGCGGCGTCGTGGTGGCGACGTACTGTCCGTACGCGACCGTTGGTCGATTGCGGCGGCCGCGCTCGTCGGTGGAGCGATTGGTGCGCGCGTGCTGTCGTGGCTTTCCGAGCCGGCGCTGTTGTGGCCAACGGGAAAGACGATTGTTGGCGGATTGGCCGGCGGCCTCATCGCGGTGGAGCTCACCAAACGTGTGATGGGTGTACGCACTCCGACGGGAGATCTCTTTGCGCTCCCGCTCGCGGTGGGCATCGCGATCGGGCGCATCGGCTGTTTTCTTTCCGGACTCGACGACCA
>JBDUCR010000291.1:0-18323 GCA_040003345.1 bacterium
ACCAAGGTCGCAAAGATCGTTGGAAGATCAGCGCGACGCTGTCCAACATTGAGCATGTGCCCCAGTCCAAGGTCCGCATTCACCAGCTCGGCCAACATGATGTAGCCGACCGCGAGACCGAACAGCGTGCGGAGACTCGAGTAGATCGCCGGCATGGCGAGCGGAATCAACACCTTCATAATGACTTGCCGTGTGCTCGCGCCACGCGTCTGCGCGGTCTCGACATAGCGGTCGGGCACGCGTGCGATCGCCGCCATCGTATCGCCCACGAGGAACGGCACGACCGCAAGGAAGATGAACATCGTCTTCTGCTGTTCATCGATGCCGAACGCCACCATCGTGAGCGGAATCAGCGCAGCGAGTGGAATGTTGCGCAGGAAGAGCGCATGCGGTGCGAGTGCCGCACGCACCGGACCCGACACACCGGCCAGAATGCCCAGCGGCACGCCGACAAAAATGGCAAGGGCAAATCCCGACAACACGCGGCGCAGACTCGCGGCGATGTTGATGCCGAGCGTGCCTGCTTCACCACCTTGACCAGTGATCAACGCAATGAGGCGCTGCGACACCTCGCCAGGTGTCGGCAGAATTGTCGGCGAGATGAATCTCGCCTCGGGCGCGCCATGCGTGGCGAGATACCAGACCAACACGAGCAACGCCACAGAGGCGACGCCGAGCAGCCGGCCAGTGACCGGTGACGGCGCCGCCCGCAGCGCGAACATCGAGCCGCGAGTCATGGGCATCGGTGCGCGCTACTTCACTGCTTCGAGCGGATACACCTTCACTTCGACGCGACGATTCTTCGCGTGATTATCCGGCTCGGTCGGATCAGCTGGGCGATCCCAGCCAATGCCCGCCGCGACAAACTGATTCGCCTGCAGCTTGGGGAATTTCCGCAGCAGCGACTGCTTTACCGCATTCGCACGCCGCAGCGACAACTCCTTCACCGCACTCGGATCTACCTGGCCCTTCATCGACGCATCCGTGTGCCCTTCGATGACGATGCGCGCATTGCCGTACTGTGCCGCGAGCTTGCCGATTTCCTCGACCACCGCGCCGACGTTTGGATCATACGGCGCCTGCTTTCCGTCGGGCGACGTGATCACCTTGTTGATGTCGTCCGAGTTCGGGAAGAACTGCACGACCACCGTCTTGGTGAGAATCTCATTCGACTCCGCCTGCACGGCGGATGCGGTCGTCGGCACGAACGTCACCTGATACTCGTCCTTTGACGCCGCGTACTTCGGCTCCTTGCCGAGCTTGTCGATGACAGAGAAGTCGAGCACCTGATCGAACGTCACCTTGTCGGAATCGAGCGCGCCGATGCGATGATAGAGAAAGTCGGCGTTGTTCCAGATCCGTTCGAAGTTCGCTGGATTGTTCGCGTCCATCAGAAAGGCGCGATTCTCCGCGTAGTTCGTGAGATGCGCATCGCCGAGCATGCTGCGTGCGTCCGTCTCCGGAATGGAGTACGCGTCGGCGAGAAGCTTGGCCGCTCGCGCCTTGCCCGCCTCCGTCTTGAGCGAATCCATCGCGTCGAACGTTCCGCGCACCAGTCCTTCGATGATCGGAAGATTGTCCTTTGCGAAGTCGGCGCGCACCATCGTCACGTCGGCGATGAGCTTGTTGGCCGTAAGCGTGTTCACGAGCATCCGGTTGCCCGGAATCTTCTCGAGGTTGTAGATGTCGGGCGACCACGTCACCACGCAGTCGATGGCCTTGTTCGCGTTGAATGCAGCTGCCGCCTGAAACGCATCGCCGGTAAACTTCATCGTCACTTCGCTCGGCTGCACGCCGCCGTTGATGAGCGCGTTGAGCAGGAAGAAGTGCGACGGTGAGTTCTGCGCGAGGACGCACGTCTTGCCACGGAGATCGGCGACCGTCTTGATCGCCTTGCGCACGACGATCCCGTCGCCGCCATTGGAGAAATCGGTCTGCGCAAAGACGCGTGGCATCGTGCGCGAGTCTTTCTTGAGTCCCTGGGCAAAGAGACGCACCATGTCGAGCGTGCCCCAGCCGATCTGCACCTTGCCGCCGGCAAACGCGTCGCGCATGGCGATGGGATCGTCGATGAGCACGAGGTCGAGCTTGAACGGCTTGCCGTTGCCATCCATCCACTGCTTGCCAGGCTTGAGCCCGTTGTTGGCGAGAATGATTGCGTCCCATCCCGCCCACACATTGATGGCCTGGCGCACAATGCGGCCTTCGGCCATCGGCTGATACGCGGACGTACCCTTCACCTCGGGAAGCTTTGCCGCCGGAGTGAAGCTGTATTCCTTCTTCGTCGTGGCGCTCGCGGCATCCGGCGCTTCGACGCCGGCCTTTGTCGCGGCCATCTCTGAATCGGAGAGCGTCGCCGTGTTGCTCGACGTCCGCTTCTGGACGCGCGTCAGTCCCAGATAGCCCAGTCCGACGACCAGCACTGCCATGATGACCCAGAAGAGTGGCTTCGGGCCGTTTCCCTCGCTCATGTGATTCCTCGCTCGAGTGTGTTTGTGCGGCGGAGCAGGTGATGCTACGCAGTCGTCTTGTTCGCTGGCCCGACATCTTTCGTCGTCGGCTCGGCGACAGCCGTCGTCTCCGGTGATGCGAGACCGAGGTCAACCTCGAAGCCCTTGAGCAGATCATCTGCCATGGCCTGCTTGGCAGCTTGATCCGCCTTGATTTCCTCGACACCCTGTGACGACATCGACGCGGCGACGTGCGCGCGTCCGCGATTCTTGTCGATCTCGCCCTTGATCAACTCCTCCGCCTGTCCAATGCCCGTCGTGTAATTACCGAGGAGATTGCCCTGCAACGCTTCACTCACCCGCGCCATTTCCGCCTCGGCGCGGCTCATCTGCAGTTCTGCGGCATAGCGCTGTCCGCGCTGACGCAGTTCCATGATGTGCTCATTGGCCGCCTTGAGCTTGATCATGTTGTTGTTGAGCGCCTCCTCGTGCACCGTGAGCTCCTGCCGCTTGGACGTCAGTTGCTCACGCACTTGCTGCAGCTGCAACACCAGCTGCGACGCCCGATCTCGATTGCCTGCCTTGAGATTCGCCTTCACCTGCGCTTCGAGCTGTGCGTCCTGTCCGGTGAGCTGTGCCACCTGGCGCTTGATTCCCTCAACCAGTCCGGCGTACTGTTCGACGCCTTTACGCGCGCCAAGAATCTCGGCGGTTGCTTCGTCGATCTTGAGCTGCAGCACGGCGACTGGATTACTCGCCCAGAGCGCGTTCGCAATCGAATTGAAGAACGCCTTGATCGCAGTGCCAAATTTTTCGATGATCATGACTGACTCCTGAGAGGTCGGATCATGCAGCCTGTGAGAGCCTGCGTTGGGCTCGTGGTGTCGCTAGTGTGGTTTCGATGCGGAATGCGACTTCGATGGTGTCGTCGGCATCACTACGGGAGCAGCACTCGGTTCAGTTGCAGATTCCGCTAACACCTTCGACTCGTACAGCGACGAAAGCGACGTCTTGAGCGCTTCGCCATTCTGAGCGGCGACGACCTCGCCCTTGACGTCGGCCAGAAAGCCGAACTTGTCGGGATCGGTATCGAACGCAACGAAGTACATGCCGACGCTGCCCTCGCTGCGCGCAAAAATCTCGTGCGCCACATCCGCGGGGTCGGCGCCGGAGGTATTCTCTCCGTCGGTGAGAGAATGATCTTTCGGAACGTTCCTGACCGATAGAGAATCTCGCGCGCATGCTGCATCGCGTCGCCAATGCCGGTGCCACCACGTGGCGCTGGAACACGCGCAATCGCGGCCCGTATGGAATCGCGATTGTATGCCTGCATGGCGAGCACCGTGCGCGGCTCTTCGGAGAACAGTATCAGGCTCACCTTGACGGGATAGTCGGGACGCCTGGCAATTGCTGCGTCCGTTGCGTCGAGCGTGCGCTGAATGGCCTCCTTTGCCAGCGCCGCCTTTGGACGTGAATCGCCAGGTGCCTTGTTCTTCATCGAGCCCGAGTTGTCGAGCAGTATGACGACCGAGACGCCGAGTCCTTCATCGCCAACGGCTTTGTATCGGGCTGTCGATCGAACGGTCGCCGCCGTGTCGGCAGATGACGACCCAGAACTGCCGTCGCATCCCAAAAGCGCCGACGCCAGGCCGAGGGCGACGAGCGCGTTCCAGAATGGCCGGCGTTGTGCCGCGGTAGGGCGGTGCATGGTGCCCATAAAGTGCGGCACTGAGCCCGACAATATCAACCAGCCAATTCGTTTCGGTGAATTTCGGGAGACGTGAGCATGTCGACGGTAAACAGCAACCGAATGCACGGAAACAGCGGTGAGCACGTCCGCCAGCAGCCAAGGGTTGCGTCGTGCTCTGCGGTCTCGGCGTTCCTCTCCTTGCATCCTCTGCGTAAATATGCAGTTGCCGTGGCTGTCGGGAACGACAGCAACAGCATTTATCGCAGAGGAGAGCAGAGGAAGAGAAAGGGCCGCAGAGCTCGCAGAGAAAAGCAAGTTCACGAAGATCGCGTGACGACCTGACTCACAAGCCAAAATTGGAATGAATTACGAAGCGTTCCACATGTGAAAACGGCCTCGACACAGGGCTTGCGTCGAGGCCGTCGTTGCACAGTTCAACCTCAGGCGATCGACGGCACTGTGAAGGGAGCGCGATAATCGCGGGTCAGCATCGCGTTGGCTCGCGACGCATCGGGGCCGTTGAAACG
Source organism: bacterium (assembly GCA_040003345.1). GTDB lineage: Bacteria > Gemmatimonadota > Gemmatimonadetes > Gemmatimonadales > Gemmatimonadaceae > AG11. The sequence continues at coordinate 4,668 of JBDUCR010000291.1, forward strand.
TTCCGCCTTTGGATCGACGATCAGCGGCACTCCCAGAGTGAGCGGCGTGTTGCCAAGGTCGCAGTTGTTCGCACGCAGGTGCTCGACCATGCGGCCGTGCGCCTCACTCAGCATCGTGTTGCCCTTGATCTTCTCATGCAGCTGCGCCTCGGGCGTCGTCGCGCCAAGACGATGCGAGATGTTGCCGAGGTGGCAGAGCGCACTCGAGACGTGTCCCTCTTCGATCGGACCATAGAGATCAGCCGTCTTTCTGCTGCGCACCACGTCGATGAAGTTCTCCATGTGGCGATCCGTGCCCTTGAACTCCTTGATCACCTTGCCTGATTTGTCCACAACCGTCGCCGACGTGTAGCTCGGGATGATGACGCTGCCGCCTTCGCAATCGATGACGTTGCCGATGTCGACACCGCGATATTTGTCCATGTCATTGCCGCCCGCGCCCTGCAATGCGCGCGGATCGCCACCGGCACTCGCGACGCCCGCCTTCGTCGGGAGACCACGCACCTCGAAGATGAGCGGGGCGGTCTTGTAGTCGTGAATCACGACCTGTGTGTTCGGCGTCTGCCCGTCGTCGACGTAGCCGAGCCGTCCGCCGATGCTCAGCGAGTGCGTCGGAAGACCAGGCTCGCCGAGGAACCAGCGTGCGACATCCATCTGGTGTATGCCCTGGTTGCCGACGTCGCCATTTCCGTAGAGGTAGATCCAGTGCCAGTCGTAGTGCACGGGGCCGTTCTTGGTGTTGCGCATCGGCGGAACGAGCGGTGCGGGTCCGCTCCAGATGTCGTAGTTGATCGACGCAGGCACCTGCTGCGGACCACTCACCTTGCCAATGCTGTCTCGGCGCTTGTAACAGAAGCCGCGCGACGCGGTGATCTTGCCGATGTTTCCAGCCTGCACAAACGCAACGGCATCTCGTAGTCCCTGACCTGAGCGGATCTGTGTGCCCGCCTGAATGACGCGTCCATACTTCTTCGACGCGTTCACGAGCTGGCGACCTTCCCAGATGTTGTGCGAGACAGGTTTCTCGAGATACACGTCCTTGCCCGCCTGCAGCGCCCAGATTGCGGCGAGCGAGTGCCAGTGATTCGGCGTCGCGATGGTGACGGCATCCACATCAGGCGACGCGAGCAGCTCGCGAATGTCCTGATAGATCTTCACGTCGCCACCGTTCACCGTCGGCTTCACTTTCTCGAGCACCGCCATGTCCGCATCGCAGAGCGCGACGACTCGTACGCCAGGAATCTTCGCGAGACTGCTGAGGTGATTTTTCCCTCGGCCATTCAGGCCGATAACGGCGACGCGAATGTCGGCATTTGCGCCGAGCACCTGGCTCCACGCGCGTGCGGGGAGTGCGGCACCCGCCGCGGCGAGGAACGACGTCTTGATGAACGTGCGGCGGTTCGTGGACATGAGTCGGAAGGGCTTGAGCCGAGTGGAGGTGCGAGAGTTTCCGATCGGTTTGTTCGAGCTACGGACTAATTCAGAATGCTACTTAAACGTCTAAGTAGCAATGGGTGGGAAGAGGGGATGAGAGGACGAGGGGACAAGGGGACGAACGAAAATACGGCTACAAGTTTCGTCGGTTCAGCTCGTTCACGGCGTAGTCGACCGCACGAGCCGTGAGCGCCATGTACGTCGCAGACGGGTTCACGCATGAATTGCTCGTCATGCACGCGCCGTCGGTGATGAAAAGATTCTTCACGTCGTGCGCCTGGTTGTGCGCGTTGAGCACAGACGTCTTCGGATCGCGACCCATGCGCGCAGTGCCCATCTCGTGCACGCTGAAGCCCATCGGTGCGTCGTCGTCATACGTCTCGACTTCCGTGCAGCCCGCTCTCTCGAGCATTTCCGCCGACTGCTGCTTCATATCAGCGCGAAGCGCACGCTCGTTGTCGCTCCAGCCAGCGTGAATGCGCGGAATCGGCATTCCCCATTTGTCTTTCAACACCGGATCAAGGTCGATGTAGTTCTCATGACGCGGCAGGCATTCGCAATAGCCTTGCAGACTCACGCGCCACGGACCCGGCTCGCGAAGCCTCTGCTTTAGCTCTGGACCGAACCCCGGCTCAGCACCACCGCGCAACCACGACGCTCGGCTACCACCCGACTGAATTCCATAGCCACGCACGAAGCCGAGCTTCTCGTCCTTCTTGCCGAGATTGCGGAAGCGGGGGATGTACGTGCCTGTGGGACGCCGGCCGAAGGTGTACTGGTCCAGCATGCCTGGCACGACAGCGCGCGCGCCCGCCTTCGACAAGTGGTCCATGATGTTGTGTCCAACCTCGCCGCTCGAATTCGCGAGTCCGTTTGGAAAGTGATCGCTCTTCGAGTTGAGAAGTATCTGCGCCGTGCCGAACGTGGACGCGTTGAGAAAGACGATCCGCGCCTGATACTCGCGCGACTTGCCGGTATTCGCGTCGATCACGCGGACGCCTGAGGCACGCTGTGTCTTGGGATCGTACAGCACACTCTCGACGATCGCATCAGTCACGAGCGTGAGCTTGCCGGTCGCGCGCGCCGCGGGAAGTGTGGCCCCCTGCGTGCTGAAGTAGCCGCTATAGCTGCAGCCGCGCGCGCATTGATCGCGTGCCTGACACGGTCCGCGTCCATTGATCGCGCGCGTGAGATTCGCGACGCGCGTGATCGTCATGTAGCGATCGGGATATGACTTCTCGATTCCTGTCTTGAGGAATTTTTCCGCGCAGTTCATCTCCCACGGCGGTAACAACTCGCCGTCAGGCAGGTGCGGCAACCCGCGCTCCTCGCCCGCAACGCCGACGAATTTCTCGATGTGCGAGTACCATGGCGCGAGGTCGGCGTAGCGAATCGGCCAGTCCACGCCATGACCATCCTTCGAGTTGGCCTCGAAGTCGAGATCACTCCAGCGCCAGCACGCGCGGCCCCATATCAGACTGCGTCCACCAAGTTGAAAGCCGCGAATCCAACGGAAGGGTTTTCCCTCGTCGGTCTGATATGGATGCTCCGTGTCCTTCACGAAGAAGTGTTTGGTCGCTTCACCGAACGCGTAATTCTTGCTCTGGATCGCGTAGTCGCGCGCGTATGCCTCGGGCTCACCTCTGCCGCGATGCGCGAACTCCCACGGCTTCTTCCACTCGGTGATGTAGTCCTTGCCGTGCTCCACATCGCGCCCACGTTCGATGAGCAGCGTACGAAGCCCGTGCTCCGTGAGCTCTTTCGCGGCCCAACCACCCGTTATTCCCGATCCGACGACGATTGCGTCGAACGGCTCATTCTGTTGAGGCGACATGAGCGTCACGCCACCTGAAAGGGACGCGACGCATCGCGATGATCGGCAATGCCGGACGAGAAGATCATGATCTGCTGGCAGGGTGAAGTCGGGCTTTCTCTATGGCCGAGTGCGAAGTACGGCGGAGCATTCCTGTTCGCAAGTCGAGCGTATGAATGTTCGCTTTGCACGTTCGCGCATGTCCCTCCTTGTCGAACGCGCGGGCGAATCATAGCATTGGCGACCGATACTGAACAGATTCGCGTTTCTGCACAATTGTGCACGAACGCGGCGGTCACTTCAGCCCCACTCCTTCATGGCACTCGGGAACCGCGCTGACCAGTCAGCTGCCGCCAACGTGAAGGACGTTCGCGCTCACGAGCGAGACTTTACCGAGCTCGCGGCGCGCCTCGAACGCGAAGGACACTCTGCGGAGTCCGTGATCGCCGCCGTGCACCGATTCGAGGTAGCCACTCCGTCGTGGGCGTTCATCGGAGGCGGCACGCGGTTCGGCCGCTTTGCATTCGAAGGAGAGCCCCGGACATTGAGCGAGCGGATGGAGGACGCCGCAATCGTCAATGATCTCACCGGCGCGACGCCTCGTATCTCGCTCCACTTTCCGTGGGACGAGCCCGGCGACATCGATGCGTTGCGCACGCAGGCACGGGCGCTCGGACTCGGCTTCGATGCGGTGAACTCGAACACATTCGAAGATCAGCCGGGACAGGGGCTCAGCTACAAGCTCGGTTCGTTCAGTCATCCGCAGGCGGCTGTACGACGCCAGGCGATTGAACACCATCGACACGTCATCGACATCGGCACAGCACTCGGCGCCGACGCAATCACAGTCTGGCTCGCCGATGGCACGAGCTACCCAGGTCAGGCGCCGCTGCGCCAGAGTTTTGATCGCGTGCGCGATTGTCTGCGCGAAGTCTACGACATGATGCCTGCGCACTGGCGCCTGTTCACGGAGCACAAGCCGTACGAGCCCGCCTTCTATTCGACGGTCGTGCAGGACTGGGGATCATCTCTGTTGCTTGCGCAGTCCATCGGTGATCGCGCGCAGTGCCTCGTCGATCTCGGACATCACCTCCCAAACACGAACATCGAACTCGTCGTCGCGCGATTGTTGGGCGCAGGAAGACTTGGTGGATTCCATTTCAATGACTCGAAGTACGGCGACGACGATCTTACCGCCGGCTCAATCACGCCGTACACGCTCTTTCTGATCTTTCACGAGCTGGTATTGGCCGAGCGTGAATCGTTGGCTGGTTTCAGGCCAGCCTACATGATCGATCAGAGTCACTACTTGAAGGATCCCATCGAGGCCATGCTGCAGACGGTGGATCAGTTGCAGCTCGCGTGCGCGAAGGCGTGGCTCGTGAATGTCGATGCGCTTGCTGAGCATCAATCCACCGGCGACGTGATGATGGCCGAGCGTGAGTTGAAGCGGGCGTTCGAGGCCGACCTCCGCCCGCTCGTGGCTGAAGCGCGACGGCGCAAAGGAGCAGCAATCGATCCCGTGCTGGCGTTCCGCGAGTCAGGCTATCGCGCGCGCAAAGCGGCGGAGCGCCGCTGAGAGTGGACTCCTCACGCTCGTACCTCGCGATCGATCTGGGCGCGTCGAGCGGTCGAGCGGTGCTCGGTACGCTCGATGGCGACGTCATGCGCATGCACGAAGTGCATCGCTTCGCGACCCCGTTCATCGAATCATCGGGACACTTGTACTGGGACGTCGATGTGTTGTGGTCCGACATTCAGGTCGGCGTTGCGCGCGCCTTGCACGAGGCTCCGGCACTTCGCTCCATCTCGGTCGATTCATGGGCGGTAGACTACGTGCCGCTCAACGCCGCAGGAATTCGGCTTCGGAATCCATATTCGTATCGTGACTCCCGGACGTCGCAGCGGATGCAGAGCGCAATTCAAAAGGCCGGTGGGGCCGCGACGCTGTACGAACGAACGGGAATTCAGTTCCTCGCGTTCAACACGTTGCCTCAGATCGTCGCCGACATGGACGATGAGCCGGATATTGTGGAGCGCACGGCGATGCGCCTCATGATCGCTGATTATTTCCTGTATCGTCTCAGCGGTCGCATGGTGTGTGAGTCCACGATGGCCAGCACGACGCAGCTCATGGACATCCGAACGGGCGACTGGGCGCGCGACGTCATCGGAGCGATTGGCGACGAGCCGTCACGCTGGCCGGACATCGTGTCCGCAGGTGCGGTGCTCGGCACTTTGCGCGTCGAGCGTGTCGCTGGCTCAACGATGAAGCCACCTGTCGTTATCGCGACCTGCTCGCACGACACCGCCGCGGCGGTTGCCGCAGTTCCCGCCGAGGCAGACAGTGAATGGGCATTCATCAGCTCGGGCACATGGTCACTTGTCGGTATCGAGCGTAAGGAGGCGCTACTCACGGACAATGCGCGGGACGCCGGCTTCACGAACGAAGCGGGTCTCGATGACACGATCCGCTTTCTGAAGAATCGCGCGGGCATGTGGGTGCTCGAGGAGTGTCGCCGCGAGTGGGAGCAGTCCGGCGACTTCACACCGTACGAGTCGTTGCTCGCGCAAGTCGCGCGCGCGGAGCCAGTCGCACACACGATCGATCTCAACGCTCCGGCATTCGCTGCGCGTGGCGATATGGTGCGTCGCGTACACGCTACCTGTGCAGACAATGGCATCGCGATGCCACCGAACAACGCCGCACTCGCGCGGCTGATTCTCCACAGTCTCGCGGAGAGCAATGCGCGTGCGCTCGACGAGCTCGATGCGGTGGCGTCGATGCACGCTGACGTCGTTCATATCGTGGGCGGCGGCGCGCGGAACGACCTTCTCAATCAGCTCACCGCCGACGCATGCGGCCGACGTGTCGTTGCCGGACCGGAGGAGGCGACAGTGCTCGGCAATCTGCTCGTTCAGGCGCGTGCCCTTGGCGACCTGCCGCGCGGCCTCTCGGTGCGCGACGTAGCGCGCCGGTCGACACAGCTGAGGCAATTCGCTCCGCGTGGTGCCTCTCGCGCGACTTCGACGGCGGGAACCCTTTGACTCAGAACTGCTCGCAATGACTCTCGATATTTCTGTCGACGCACCTTCGAAGGCCAACGACTACCTGACGAGCCGGTGGGACGACGTCGTCGCCTCGCGGCTCGATCCCGTCGAGCGACTGATCTATCGTTCAAACATCCTCGGCGCCGATCCGCGCATTACGAACACTGGCGGCGGAAATACGTCGAGCAAGATCGATGCGATTGATCCGCTCTCTGGCAAAGTGACGCGGGTGCTGTGGGTGAAGGGGTCAGGCGGCGATCTGAGGACGGCGACGAAGGCGAACTTCGCGTCGCTCGCGCTCGATGAAGTGCTTTCGCTGCGCGAGCTCTACGCTCGAAAAGACGATCGTGGCCCCAAGACCCCCGCGGAAGACGCGATGGTCGGCATGTACCCACACACCACGTTCGATCGCAATCCGACTGCGCCGAGCATCGATACGCCGTTGCATGCGTTCATTCCGTATGCGCACGTGGATCACATGCATCCCGTCGCAGTGATTGCAATTGCAACGGCCGCAGACGGACCGGCACTCACGCGCGAAGTGTACGGCGATGACGTGATCTGGACCGATTGGCAGCGCCCCGGCTTCGAGCTCGGCCTAACGCTCGAGCGCATCTGTCGCGAACACCCACACGCGAAGGGCGTGATACTCGGCAAGCACGGCCTCATCAACTGGGCGAGCGACGACAAGGAATGCTATGAGGTGACGCTCGAGCTGATTCGCCGCGCTCAGGGCTTTCTCGACGCGCGAGCCGACGACCAACCGGACTTTGGCGGCGCGCGGGTCGCGGCACTTGGCGAATCCGAGCGTCGCCGCGTACTCACCGAGATCCTCCCGTGGCTGCGCGGCAAAGTGAGTCGTGAACAGCGGCAGATCGCCACGATCGAGATGAGAGATGAACTGCTGGAGTTCGTGTGCTCCGTCGACGCGCCGCAACTCGCCGAGCTGGGAACGAGCTGCCCCGATCACTTCCTTCGCACAAAGATCAAGCCGTTGTACGCCGACTGGAGCCCGCTCGGCGCCGACGTCGATGCACTCAAAACGATTCTCGAGTCGGGCCTCGCGCAATATCGCGCCGACTATGCGTCGTACTACGACGCGTGCAAACGCGTCGACTCTCCCGCCATTCGCGTGTCGTCGCCAAGCGTGATTCTCATTCCCGGCGTCGGGATGATCGCGTGGGGTAAGTCGAAATCCGAAAGTCGCGTCACGGCCGAGTTCTACACGGCCGCCGTCGGCGTGATGCGCGGTGCCGAACGTGTGAGTCGCTATACGGCGCTAGATCGCCAGGAGGCGTTCGACATCGAGTACTGGTTGCTCGAGGAAGCGAAGCTCAAGCGAATGCCCGCTGAGAAGCCGCTGGATCGCCAGGTGGTGATAGTCGTCGGCGCGGGGAGCGGCATTGGGCGCGCATTGCTGTCGCGGCTGGTGGCGGACGGAGCGAGCGTGGTCGCTGTCGATCTCGATGCACAGAGCGCGATCGTCGCGGCCGCGGACATCGAGAGTCGCGTCGGCAAGGGCATCGGTGTGGCCGGAACGGGAATTTCCGGCGCTGGGCAGGTGATCGGACTCGGAGCCGACATGACCGATCGAACGGCGGTCCGTCGTGCGCTATCGGAGGCAATCATGGCGTACGGCGGAATCGATCGCGTCGTCGTGACGGCGGGCTACTACCCCAATCCCGATGCGAACGGTGTCGTTGCCGATGAAGAATGGGCGAAGGCATTCGCGATCAACGTGACGGGACCATATCTCGTCGCGGACGAAGCGCATCGCATCTGGGAGGAGCAAGGCCTCGAGGGCGCTCTCGTTATCACGACCAGCGTGAACGGCGTCGTGCCGAAGGCCGGCTCCTTCGCGTACGACACGAGCAAAGCCGCGGCGAATCATCTTGTGCGTGAGCTCGCGGTTGCGTTCGCGCCGCTCGTGCGCGTGAATGGCGTCGCGCCCGCGACGGTCATCGAAGGCTCATCGATGTTTCCGCGCGAGCGAGTGCTCGCATCGCTCGCGAAGTACAACGTTTCACACGATGCGGGAGAGACCACGGAAACTCTGCGTGATCGACTCGCCGAGTTCTACGCGAAGCGCACGTTGACCGGCGCGGCGGTGACACTGGACAGTCAGGTTCGCGCGATCACGGCATTTCTGACGAACGACTTCAGTCGCACCACCGGTCAGATCGTGAACGTGGACGGTGGTCAATCCGCAGCATTTCTGCGCTGACGAATGGACACGCGCGCCGACCGCATCGTGCTGCAGGCAATCGACGTCGCGAAAGCGTACGCCGGTGTGCAGGCGCTCGCGTGCGCGTCGCTCGAGCTGCACGCAGGCGAGATTCACGCGCTCGTTGGTGAGAACGGAGCAGGGAAGTCCACGCTCATCAAGATTCTGACGGGAGCCGTGCAACCTGACTCCGGTGTCATCGCGATCGACGGTGCGCCGGTTTCGAAGCTTGTCCCGGCGATCGCCAAAGAGCGGGGCATCGCCGCGATCTATCAGCAACCGGCGCTCTTTGCGGAGCTCACGGTGGCCGAGAACATCGCGCTTGGCGTCGAGCGCACGCGACGGTGGGGTCGCGTGGACTGGCGAGCGCGTCGCGCGCGTGCGACGGAATTGCTGTCGCGCGTTGGCGCTCGCATCGATCCCGATACTGACGCCGCCGATCTCAGCATGCCGCAGCAACAGCTTGTGGAGATCGCACGCGCAATCGGTGCGGACGCTCGTGTCCTGATTCTCGATGAGCCAACGGCGTCACTGCCCGACGAGGACGCCGAGAATCTGTTTCGCGTACTTCGTGAGCTCCGTGAGAACGGCGTCGCGATGATCTACATCTCGCACAGACTCGAGGAGCTCGCACACATCGCCGATCGTGTCACTGTGCTGCGCGACGGCCGCACGATCGCCACGCATGACATGGCGTCAGTCACGCGCGAGCGTCTCATTCACCTCATGGTGGGCCGAGAGCTATCGGCGGTATTTCCGAAGCGCGTTGTACCGCTTGGCGGCACCGTTCTGACGCTCCGCAAGTTGGGATGCAGTGCGTCAGGAGTGCACGACATCGATCTCACGGTGCGCGCCGGCGAAATTGTCGGAATCACTGGCCTCATCGGCGCTGGTCGCTCTGAACTTGCGCGAACGATCTTCGGACTGACGCCTGCGGACAGCGGTACGATCATGCTTCATGGTCGCGCGGTTCACATCGCGCGGCCGGCGGACGCGATCGCCAATGGCATCGCCTACGTACCGGAAGATCGGCGACGTCATGGCGTCGTACTCGACATGGCGGTGAGCGAGAACGTGACCCTTGCCGCGCTCGACAACCTGTCGCGATTCGGCGCGCTCGACTTCCGTCGCGAGCGGCAACTCGCAACCGACACGACGAAGCGACTGGGCGTCAAGACGCCATCCATCCGCACGCACGTCGCGGCGCTTTCAGGCGGCAATCAACAGAAGGTGGCTCTCGGGCGGTGGCTCGTGACGAAGCCCACCGTGCTGATCCTCGACGAGCCGACGCAGGGCATCGACGTTGGCGCAAAGGCAGAGATCCACGAGTTGATGATGGAACTGGCGTCGCAGGGTGCCGCCATCCTGATGATCTCGTCGGAGTTGCCGGAAGTGCTCGGCATGAGCGATCGGATCGTCGTCATGCATGGTGGAACGATCGTGAGCGAAATGGATCGCGCAGCGGCCACGCAGGAACGCTTGCTCGCGAGAGCGCTCGGTCAGAGCACCAGTGAATTCGCGGCGTTGGCGCTGCCGGCGATGGTAGAGTCATGAGGTCATTCACGAGGCTGTTGCGCCACCGCAAGCGCGAGTTGCCGCCGAGCATAGCGCTTGTTGTACTGCTGCTGCTCGTCGCGACGGTGGCGCCGACGTTCTTTGCCGCCGGCAACCTGCGCGATCTCGTGTTGAACAACGTGCCCGTGGTGCTCGTCGCGCTTGGAATGACGCTCGTGATCATTGCGGGCGAAATCGACATCTCGGTGGGCTCACAGTTCGCCGTGTGTAGCGTCGTTGCAGGCCTCCTGGCGAAGGCAGGTCTTCCAATTGCGCTGGTGCCGATTGCCGCCACCGCATGCGGCGCTGCGATGGGCGCGTTCAACGGAGTGCTGATCGGAAGAGTCGGACTTCCATCAATCATCGTGACGCTCGCGATGCTCGTTGCATGGCGCGACGCACTTCGATGGACGACTCAGGGCGCGTGGGTGCAGGAGCTTCCGGCAAACTTCCAATGGTTCGGACTCGCGCCCGCTGTAGCCCAATGGGTACTCGCGCTCGTCGCGCTCATGACAGCGCTCGTACTCGCGTGGGGTCTTAAGCACCTGCGCATTGGCCGCTCGGTGTACGCGGTAGGTTCTGATGCGGAGGCAGCACGACTCGCCGCCATCGAGCCGCCTGTGGTGATCGTCGGCGTCTTTTCGACAATGGGTGCCCTCGTCGGACTGGCCGCCGCATTGAACGCAGTGCGCTTCACCACGGTGCCAAGCAACGCGGGCACGGGACTCGAGCTACAGGCAATCGCTGCGGTGGTGGTGGGCGGAACGGTCATCACCGGTGGACGCGGAACAATCGCCGGTACGCTCATTGGCGTCGCGCTGCTCGGAGTGATCGGAACCGCGATGTCGTACGTCGGCATCAGCCCGTTCTGGGGTAAGGCGATTCAGGGCCTCATCATTCTAGCTGCGCTCCTGTGTGATACACTCATCGCGCGCTGGGAGCATCACGGCCCCACGTTCGCAGGAGCGTCAGTTGCCCGTCGCTGACGATCGCGAGACGCTTATCCGGCGCATCTTCCCCAACAACGAATGGGTGCTGCTTGGCGTGATCGCGATTGAGTGTGCGATCTTCTCGGCGGTAGGTCACAACTTCGCGACAGCGGCGAATGCGTTCGAGATCACGCGGCTGAGTGTGGAGATCGGCTTGCTCGCACTCGCAATGACTCCAATCATCGTGACGGGCGGCATCGATCTCTCCGTCGGTTCGATGATGGGGCTTGCCGCGGTGCTCTTTGGCTATCTATGGCGCGACGCGCACGTTGCGCTGCCGGTTGCCATTCTGGCGTCATTGTTCTGCGGCGTTCTCGGAGGCGGGGTGAACGCCGTTCTGATCGCGCAGCTGAGATTTCCTCCGCTCATCGTTACCCTCGGCACACTGTCGCTCTTTCGCGGCATCGCCGAAGGTCTCACGCGCGGCGTCGAGAGCTATACAGGATTCCCCTCGTCGTTTCTGCACCTGGGTCAGGGCTACATCGGCGGCGTCGTGCCGACGCAATTGTTCGTGTTCGTTGCCTCCGCCGCTGCGGCCGCATGGTGGCTGCATCGCACGACTACCGGCCGCACCCTTTACGCGATCGGTCACTCGCGCGAAGGTGCCCGATACGCGGGCATTCCGGTGAGCCGGCGTCTTGCGACTGTCTACGTACTCTCGGGTCTCGCAGCGAGCGTCGCAGCAATCATCTACGTCGCACACCTCGGCCAAGCGAAATCCGACGCAGGCACCGGTTACGAGCTCGTGGCGATTACGGCCGTCGTGCTCGGCGGCGCATCCATTTTCGGCGGACGAGGAACGATTCTTGGCACGACGCTCGGATTGTTCAGCATCGTACTGTTGCAAAATGGACTTCGGCTGAGCGGTCAACCGGCCGAGTTGGCCGGCATCCTTACCGGTGTGCTTCTCATCGGCACCATCGGAGTAGACCTGCTGTCGCGCCGAGGGGGCGCGCAGTCGCCTGTCATGTCGAGCGATAACGAGGAGCGTGAAGTGCGGAACTCACAGGTGGTCATTCTCAGCACCGTCATTCTCGCGGGAGCGCTCATCGTTGCGATCAGCAACTGGGTGCTCGTCGGCTCCATGCGACAAGAGCTCCGCGCCATGACGCCAACGCCAGGCACGGCGACGCACGCGCTCGCGTCGACGCCGGCGACACGGCGTTTGGTAATCGCGTTGATGCCTAAGGCAAAGGGCGATCCCTACTTCATCAGCGCGCGTCGTGGCGCTGATTCAGCGGCGAACGCGCTCGGCGTAGACTTGCTGTGGGACGGCCCGACGGATCTCGATGCCGCCAAGCAGAACGAGCTTGTCGAGGCGTGGATCACGCGCGGCGTTGACGCGATTGCCGTGAGCGTCGAGAACAAGGCGGCCATCTCTACCGTTCTGCGCAAAGCGCGCGACCACGGCATAAAAGTCGTGACGTGGGACGCCGATGCGGACAAGAACGCGCGCGACTACTTCGTGAATCAGGCGACGCCACAGGGCATCGGCTACACACTCACTGACGAAGCCGCGCGCATCATGGGAGGGAAGGGGGAGCTCGCGATCATCACGGCGAGCCTGAGTGCGGCAAACCAGAACGAGTGGATCAAATACATCAAGGAGCGGCTCGCCCAGAAATATCCGCAGATGACCCTGGTGGCGATCCAGCCGAGCGAGGGAGATCGCGACCGCGCGTTCGCCGAAACGCAGACGGTGCTCAAGATCCATCCAAAAGTCACGCTCATCATGGCCATTGCGGCACCCGCCGTGCCAGGTGCGGCGGAAGCGGTGAAGCAATCGGGACGTACCGACGTGAAAGTGACGGGACTCTCGCTGCCCAACATGTGTCGGAGCTACATCAAGTCGGGGATCATCGAGAGCATCGTGCTCTGGAACACGATGGATCTCGGTGCGCTCGCTGTGCGCACTGCGCAGGCAGTGAGCAATGGCGAGTTGCGACCGGGTGCGACGACGCTCGACAGCGGTCGTCTCGGGAAGGTGATCGTGGTTGGAGATGAAGTGCGCCTTGGCGCGCCGTTCATCTTCAACAAGTCGAACATTGACCGGTTCGACTTTTGAGCGCATTGCGTCTGCGTCTTGTGAGCGCGGGGCTGCTACTCGGTGGCGTGCTATCCTCCGGTGCGCAGCGCGCCGCCGCGCAGGCATCCGTGCCCACCTGGCCGGCGCCGACGCGCAACGCCAAACCGTGGACGCGATGGTGGTGGCTCGGCAGCGCTGTCGACAGCGTCGGCATTACGCGACAGCTGCAAGAACTCTCGCGCGCAGGTTTCGGCGGCGTCGAAGTGACGTCGATATATGGTGCGCGCGGAGCCGAAGCTGCGTACGTGCCGTATCTCTCGACGCGCTGGGTCGCGTTGCTGCGGCACACCATCACTGAGGCCAAGCGACTCGGAATGGCGGTCGATCTTCCGCCGGGATCTGGATGGCGGATGGGCGGACCTCGCGTTCCCGACACCGACGTAAATGCCTCGCTGCGGATCGTGATCGACAGCTCGCGCGTCGGTGATACGACATTCAGCGCGGTGATGCAATTTTCCGGTGACAATGTCAAGCGTCCCGCGCCAGGCGGAGAGGGAAGAGCGAT
>JBDUCR010000085.1:0-5393 GCA_040003345.1 bacterium
TCTTCCGGTGCACGCATCGCATCGGCGACAATGGGCGCGAGCAGCACACCTCGCGCGTCCTCGTCCACGCTCCGATTTCGATACTCCGCCTCGAGCGCCGGTGACCACATGCCGAAGAAATCACGCCGCAACCAGCGAATCACGTCGTCCTTCGTCTGAACATCCACGAGTGCCGGACGCTTTGCGGGACGTCGAGCGACGATGCTGTCCGACGCGCGCACGTCGAACGCAGCGTCGAGATAGATCAGCTTGTCGATGCGCGACGGATATCGCGTCGCCATGTGCGTGAGAATCCAACCGGCGAACGAGTGTCCGGCAAACGACGCGTGTATGCAGATGGGCTGCGACGCACGAGGCGGTCCGGCGCGATCACCGTGCACGGCAAAGGCAACCGGATCTGCGCCGCCAATGCGCGCGGCCGGGATCAGATCGGAATCGCCGACCCGTATCAGGCGAGACAACCCTCTACGGCCATATCATGGCCGCGATCACAACAGCGCTTCCCGAGGCAATCGGCGTGCGCTTTCATCGATGCGGCCGACGGAACTTTCTTTACTACAAACCTGCATCGCGCGCCGGTTGCCCATCGATCGACACGCATGTGACAACCTTACGGATGACAAGAGGCCCGGCGAAACTGCACCGAGCCACTCGCCATTCCCGTAGCCACTATCTTGAGATGAAACGTTCGCGTTTGAGAACACCCAGATTTGCTCGTACGTTTTGGAGGGCAGGACTTAGTTATCCAAGCATGCTGCGGCATTTCGAAGAGCAATTGGGGCGCTGCTTGAGCCGGCAAGATTTGTAGCGAGCGCGCGAATGCGCTGCTCGTAGTCACTCACCAATGGGGTGGCCGAGACATCGGCCCGCCCCGACGCAAGCATCCGGTGACAGCCCCGCGTGATCGTGTTGGAGTTTGCACCCTGACCATCTACGTCGCCCACGATGAGGTTTCCGTAGCCAAAGTACTGTCCGGGATTGACGAGCTGGATGAGGTGCCGCAGCGCGTACACGCGCGCTGGAACGGTGGCACCACCATCACTAGTGACGTCGAGCGCCGCCTTCATCACCACCGCATCTCGCCACCTGTCGACTGCGCGGTAGAGGCGCGTGAGCATCAACGTGTCCGAACTATGACGACTGATCGTAATGGACGTCGCCGTCACGGTGGCTCCAGCCTTCCCACAGTAGGGCAGGACAGATAGGACAGCACTCTGGACATTCGAAACACCCTGCTGGGCGACTTGGTGAATTGCCGCCGTGCAGTTGCCGCTCAGCCCCGCACTCGACCCCTGCGCTACAGACGGCTTCGCGGCCAGCGCGAGCGCCCCCAACGCGAGAAGGCATATCATTCGATATCGCACTAAAACCTCAGTTCGCAAGAGAGTGATGACTTCGCAGCGGTTGCTGGATTCCCGTCAATCGCGGCGTCAAGTTGCGTGATTCCTTTCAGGTAGAATATCACAGGCTGATTGAGCTCCACCTTGAATTCTAGCGTCATGCCTTGGGGTGCAATCGCATACACGGCCTCATACAACTCGTGGAGGCGCATCTGTTGTCGCAACTGAATCGCAGCACCATAGTGGCGGAGTTCGTGCGTGTTAATATCGTTGCGAAGACCGTCCATATCCGCACTCGAACATACCCCGTTTTTTCCGTCTTGCTTCTGGTAGAACGGGTCACCAGCAAACAGTGCCGCAGTCAGGTACATCCCAGCCGCGACTTGAGTCGGTGACCCGGGCGGTCTTGGGTCAACCCATCGAAAGTTCTTGACGCCCACGATGTTCTTGTTCGGGCCAGATGAAATTTTCAAATAATCATAGTCAGGATACATATGAAGGGTCCGACCCAAGCCGCCCTCCAGAAGTGTCGCGCCAGTAGGAGTCTTCACCATGCCTGGATAGTCATCTAGCAGGAATGGCTGACCGTGAGCGAATATCGGCGGTGGAGAGTTAGGTTGGATGGCATCAAGAAAAATGCGCGGCGTGATAGTAAAGCTACCATTGGCTGTCGTCTCAGTTCCATCGACAAGAGCCACCGCTTCAACGTTGGTTGCAGTTCCCGCCTGACCGTGCCAATCGTAGTCGGATGTGGTCAGGTCAAAGATCTCCTGTGCAATGAGATCGCCAAGTTTCGCGTCGGT
Source organism: bacterium (assembly GCA_040003345.1). Lineage (GTDB taxonomy): Bacteria > Gemmatimonadota > Gemmatimonadetes > Gemmatimonadales > Gemmatimonadaceae > AG11. The sequence goes on from JBDUCR010000085.1 coordinate 2,144, forward strand.
ACTGCGTAACCGTTTCAGGGTGAATTCGCTGCCGTCACTGAGTCGCACGTGGCAATGCACGTCACCCTCTCGCACGGGAGCTGTTGGCATGCACACAACGGTTAGTTCTTTGGTGCCTACCACATTGATGTGTATGCGCGCTGGCACGGGCGGACCCGAGTTTGCGTAGCCGATCATCGTAACACTGCCCGACTTCGTCGGAGTAAAGTCACACCACGTGCGCGTGACCGCGTCACACGCCGGCGTCGCGAGAGAGTGATCGTCCGGCACGAACATCCACGATGCGGGATCCGCTGCGGCGAGCGTCTGGCCACCAACGGATCGGGCCATCAGGCGAATCGAGTAGCCCGGGAACTCCCTCGTCGAATCCGTCGTGTACGTATCTCTGAACTGCACGCCGATGCCGAGCTTCGCGTCAACGCGCGTCACACTGGCGGTCGCGGAGCCGGTCATCGTCCAAGGGCGGCCATCGTCACCGACGAAGATCGTTTGCCCCCGTTGCCCAAGAATGACATCCCCTTGCACGTCGATTGTATCGGTGATCGAGGCTGCGACAGTGTGTCCGGCGCTGAGGCCCTGAATGTCGCTGTTGAGCGAGACTTCGCCTCCCGCGCCGCTGAGCGCCCCTTCGAGCGTTGCAGTAGACGAGATGAGCCCGTCATTGATCGTGGACGATCCGCTAATGGTCGCGACGACCTTTGTACGCTGCGGATAGTGTCCGAGCACCACGTGTCCACCTAACGCTACGGTCACGTTCGCATCGGGCGGCGCCATCTCGCCTGCATCCGCTGCGGAAGAGCGCAGGCCGCCTGTAGGAAGCATGCGGGATGGCTGTACAGCATTGTCGTGACAGGCGACCACTACGAGAGTGAGGCATCCAAGGACCAAGCCAATCGCGACCGGTTTACGTCGGTGGAGCAACGACCATAATGAGCGCAAAGAGCGCGTCGATCGTTGAGGATTGAGTTGCGGTGTCATTCGAGCATCGGGATGTCGGGTGTGAGCGAGCCGCCCCGCGCAGAGGACCACTGTGCGCGAGCGATCACGGCAGGGAGGACTGGGGGAAGAGCGGGTACCGAAGGCGCGATGGGGAGGTGGATCGCGCGAAGCGAGCGGGTGTTAACGGGACGGGTCTCGCGGCGTCGCAAGGACCTACGTCGATATCGCAGGAAGTTCTACGCGGCAGCCTACCATTTGTTCACCCCGCTTGCAACGGACATGATAACCGGACACTGAGGGGCATTATGACCGACCGTATCGCGCTAGGCTCGCCCCAACGTCCATCCGTGCAACAACACCAGCGTCGCGCCGTGTCCGCCCCAGTCCAGATACTGGATGCGATGCCCGACTGGACCAACAAAGCCAACGCGATGTGGCGACGTGTCACGCCACGGATCATTCGCGTGTTGCGCGGCCGCGACGTGAATATCGAATGTCACGAGCAACGCAGCTGCCAAGAGCGAGCGACCCATCCGGTTCGCGCAATGGCCGTCCCATAGGCGCATTCTCTACGACTTCGTCGTCGACCGCATACGGATCAATCCTTCCTGCGCCACCGACGCAACGAGCTCGCCGGACTGCGAATGAATCGTCCCACGCACGAAGCCTCGCGCACCCCACGTCACCGGACTGTCCGTCGAATAGAGCAACCACTCGTCGGCACGAAAGGGACGATGCATCCACACCGAATGATCGAGCGACGCGAGCTGCAGGCCCGGCGCACGATACGGAACGCCGTGTGGCTTGAGCGCGGTGAGCAGCAACCCGTAGTCCGACGCATACGCGAGCACCGCCTGATGAATCCACGGCTCGTCAGGAAGCTTGTCCATCGTCCGGAACCACGCACGCCGAATCGGCGCGCCCTTCTCAGCTTGTTGCGGATCGACCGGATCGATCGGCCGAATGTCGATCGGACGCTCACGGGTCAGGACGGAGCGCAGCGCGTCCGGCAGCCGATCCGCCATGTCGCGAATGAGCTTGAGCTCCGGCGTTAGCGTCTCTGGAGCGGGGACATCCGCCATGCTCGACTGATGCTCGAAGCCGTGCTCCGCGATGTGAAACGACGCCGAGAGATTGAAGATCGCCTGTCCATGCTGAATCGCTGTCACTCGACGGGTGGTAAAACTCGACCCATCGCGAAGCCGGTCGACGAAGTAGACGATGGGCGCGGCGAGATCACCAGGCAGAATGAAGTAGCCATGGGCCGAGTGTGCTTCGCGATCGTCGGCGACTGTGCGTCGCGCGGCGACGAGTGCCTGCGCAAACACCTGACCGCCGAACACGCGACCGGTGCCAAGGTCTCTGTTCTGGCCGCGGTAGATGTTGACCTCGAGTGGCTCGAGGTCGAGCAGGTCGAGTAGAACATCGAGTGAGTCGGACATGACGCGGAGTCTATCCTCCTTCGCTCATTCCGGCACGAGGTCATGATACGTGAATCGCTCGTCGCGGACGATGGTCTCACCCGCCGACACGATGATCGGTGCGGAGAAAATCGGACCGTCGTGCACGAAGGTGTGGAACTCGCCGTTCTCGCCGCACGGGTCGGCGCCCGATGGCAGAGCGGCAAGCAGCGCCCGATCGAAGCGACGGCCGGCGAATGACGACGCGAGCTGCGTGTTGTCCACACAGACGAGCGTCGCCGCGAAGCCGTCGTCGATGAATCGTTCCGCCAGCTCGGATGTGGGTTGATCCCAGAGTGGGTACAGTCCGGAGAATCCGGTGCCGGCCAACAGGCTGTCGCGGTACGCGCGGACGTCTCGCAAGTACAGGTCACCGAATGCGATTCGTGTGACAGCGGGATGCCGTTCGGACAGCACTACAAGTGCAGCACGAAATGCAGCTTCGTACTGCTCGTTGGAGCTGCGCGGCTCGAGACGAACTTCGATCAGTGGAAGGCCGAGTGCCGCAGCCTGTTGCTCGAGCAGTGCGCGACGCACGCCGTGAATGCTGATGCGATCGTATTCGGCGGTGACGCTCGTCAGCAGGACCTGGACGTCAAACTCAGTCCCTTCGCGCAACCAGTGCAGCGCGAGTGCGGAGTCCTTTCCTCCACTCCAGCTCAAGGCAATTGGGGAGCGCATGGCGATGAAGATGGACGAGTGAAGACGAAAGTCATATAGGGGCGGCCGGATATCGGATGTCGGATGTCGGATCTCAGAAGTCAGCGGCCACGCTGAGCCCTGCGCGCCCAAGCGCGCGCCGGCGGCGATGGGAAATCAGAGGCGGACGGCGGACATGTGACATCAGCGGA
>JBDUCR010000068.1:0-5376 GCA_040003345.1 bacterium
CCTCGACGGCCTGCTCGAGCGACAGTCCTTCGCGAACATTCAGCACCGGCGCATAACGCACTTCGATGTAGCGCACACCGTCGCGCGATGCATCTTCAGCGAGCTCGTATGCGATGCGCTCGAGTGCGGCCTCCGTCTGCATGACAGACAGCGTGATCGCAAAGCGTTCCAGGTATTCCTCGAGGTCGCGCGCGTCGTCCACCACCATGTACTCGCGCAACGACTCGGCGTCAGGGGCAGGCATCGGCTTGTCGAGCTCGACGCCCAGGTCGAGCATGGTCTGCGGACGAACGGAGCCGTCGAGATGGCAGTGCAGCTCAGCCTTGGGCAGACGGCAGAGCAGATCACGTGTAAGAGCAGGAAGCGGCATCAGCTATCGAACTGCGTCGCCGGATCCGCGACATCGCGCGCCCGGTTTGGAATGAGCCGGAACAACGCGCCGTTGAACAGCGGGGTGTCGGCAGGAACAGGTAATCCTCGGCTGTCGGTGACGACGAGCGCACCATCGCGCACCGCCGTCGCGTCGGCAGCGGAGTGTACGGCAACTGCGTCGAGCGCAGTACCACCGGCGGGGGCGTCGAGGCCGCGGCCGTTGACGAAGACTCGCACTGTGTCGGTCATCGGGCAGGAGGGACGACGATGAGTCGGGAATCACTTGGCCCGCGCACCGGCTGCGGTTGCGCGCGCAGATACTCGATCAACGCATCGAGATCGATCGTGGGAAGAACTTCCGTCTTGATCGCGCCGTTCGTAACGCCCAGACCTTCGCCGCCGGTGGCGAGAAAATCGTTCAGGATGAGCGCGTACCGTCCATCGTCGCGAAGCTCTTTGCCACTCGACAACTTCGCCGTCACGATTCGTGCGCCAGGAGCGCGTGTGGAATCGTAGGTGACCGCGACACCACTGACGTGCACATTGGGTCGCTTCGCGACGAGCTTCTCGAGATAATCGCGGAGCGTCTTGCCGGTCACGGTCAGACGATAGAGAATATTCGCGAATGGCTGAATCTCGAAGAGCGCGCCGTACGTTGCAGTGCCGGCGCGCAGATTGGCGCGAATACCGCCGTTATTCATCACGGCGACGTCGCCCTTTGCACTCGCACGCATTGCGTCGGCGATGAGGTTGCCGAGCGGATATTGCGGACCATCGCGCGTGAGGTCGGTGGCGATGGTCGCGACGGGTCTCTCGACTAACGCCGCAACCGCCTTCACCGCGTCGGCGACGATGGCGGCAATGGCCGGATCGGCGCGCAGCGAATCCGTGAGCACATCACGAACGCTGTGCGTGCTGCCGTCGGGCCCCAGATCGATGACGTCGATCGCCGTGCCGCTCGATCGCGCTTGCACGACCGGAATGCCGTTGATCGTCGCGTCCACGAGCGAGTGTGTGTGGCCGCTCACGATAGCATCGATCGGCTCCTTCACCGCACGCGCTAGATCGATGATCTCGCCCCGGCAGCTCGTTGCGCCATCGCGATCGCAGAACGCACCATCGTGGGCGATGACGATCACATAGTCTGCGCCGCGAGCGCGCAGTCGCTTGGCGAGGCTGTCCACGATCGGCGCCTGCGGCAGGAAACGCAGGTCCGCGACGTTCGATGCACGCGTCGTGCTCGGCGTCAACGGCGTTGCAAGTCCGATTACGCCAACCTTGAGCGCACCGCGCGTGATCAACGTGTCATCGCGAATCCAGGGGACGTCACGTCCGTCTGCATAGCGCACGTTCGCTGCGAGCATCGCGTAGTGGGCGTCGTGCATGCGAGCGCGCAGCGTGTCCTGCCCCCAGTCGAACTCGTGATTGCCAACGGCGCCAGCCGCCAGCCCAAGCTCGTTGAACATCGCGACCACTGGCCTTCCGAAGGCGAGGTTCGACGCCGGCGTACCCTGAAATTCGTCGCCGGCGTCGAGCAGGACCGTTTCGCATGCGGGTGCAACGCAGCCCGCCGCAGCATTGTGAATGGCGCTGGCGATATACGCCGCGCCACCACGACGCTTGCCGGTTGCATCGGGCCGAGGCTCGAGCGCGCCGTGGAAGTCGTTCGTGCCGATGATGCGAAGTCGAGTCGCGGGACGCGGCCTGCTCACCGGAGCGCGCGCCGGCGGTGTGCCGACAGCATGCGCATCCTCACGATTGTCGCGATGAAGCGCGCTAAACAGCGTTGGTACTGCCGTCGTCGGCTCGATGTGCCAGTTGCGCGTGAAGTAGTCAGCAGGCGCGATGGTTCCCTTGCCCCGCACTTCATCCAGGAGCAGCTGACGAATTTCCTGCTGCTTGTCGTACACCACGGGGGCGCCAGTCAACATCGCATAGCCGCCGCCGCCCGTCTGCCGGTAGTTGTTGAGCGCCAGGGTAAAGCTGTCCGTCGACTGCACCGGCTTTCCTTTCACCTCGAGTCGCGTGACCCGCTGTCCCGCTGGGCGCGAGACGTCGAGCGTGTAGTCCGCACCCGACACGATGTCGAAGTTGAAGCCGGGAATTGACGGATCGATGCTGATGCTGCCGTCGGCCCCCGTGCGAAAGTATCGCGCGCTCTGCTCGAGATAGTCGCGCAGCTGCTGGCCGGTGATGCGAATCGCGCGTAGTGTGTTGTCGTAGGGATAGAGGGCCTGCAGTCGCGCCGCTGTGATCGCCCCGGAGTCGATTGACGCATCGAGCGAGAACGCCGCGGTGGACGCGAGATCACTACCCGCAGCGCGACGTTCCACTTCGAGAATAAAGTCGATCAGCGGCGTATCGACGACGCGCGCCGAATCAGCACGCCACGCGACCGGTGTCGCGCCGATCGGAGCAGTCACCCATTTGATCGTGGCGCGATGCGCCGAGTCGGTGGCTGCGACCACGAGTGGATTCTCGCGATGGCCTGCGCTCTGAATGACACGTGAGTCCTTGGCCGCGACCACCCAGTGGCCGTTCTGCTTCGCGAGCGTGAGATGCGCAACGCCGACGCTCGTCGCCCAGTTCTTCGGCTGCATGAGCAGCACGCCGTTGATGGTCGTGTCGCCAACTTCCTGATGCGAGTGGCCGAACATGATCATGTCGACGCCGGGCACTTCACGCGCAACACGCGCCGCAACGTTCTCGCTCGGCGTCTTCGTGGTTACGGTGTCGTAGCTCGACTCACCATCGAGACCGGAGTGCATCGTCACGATCACAATCTCGGCGCCAGCTGCGCGCACGTCAGCGACGGCGGCGCGCACGGCGGGCACGATGTCCTGAATGACGAGACGATCCTTCAGGTTATCGCGATCCCAGACATTCGAGCCTGGTGTCGTTGCACCGACGATGCCCACTCGCACTGGACCGCGCTGCACGATTGTCCAGCTCGAGTACGCATGCGATCCGTCGGGATGTACCGCGTTCGTGGCGAGAAAGGGGAAGCTCGCCTGGTGAATGCTCTTGTCGAGAAAGGGCACGCCATAGTTGAACTCGTGATTCCCGATGGCGGCCGCGTCGTACTTCATTGCGTTCATCGCGGCGATGACCGGGTGCAACGCTGCGGCCGGTGCCGCGCGCGCTGCCACGTAGGTCAGCGAGTTCCCCTGCAGCAGATCGCCGGCGTCGATCAGGATGACGCGATCGGGAGCGGACTGTCGCAGCGAGTCGACGATGGTCGCGGCGCGCGTGAGTCCGCGCAACGTGTCAGGCCGGTTCGACTCATAGTTCCAGCCGCGGACGCGGCCATGAACATCGGTCGTACCGGCCACCACCAGGTCGTAGGCATTTGGGCCCGCGCCCGTAGTGGAAGAGGGTGGTACACAACCAGCCGCGACAGCAAGTGCTGTGGCGGCGACGCATGACTGAATCCGCATGGGGAAAAGCTAGCGGGCGGCGTCGCGCACGGGGAGGACAAGCTCGGTTGACGCATCTTCCCTTCCCCGACACACTTCAGTTCATCCAGAGGCGCGCCCGAGCTCGCATTATACACGACCGTGACATAGTGCCCCTCTGGCTCAGGCCGCGCATACGCGACCTTTCCTGCACCCTCGATACGCCGCGAAGGGCGATTCAATGAAGCCGCTGATCATCGGCGTTGCTGGAGGAACGGGATCGGGCAAGAGCACAGTGGCGCGTAACGTCGCAGCTGCGCTCGGTGACGCTTCGGTCGCGTTCATCGACATGGATGCGTATTACCTCGATCACGGGCATCTCTCGCTCGAGGAACGTAAGAAGGTCAACTGGGACCATCCGAATGCCTTCGACTGGGACCATCTCGTCAGCCAGCTCGCGCAGCTCGCGGGCGGCGAGGCGGTCGACAAGCCGGTGTACGACTTCGTGAATCACGCGCGCAGCGACGACACAGTGCGCATTCCTCCCGCCGACGTCGTTGTCATCGATGGCATTCTGCTCTTCGTGGACGCGCGGGTCCGCGAGCTGTGCGACGTCAAGGTGTTCGTCGATGCCGACGCAGACGTCCGACTCATTCGACGCATTCGCCGCGACATGGCGAAGCGCGGCAGGCCACTCTCCGAAATCCTCGATCAATACCTTTCCACCGTCCAACCGATGCACCTGGAATTCGTGGAACCGAGCAAACGATACGCAGACGTAATCGTGCCGAGAGGCGGACATAATCCCGTAGCCATCGAGATGATCGTGGCGAAGATCTCGCGGCGCATTCAGGCAGGCGCATCATGACCAGCGTCGCGCCACCCACCACCGGCGAGCGCATTCTCGTCGTCGACGACGAAGCCGACATCGTCGCGCTCGTCGCATATCATCTCGCAAAAGCGAGCTATCGCGTCTCCACCGCAAGCTCGGGCACCGAAGCGCTCGACGCCGCGCGACGCGAACGTCCGGCCCTCATTGTGCTCGACCTGATGCTGCCCGGCATGAGCGGATACGATGTGCTCGAGCAACTTCGCGCGAGCGACGCAACGCGCGACATCGCCGTGCTCATGCTCACCGCGCGACGCGAGGAGCAGGATCGCATTCAGGGCCTCGCGCTCGGAGCCGACGATTATCTCACGAAGCCGTTCAGCCCGCAGGAGCTCGTGCTTCGCATCGGTGCAATTCTGCGCCGCGTCGGCGCGAGCGGTGTGAGTGGTACCGACAAGATCCAGATTGGCCCATTGGTCATTGACTGCGCCGCACATCTCGTGCACGTCGATGGCGAGCCGATCGAGCTCACGCCCACTGAGTTCAAGTTGTTGTTGACGCTCGCCGAGCGACGCGGGCGTGTGCAGGCGCGCGCGCATCTGCTGCAGACGGTGTGGGAGGCCGCGCCGGACATTCAGACACGCACGGTGGACATGCATGTCCAGCGGCTCCGGGCGAAGCTCGGCGTCGCAGGTGATCTCATCGAGACGGTGCGCGGTTTCGGCTACCGTATTCGCGCACCGCAGAGCCGACTCGCGTGAGACTCGCGAGTCGGCTGCT
>JBDUCR010000456.1:0-18128 GCA_040003345.1 bacterium
GGCGGCGACGGATGGACGGCGACGCTCGCCAGTGATCCGGCGGCAGACGGTCTCGAATGGCCGTCAGTGTTTTCGCCAGCCGACACGCAAATCGCGGCGAGGAAATTCCGTCACACGTTCACAACACGCTACGGACATGAGCCGGATGCTGTCTCCGCGCTCGGTCATGATGCTGCGTTGACCGTGCTCGAAGCAATTCGTCGTGGAGGGACCACCCGCACGGGCGTCAGGGATGCGCTCGCAGCGCCTGGCCTTGTTGTGGAAGGGGTTACTGGGCCGATCAGTTTTCAGCGAGGCGACCGCATTGGTCGCGGAGGTGGCCTCGTTCGCGTGAGAAACGGCGCGCTGACACTGGACCTGCGTTGGGCAGATCTTCTCGCTCCGTAACTGTCCCGCGTCGGCAGTGACCGGCTCCGTACAACGACGTCCAGGCGGTTACAATTCACGCCCCCGGAAGTCGTCTGATCACGATGACCTCGCACTCTCCCGACGCGCCGCCGCTGGTGCGCCCCCCAGAGCACGATGACCCCAACGGCACCGCACTTCCTGTCCACGGACCTCTCGCCGCGGCTATGGAGCGCCTAGTCGCGCTCGCCGCGTCCGCCGTTCGTGCGCCGTTCGCCTTCATCATCCTCGCCGGCGACGACAGACGCGCATTCGGCGCGGGCACCGACCTCCCAGCGTGGGTCTCGCATGACTCCGGCGCCTTCTGGCGCTCAGGCATCGGTGAACGCGTTCACGCCGGACCCGTCGTCCTCCGCGACACCGGTCAGCCGGCTGGCACGCCCGAGGAATTCATCGCCCGCGAGCTGGGAATCCGCTCACTCCTCGGTGTTCCGATTCGCGGGAGCGCGGGCGAGATCATCGGAGTGTTCTGCGCCGCGGACTCGGAGCCCACGCTCTGGAGCGAAGACGATCAGTCCATGCTCGAGCAGTTCGCGAGCACTGCCGCCTCCGACTGGGAGCTTCGACACTCCCTCGCGGAGCACGAGGCCAATGAGCGGCGCATGGGCTTCTACAGCAACCACGACGCACTCACGGGCCTCGCCAATCGCGCCATCCTGCTCGACCGTCTCCGCTTCGCGCTGGAGCGTCCGTCACTCTCGATGCGCCATGGCAACGGCGATTCGCCGAACACTCTCAAGGTGCCGCCCGAAGATCTGGTCGCGGTGTTCTTTCTCGACATCAACGACTTTCGCACGGTGAACGACCGCTTTGGTCACCAGGTAGGCGACCTGTTGCTGGCGTCGATCGGCAAGCGACTCCGACAGGCCGCTGGAGCGCACGCCTGCGTCGCGCGGCTCGGCGGAGACGAGTTCGCGGTGCTGGTCGAACGCGTCGAAGGCGCCGATGTGGCGGAGCAGATGGCGGCACGGTTCCGCGATATTCTCTCGCAGCCCACCGTCGTCGGCAGTGAAGAGATCAAGCTCACGGTGAGTGTCGGCGTGGCGCTCAGCACGACCGCCGCCGAGCTGGCAGAGCACGTGCTGCGCGGTGCCGACCTCGCCATGGGTCGCGCGAAGCGTGGGTCCCGCGTCGACATCGTGCCGCGGCCAGTGGTCTTCGACTGGAGCATCGCCGCCGAAGCGCGCGCGAAACGCCGTTTGCAGGACGAGTTGCGCGAAGCTGTCGTGCGCAACGAGTTCGTGCTGCACTACATGCCCATCATGCGCCTTGCGACAGGGCAGATCGAAGGCGTGGAGGCGCTCGTGCGCTGGGCGCATCCGACACGCGGACTGCTCGCTCCCTTCGAATTCCTCGGCGTCGCCGAGGAGCTCGACATCATCTCGGAAGTGGGGCGGTGGGTGCTGCGCGAAGCGTGCCGGCAAGTGGTGGAGTGGAATCGCAACGTCCCGATGGGCGGACCACTCAGCATCGCCGTGAATCTCTCCGCGCGACAGTTCAACGCGACGGGATTTCTTGACGACGTGGTGCAAGCCATCAAGGGAAATTCGCTGCCGCCGCGCGCGCTCGTACTCGAGGTGAACGAGCGCGTCGTCGAGCGGGATCTGCAGCGCGCGTACGGTGTGATGACGTCGCTGCGCTCAGTAGGCGCCGTGATTCACATGGACGATTTCGGCAGCGGCAACTCGCCACTTGGCTTCCTTCAGCGCCTGCCGCTCGACGGCGTGAAGATCGATCACGGTCTCGTGAACCGGATGGACCGCGACGATCGTGCGCTGCGGCTCGTCCGCTCTGTCGTGGGTCTCGCACGCGAGTTCGGACTCGATGTCGTGGCCGAGGGCATCTCGGCGGCGGGACATCTGACGGTGCTGCAGGAAATCGGATGCACACACGGGCAGGGTCCGCTGTTCTCGTCGGCCGTGGAGGCCGACGGCATCTGGCGCATGCTTCACGACCGACCCTGGTAGTGCGCTAATCCAGCCCTCGGAGATCGTGCCACGCGCGCGTGACGAGAAGTTGAATTGACCGCTTCCAGTCGTCGTCCTTTTCGGCACCGACCCACGCTGGCGAGGCGGCGCGAAGCCGCTTCGTGTCGACGCGCTGTTGAATTTGCTCGAGCGTCAGCCCCTGTCTCAGCATGTCGGCAACTTGCGCGCTGACACCTTCATACAGCTCGCGCGTCGCGCGCGTGTACGTGAGATCGTGCAGCACCGGTCCGTGTCCGGGCACGAGTGACGCGATTTCCGTCGCCTCGATCTCGCGAAGGGTGCGTGTCCACTCCGTGGGCCATGCGGTTCCCACGTAGAGGAATCGCGCCTGTACGACAATGTCACCGCTGAAGAGCACGCGTTCTGCCGGCGCGTAGACGGTGATGTCCTCCGGGCTGTGCGCGCGGCCCCGGTTGCGAATCTCGATGCGTCGGCCGCCGAGATACACGTCCAGCGCGTGGGGCACGGCGACGTTCGGAACGATCACGCGCATCGACGAGAGATCCTCCAGCTCGACGCGACGCTCTCGGATGTTTTTCTCGAGCGCGGCTTTTCCGGCGGCGGTGAGTGGCTGGCCGGTGCTATCCATCCCGCTTGCCAGCCGACCTTCGAGCGTCGCGAATCGAGCGCGGAGCGATGAGTTCGGTGCAGCGGCGGCTCGCGCGGTCGCCGCGCGATTGATCGAGATGAACTCGCGCGTGTCCTCGCCGCTCACGACCGCGACATCGGGAAACGCGTCGCGATAGGCGCTCGCTCCGCCGTTATGATCGCGATGCAGGTGCGTGAGGACGAGATAGCGCACCGGCTTGTCGGTGACTGTGCGAATCAACGCGATGTCGGCGCGCGCGCGCGATGGGAGGTACGTCGCATCAACGACGAGAACGCCGTCATCGCCGACGATGACGCCCGTGTTGCCGTGCACCCACTCTTCGGTGGCGTCGTCGTGAATGATGGCGTACACGCCGTCCGCAACGCGTTCCATCCGCGCCCCGGCGTCGTGGGCCTGCGCATCACCGACCTTGCTCTGACAAAACGTGAATGCGATGGCGAGAAATATCACGGCCGTGAAGCGGCCGACTGGTGCATTGTCCAAAAGTCGCATGGCTGTGCTGATTCGCTGAAGAAAATGCAGCTGAGCTCCCACAAGCCTCGAGAGTAGGAGTGCGCTTGGCCATAGTGAATGGAGGAAGCGTGGAGATTCTGGTACTTTTCCACGATGTCGAGAATCCTCACCCGGGACCCTCTGGTGACCGAGCCAGCATCCGTCCGGCGCGTCGCGTTCAATCGCACGAAATATGGACGTGACCTGCTCATCGACGTCGAGTGGGTGCACGACATACCGGCGTTCATTCTCGACGCACCGCACGCACTTGATTTCTTCGACATTGTCATCGTTACGCGCGGGCGAGGGACGTTCTGGCTCGACGGACAACGGCACACGGTGCGCCCGGGCGTTGTGCTGTTCACGACTCCGGGTCAGGTCAGGCGATGGGAGACCACGTCGCTCGACGGCATCTGCCTGTTCTTCATGGATACGTTCATCAAGGAGTTTCTGCAGGACGAGTCGTTCATCCACCGCCTGCCGTTCTTCCAGTCCGAGCCGAAGCGGTCGGCGATGCGTCTCGCACCGGCACCAGCGCGACGGATGCGTGCACGACTGACAGCGATGCGCCGAGAGTTCGCCGACTACCGGCGCGACAGCATGCATGTGCTGCGGGCGCAGTTGTACGAGACCCTCATCGCACTCGCGCGCGAGTACGCGGCAACGCATCGCATCTCATCGCACCGGCCGACGCACAACGTGGTGTCGCGCTACTTCGAGCTCGTCGAACGCGATGCCACGCGACGACACCGCGTGGCCGAGTACGCGGCGGAGCTTGGCGTGAGCGCCGGGCATCTCAACGTGTTGTGCCGACAATACGCTGGTGAGAGTGCAAAACGACATCTCGACAGCGCCCTCGCCGTGCGCGCGCGGCGCATGTTGCTCTACACCGAGGAGTCAGCGGCGCGAATTGGTGCGGCGCTGGGCTTCGACGATCCGAGCTACTTCAGCCGATTTTTTCGTCGGGCAACTGGGTTGACGCCGACCTCGTTTCGCAACGCGGGGCTGCGCGAGCGGTCGAAGTGAAGGGTGCCCGGTCGTCGTCGCGTGTGCGCGGCTACGGATGAGCCATGGGCAGCGCTCGATTGTCTCCAGCGGTCGGTCGCAACAGCCCGTTGTATTCCGAGAACAGGTCGGCGAAGGCGCGAAGAAAGTCGTCGCCGGTCGTCTTGATCTCCCATGTGTACGGACCTCCGACGTGTTCCTGCGTGTCTCCGACCTCGGAGGCGAGATCCATGTGCCAGCCGTCGGCAAAGCGTCGAAAGAGGTGCGGGGATACGAAGGGCGTCGACGTGTAGAACAGAATGGCGAGATCGCCACGCTCAATGATGGTGTACTTGTGTCCATACTCTGAAAAGAGCATGAACTGCGCGTAGGGCTCCGTGAGTGGCCATCGAATGAGCACGGCATCGGAGCCAGGCGCGTAGAGGGGCAGGTCAGGTTGGAAGTATCCGTCGCGCAGGGCTTCCTCGTAGCGCACCAGCGTTCCAGCGACAGTGGGTTGCGGACCAAAGCGTTCACGCATGGCGACTGTCAGAGCGGTGGCATGAAGCGCGTTGCTATCAGTTGCCACGGTGGCTCGCGTCGTGGCCCCTGCACCCGCGGCGAGGCGCACGGAATCCCTGATGTACGCGACGGCGCGTCGATTGAAGCCCTCGTTGAGTGCCGCTTCGCGCAGTCGGAAATTGATCACCATCGCCGTGCTGGAGAGGGCGTGCGACCGGTCTCCCGCCGCAAAGAAAATTGCGGTCTGCTCACGCATCAGGTAGCCGAGGAAGCCGTCCGGAAAAACACCTTCCAGGCCAGGGCCGACCTCGATGCGCAATTGCTGCCCGTCGACATCGTACACGAGCAGTAATCCGCGTCTGTCGGTTGTGCGTCCCAGACCGAGACTTCTTGCCCGCTCGCGCGCAAAGGTGGCGATGTCACCGGATATGCCAGACACGAACATGAAGCGGACGTCGACACCGCTCTCCTTGTACATGCCATTGAAGTAGCCTTCCATTCGGCCGATGTCGTGGCCGTCGAGAAAGTGCGCTTCGTCGATAACGTGAGGCGCTGCGTTTCCAGGCGCGCTGTCGGGTTGCGCTGGCGAATGCTTTGCGCTCGCTCCCACACGCGTTCCGTCATTGCCCGCCGCGCGCGAACGGTAGCCGGCAACGACGACCAGAGCGACGATGACTGCGATGAACGCGGCAGGTTTTGACAGGGTATTGCGGGCGGGAAGAGACGTTCGCGGCGGCGTGATATCAAAACAAGGACGATCGAGAGCCGCAAAGGTCTGCAAGGCGCTGGAGCGCTCACAGTGCACTGGCGCACGGATATCAACGTGCGCAAACGTCGTCCTTGCGAACTACGAAAGCAGATACTACGATAACGTAGTAAATAGAGCGCCTCCTCCCGGAACCCCTGATGCGAGAGGGTCACATGTCCACTGATCTCAACATCGGAAGGCAAGCCGACTGCGGAGCCAGAGACTTCACCGATGAGGAGTTTCTCGTTGCCTTTGAGGGACTGGCACTGGCCAGCGATCGTTTCCGTCACTACGACCACCTTCGTCTTGCATGGATCATGTTGCGTGCGTCCGACGACGACATAGACGTGGCGACTGCGCGAATGGTTGGCGCACTTCGCACATTCGCATTGCATCACGCTGGGTCGCTCGCGAAGTATCATGACACAGTGACGCGCTCGTACATGCATCTCGTGGAAGCGCATCGTCGCCGCACACCGGCCATCGGCGACTTCCAGACGTTTGCTTTGGCTCACCCGGAGTTGTTCGACCGAAAACTCCTCTTCGAGTATTTCAGTGAGTCCGTGATTGCTAGCGCTGCGGCGCGCACCCAATGGATTGATCCAGATCGTCGAGCACTTCCGCACTCGGGTGGAGTGGGTTGAATAATCGGCGGGCCGGCCATAGCATCCGCCGCCATGATGCTTCGTCTCGTTCCGGCGATTCACCGCGCGACACACCGGATCGCGCTGCACCTCGAGAAACTGGACAACCTGGGAGTGACGCAGGCGGAGGCGCACATCCTCGCACATCTGGCGGAGCGCGATAGCTGCACTGTTGCCGACCTCCATGAGGCGCTCGCGCACAAGAGGTCCACGCTGACGAGCATCCTGGATCGTCTCGTGGCGCGCGATCTCGTGAGACGCGATGTGTCGGCCGCTGATCGGCGGTCATTCGACATCGCGCTCACGCGCAGCGGCAGGCGCGTCGCCGACAGGGTTCATGCGGCGCTCGAGTCTCTGGAGCGCGCAGTGTTGGCCAGCTCGTCAAAGGCTGCGGTCGAGGCCGCGCTTCAGGTGCTGGCCGCTGTGGAGGATCGCGCCTAGACGCGTGGTTCGTTCATCGGACTTGCTGGCGCCAGCGGCTCTTAGGTCATTTCTGACGAATCGCTGAATGAACGACGTCGCCGCGCAGTGCCAATGAAGCCAAGCAACCCTGTCCCGAAAAGCGCGAACGTCGCGGGCTCGGGAACCGTCGTCACCGGAGCGACGTTCGCGGCAAGCACCGAATAGCCGTCAATGCCGTTGCCGTAATCGATGTGCGCGGTGATGTAGCGGCCGTCGTCGCTGATGCCGAGCGCTTCGATGATTTTCCAGCTGGCGTTGCCGTTGTCGGCGACGATGCGATCGAGATCATACGCCACCCAGCCCTGCGCCGTGTTCTCCCAGAACGCCCCCTCGGGCGTTTGTGAGAACGCATTCGGCGCGAGCGCTGTTCCCACGACAATGCCGTTGTCGCTGATGTCGACCGCCATGCTGAAGAGACCCTGGCCCGGCAACACGCTCATTGCACCACCGCTCCACACGAACGCCTGCGTGGTGTTGCTGGTCGCAAGGCTGCTGAATCCCACGGCCACGCCAGCGTTGTTCACCGCCAAACCTGCGCTAAATGGCGAGCCAAGCGTGCCGAGGTCCTGCATCGAGCCACCGACCGTGAGATATGCGTGCTGGTCGCCGTTGGCGAGCGTACTCGTTCCGACGACTTGCCCCGCGTCATTGATTCCCTCAATGATGCTGTAGCCGCTCCCGAGCGAGCCGATGTCCTGCGCGACACCATTGGTCATTCGAAACGCGATCGCATGATGATCGGGACCGAACGGGCCCCGCGAAGCGATCTGGCCGGAGGCGTTGATGACGACAGCGTCGCTCACGGATCCGCCAAAGACGCCGAGATCCTGCGTGGACCCGCCGGAGGCCAGAAAGCCGTGTACGAGTCCGTCGGGACCAAAGCTTTTGCCGGCGATCTCACCGCTGTTGTTGATCGCGTACGCCCGCGAGCTCATGCCACCGAGATTGGCGACGACGGTGACCCCGACACTCGGCGTGAACAGCGCCGCCTGATTGGTAATCGTGCTTCCTCCAGGAACCTGGCCGGAGTTGTTCACGCTGTAGATCGACGAGGTGAAAATCGATGGGATGCTGTAGACGGTGACGCCGTATTGACCCCACGTCTGGGCTGCGATCGGGAATTTCAGCGGTGCGACGGCAGCGAGGAGAGAGGCTGCGGCGACTACAGTGCGCGCGTGCATCAGCGTGTGCTCCGGCGTTGGAGGCTGGCGTGCGATGCGAAAGGCTACAGCCAGCGATTGTGACGCGGAAGAGCATTCACGGACGAGGCGTGGCCAACGGGTCGCGGACACGGCAGAGTTCGCATCGGAGAATTGTGCGAACGATTCGCTGCATCGCACGGTTCTTTCCAACCGAGCCGCGGCTTTCATGCATTCAATGCCATTTCCGTAACACCCCGACGGGTCTAATTTGTGAGTATGGCGGCGAACACGGATGCATTGACCCAGGGACGAGAGGCATTTCGCCGAAAGGAGTGGCTTGAGGCGCACGATCTGCTCGACTCCGCCGCGCAGTGTGGTCCGCTCGCCGCCGAGGACCTCGAACAGCTCGCGCTGGCTTCAGTTTTTGTCGATAAGGAAGCGGAGGGCATCGAGTATTTCACGCAGGCGCACCACGCGCACATGGCGGAGGACAATCCCGCGCGTGCCGCTCGAAACGCCTTCTGGCTGGCGATGCTTCTCCAGGATCGCGGCGACTTCGCGCACAGCCGCGGGTGGGTGTCTCGGGCGCGACGCATGCTCGACGACGGCGGTCATGATTGCGTCGAATCGGGCTATCTCTGCCTCGCCGACGCGCTACGACTGTTCTTTTCGGGAGACAACCGCGCGGGAGAAACGGGATTCATGGAAGCGCTGCGCATTGGCGATCGATTCCATGACACAGAGTTGATCGCACTCGCGCGGCACGGCCTCGGTCGCGCGCTCATTCGCCTTGGCGACATTGCTCGCGGTGCGACACTGCTCGACGAGGCGCTTCCCGCGATCGCCGCGCGTGAGATTCATCCGTTGGCGATCGGCAACGTGTACTGCAGCGTCATCGCCGCCTACCACGAGCTGTTCGATCTCCAGAGTGCGAGCGAGTGGACGACGGCGCTCACCGAGTGGTGCGCGGAGAATCCAACGGCGAGGCCGGCGCGTGGACACTGCATGGTGCATCGCGCGGAGATGATGCGGTTCCATGGCTCGTGGACAGATGCGATGGACGAAGCCGAGCGTGCGCGCCAGTGGTTTCTGCAGCCGCCACCCAGCCGCGCAATCGGCTCGGCGCTCTATCAGCTCGGCGATCTACACAGGCTTCGCGGCACCTTCGACCAGGCCGAGGAGGCGTATCGTCAGGCGAGTACCGAGGGGACAGATCCTCAGCCTGGCCTCGCCTTGCTTCGGCTCGCGCAGGGACAACTCGACGTCGCGCGTACCACGATCGCCCGCGCGCTGGCCGAGAGCCAGCTTCCACGCACGCGCGCCCGCGTGCTGTCGGCCGCGGTGGACATTGCACTGGCGACGGCCGACATCGATGCGGCGGAGGAATCTGCGCACGAGCTGGAAGCGATTGCGTGCCGATACGATGCGCCGTTTCTCCGTGGTGCAAGCGCATATGCGATGGGCGCGGTTCTGCTCGCGCGCGGCGATGCGCGCGCCGCACTGCTGCAGCTTCGCGTTGCGGCTGATACGTGGCGCACGCTCGATGCACCGCACGACTTCGCGCGCACGCGCGTGCTGATCGGTCGTGCATGCGACGCACTCGGCGACGCCGAATCTGCGGAGCTCGAAGGGAGCGCGGCGCGGGATATCTTCGAACGGCTAGGCGCGGCGTACGAGCTGACGGGCGTGATGAAGCCGAAGCCGATCGCGCTCAGTGAGATGCCGGGAGGCATGACGGAGCGCGAGCTCGAGGTGCTCTCGCTGCTCGCCAAGGGGAAGACCAATCGCGCAATTGCCGAGTCGCTCGGCATCAGCGAGAAGACCGTTGCGCGCCATGTGAGCAACCTGTTCACCAAAATTCGTGTGACGAGCCGCGCGGCGGCGACGGCGTACGCGTACGATCACGAGCTTTTCGCTCGGACTACATAGAAATACCCACGTCGGCAGGGTGCTGCGCCCTGCATAGTTCAGCCGATGCGAGGGTGTCGCGCGACTAGTACTCTGCGTTCGTCGCACGTACGCGACGAAACGGGGGCGTGCACGGAGGTGCATCATGAGTACGAATTACCTGAAGGTCGAGCGAACGGACACCATCGTCATCGGTGCGGGGCAGGCGGGGCTCTCTGTCGGGTACCATCTCGCTCGTCAACGCATTCCTTTCATCATTCTCGAAGCGAATGATCGTGTTGGCGATACGTGGCGCAAGCGATGGGAATCGCTGCGCCTGTTCACGCCGGCGTGGCTCGACAGTCTTCCGGGAATGGCGTTTCCCGCCCCTTCGCGCTCGTTCCCGACGAAGGACGACATGGCGAATTACCTGAGCGCATACGCGGAGCGGTTCAACCTTCCCGTGCGCACGGGCGTGCGCGTCAACCGTCTCTGGCGCAGCGGTGACCGATACCTCATCGACGCCGGCGACGTTCGCTACGAAGCGCGACACGTGGTGGTGGCGATGGCGAACTATCAGGAACCGCGCGTGCCGGACTTCGCAGCGCAGCTAGCGCCGGAGATCGTGCAGCTGCACTCGAAGGAGTACTCCAAGCCGTCGCAGCTGCGCGCGGGGAAGGTACTCGTCGTCGGGGCTGGAAATTCTGGCGCCGAGATCGCGATGGAGCTCGTGACCGCTGGTCATCCGACGTGGCTCGCAGGTCGCGATACCGGACAGATTCCATTTCAGATCGACAGCCTGTTGGGCAAATACGTCTTCGCGCCGCTGCTTCTTCGTTTCGTGTTTCATCGCCTGCTCACGCTCGACACCCCGATGGGAAGGAAGGCACACGCCAAGGCGACCGCTTCGACGATGGCAACACCGCTCATTCGTCGGAAGCCGAAGGATCTACTCAAGGCCGGCGTCGTTCGCGTGCCGAAGGTCATCGGCGTGCGCGGAGGGCTACCGGTCCTCGAGAATGGCGAGACGCTCGACGTCGAGAACGTGATTTGGTGCACCGGATTTCACGCGGGCTTCAAGTGGATCGATCTTCCGGTGTTCGACTTACGTGGGCGACCACAGCACGAACGCGGCATTGTGAGGGACGAGCCTGGGTTGTTCTTCGTGGGACTGCACTTTCTGTATGCGCTCTCGTCGACAATGATTCAGGGCGTTGGCCGCGACGCAAATCGCATCGCCGACGCGATCGTGAACAACCGGCCCGCACAACGTGCGTCGCAGACGAAGGCAATAAAGATGGCGAAGGCGGGTTGATCGAGGAGTTACGCTGAGCTTGCGGCTTTGGCGAAGCGATGGGAGCGCAGCGCGGCCTGTGAGCCGCGCTGCAGAACATGGCGCGCGACGTTCACCGCATACGCCATCGCTGCGGTGACCGACGCGGCCGCTTCGCTGCTCACCGGTTGTCCATGCATGTCGGCGGCAGACTGCAACATGCCCACGATCTCATCGAACATCAGAGCTGTTTCGCGGTCGATGTCCGTTTCAGACCAGCCGATGCGATGACGCTGGGCCCCGTGCAGCTCGCCCATCAAGCGCTGTACCTGTCCGCCGTCCTCCAGGAGCTCGGGCGCTTCGCCCTGCGTCTCGCCGATGATCATGAGCTGCGCCGCGAGCAGTCCGATGAACGGTGCGACATGATCGCGAAGCTGGGCAACGGAGAGCTGGCGCACATGCGGAAAGTTCCCGTCTGCCTGCAACGCCGCGACGTAACGTTCGGCGACCGTTTCTGCGTTCGTGGCGAGGCGCACGCTCAGCGCATGGAGAACCGCGTAGGCGTCAGCGGTAAGCGGCGCGCTCGTCGGCTCGGTGATGCCGGCCATTCCAAGCGGAGGCGTGAGACGCAAATGTGCGTCACTCTTTCGCGATGGACGAGGGGGCCGTTCGTCGGTATGAGGGCCGGGCAACCACAACGTGAACGTTGCGCCATTGGCGGCGTTCGCGCTGGTTCCGTTTCGCACGGTGACGTCGCCGCCCATGAGTCTCGCCAAACGCCGACTGATCGCGAGGCCGAGTCCCGTGCCGCCCTTGGCTCTCGTCAGCGCACTGTCTCCCTGGGTGAAGGGATCGAACAGCTGGCCCATGAGCTCCGGTCCGATACCAGGTCCAGTATCCTCGACGGTAATCATCGCCCAGTGCTGCGGCGTGTGCACTGAACCGTCGTTCACGATTGGGCGCCAGACCTCGGGATCTGGTGCGTCAGCCTGCATGCACTCGACGGTGATCTGACCGCCAGGCGGCGTGAACTTGATGGCGTTCGAGATCAGGTTGACCAGCACCTGACGCACGCGATGCTCGTCACCAACATACGGGACGCCGGCGCTCTCGCCGTGGAGATCGAGCAGGCGAATACCCGCGGAGGTGGCCTGCGGGTGCACAAGCGTTATTGTCGCTGAAACGGCAGCGCCGGTCATCAGGTCATCGCGCCGCACTTCCAGCCGATCTGCATCTGCCTTGGCGACATCGAGCACATCGTCGACGAGACGCAGCAAATGTTGCGCACTGGATTGCAAACGCTCCAGGTGCGCGTGCTGCGCCGGCGTCGATGGTCCGAGCACACCCATGTCGAGCAGCTGCGCATAGCCGAGGATCGCATTCAGCGGCGTGCGAAACTCGTGACTCATTGTCGCAATGAATTCTGACTTGACTCTGCCTGCTTCTTTCGCTGCCTCGCGTGCTCGTTCGGCTTCCGCATTCGCTTCCACAGCCAGCGCGTGAGCGCGCTGCCGCTCGAAGTCTCTGTGACGTTGTTCGAGCTCTACAAGCGCCACGACTTTTGCGCGCGTGACGTCAGCGTCGACCGGAGTGAACAGGAAGTCGACCGCCCCGCTTTCGTATCCGAGCGCAACGAGATGCCGATTCTCAGAGGGCTCGCCAAGCAGAATGATCGGTGCGTACGCGGCCTTGGTGCGCGCCTTGATCTGCCGGGCGGTCGCGAAGCCGTCCAGTTCATGCATGTCGACGTCGAGAAGAATGACGGCGAACACTTCTTTCTCCGTGCGTCGAAGCACCTCGATGCCGGACGTGGCCGTGACGACTGGCCGGCCGAGCGGCTTCAGGATGTCGACGATCGTCTCGAGAGCGGCCGGCTTACTGGCTGCTACGAGAATTTTGGGGCGCGCTGCGTCAGCCGCCTCGTCTGAGTCCGCGTGTGCGGATGTCGCGTGCATGGGGGACGTCCGGTTCGGTGCGCTATAGCGTCCGATCCGGATCCTCCGTACTGCCGCGAGGACGCGATTCAGTGCTCCGTTCCGCGTCCCTGCGTGGCGATTCTTTATCGCGCGCACGGCTTGCGCGCTTGGCGTCGGCCTGCTCGGCAGTCCCGTCCGCTGACGGGGCCGTGGTGCGAGCGGTCTCTCGGTTGTCGTTGGTCATTGGACGCTCCTGTGAGGCTCGGTGCGAATGTCCCAACGGGTGACATGCGCAATCTGCATTCCGTTCTCGTTCAACCGGCGGCTGCACCCTCAGTTATCTGATACTCACGGCTCATCGGTGGGGAAGTGCCTCCTTTGCATATGCGACATTCGTTCACTCGACACTTGATGAATTGGCGCGCCGAGGTAATACTGCCGTCACCTGAAATGACAGGCCGGTTAACGGTAAGTCCGGCCGCTTCGATGTTCGGCGTTGCGAATGACGGCGACAACGAAGCTCAGTCCACCGCCCTGTGTGAGCGGGAGGACCCAAGGCCAGGTAACGTCGGCGCGTGTGCGCCGCACCGTTATCGGGCGGGTCCATTGGTGGTCAGGCTGCGGCGCATTCATGCGCTCGCGGAGTGCACTCAACGGTCCCCTCGAGCGGACCTGAGTTCACACTCTCGATCGGAGACCAGAATAATGCTGACCCTCAATCACGCGAACCTTCCCGTTGCTGACGTCGTGCCGCTGCGCGACTTCTTCGTGCGCCACTTCGGCTTTGCACGTCTGAGCGAAGGTAGCGACGACGCGTTTGCCGTCATGCGCGGCGCGAGCGGATTCATCCTCAATATCATGAGGAAGGCACCGAGCGACGCCGGCGCCTTTCCGAAAAACTTTCACGTTGGCTTCATGGTAGACACACCTGCCGAGGTGCACGCGACACACGCGCGACTCGCAGCAGATGGCGTGGAAACCGGCGACGTCGAGGCGATCACTCGGCGCGGCGTGTCGTCTGTCACGTTCTACTGCACCGCTCCAAACGGCATACTCGTCGAGGTGAGTTGCTATGAGGTGTAGTCGCGGAACGATTCGCCTCCGCATCTGCGGTTGACAGCATTTGCTTTCCCAGTCCGAGTGTCGGACTATTGCTGGCAGTGGACGCCCACACCCGAAGCGCGATCGATTTGCGTTGCGCGAATTATCGGGCCGACGGTGCGTCCACTGCCGGCAAATCATACTCACACCCTTGAGAATCGTGGGCTCCGTTGTCCGCCGATGGGTGCGTCTATGCGCCGCGGCAATTGCTGCGACGTCGATCATGGCATGCGTGCATGCTCCGCGGTCGTCGGATCCCACACCGAGCGACGGCACGCCACAGCCGTCGGACGGCGTGACGGTGTCATTGCCGCTACGCGAGGATGCCGCGCACGATACCGTGGTTCACGTGCTCGAGGCGCATGGGTACGTCGTAGCGAATCGCCGCGATTCGCGCAGCTTCATTCGCACGATGAGCCGCAATATTGGTGGCGACACATCGATCGTCGTCAGCGTGCAAATCGTACAGGTGGACGAGCCGACGACGTCGTCAATCCTGGCGTTGTCCGCGACCTACTCCGTGCCCTCGCGCGGGCTGCGAGATGAGCAACTGCGACAGATCGGGAGCATGCGGAATAGTCTCTGGGCGAAACTCACCGAAATGCAGAGCGCTTTGCTTCGAATAGCGAAGGGTGCGCGATGACCTGCACCTGCCAACTCACGAAGAGCTTCGCACTCAGCCGATTCGCATTACGGCGCGATGCTCAGGAGGAAGAGTGGCGTGGAGTATTGAAGTGGCAGCACAGCACCCGTCTGCACGTCGACGATGTCGTAACGCCCGGTGAATGATCGGGCCATCAGGAACTTTCCATCCGGCGTCCAGCTCACGGGTCCGTCGGTGTACGACCGGCCGGGCGTATTGATCGTGCGAAGTGAAGAGCCATCCGGGCGGATTGTGGACAGGGTGAAGAAGTCACTGACGAATGCGATCACGGTGCCGTCTGGCGACCATGACGGGTTCGTTCCCCGTACCGGCAACGACGAGAGCGCAAGAGTGGCTACGTCGAGCACCTTGATTACTCCGCCGTACGGCCCCGCCGCAAATGCGACGTGCGATCCGTCCGGCGATGGCGAGGGACGAAGCGCCATGTTGCTCGATGCGGCGGTGCCCAGGAGCTCCGGTTGCGAACCATCGATGCGCGATCGGTAGAGACAGTACGCCGACGCCGAACAGCGCGAATCATACGCGGCGAAGAACAGCCACTTGCCGTCGCGGCTGGGACGCGGGTCGGCTTGATGTGTGACGTTCGGAATGCCATTCGGGAAGAACGGCTTGCTCACACCATTCGTGTCCACAACGTACAGAAGCTGCTTGCCGCCGACGAGCGTTGAGTAGATGATCGAGCTGCGATCAGGCATCCACACGGGATACGGACCGATGCCGCCGTCCTCTACCGGCGCGAGCACTTTCAAACCCGAGCCGTCAATATCGAGTATGCCGACAGAGGGAGTGTAGTTGTTGCGGCTGTCGGCCAGTGTGCCGACGAGTCGAGCGGCCGGAACCACTGACACGGCTGTGGTGTCCGCGCCAGCTCCTGCGCTGCCGATGATCGTGTATCGACCCGTGGCCGTGCTGCTCAACGCCCCCGCCGCGCTCACCACGACACCAGCGCTCGAGACCTTCCACGTCACGGCATCGCTGCGTGGATTGCCGAATTGATCGGTCACGCCCCCGCGATACGTGAACGACTTGCCGACGTTCAGCAACGTATCTGCCGGCTCCAGCAGGACTCTCGATGCGGCGCCGGGCAAGATCGTGAATCGCGCGGTATCGTTTACGCCGAGCACCGGAACCGAGACCGCGATGCGTCCCGTTCCGGCAACTGTTCCGAACTGCACGATGACAGAGGCGCGGCCGGCCGCGTCGGTATTGCTCGAGGCAAATGTCCCGAACTCCACCGCGCTGAGTGCCTGCACGAGTACCTCCTCATCCAGTGTTCCGCTGCGGCGGACGGAGGAGAAGCGGACGACAGTGCCCGTCGGGACGAGTGCGCCGGTGGAGTCGTGCACCTCGACGACCAGCGCTTGCCTGGGCGCCGTCATGACAGTGTCAGTGACGTTGGCGCCAGCGACGATCCTGATGCCGCGAGTCGGCTCCGGACGCACGCTGTCGGTGCCGCCGCCGCAGGCGATGAGCCCAGCGGCGCTGAGAAAGGTTGTTCGTAAGCGCAATGGACGCAGGTCGGCGGGGGGGCCTAGCGGTAGCGCGCGCGGAGGTGAGCGCGTGTGGATGACGTCATCGACCACGCCGCACGCTCGCAGCGAATCGGTCGCGAAGTATCGACTGTGCAACTGCCTTACGCAACTCTATCTCGAGCGTTCGCTTCATCTTTCCACGTCAATGACTAAACTGTCGTGAAAGAACGCAGCGTGACAACTCTCTTTCGCTGAACTCCGGCACTCACATGGCTTCGCGAACCGACACAGACACTCAGCCGCTCAATCGCGCCGCGTCCGACAACATCGGCGCCGATGATCCGCGATACGCCGAGCTTCTTCGGCGAGGATTCAACAAACGATTCGAAAGCACGCCGGACTATTTCCGACTCGTTGGCTCAACGCAGGACGTCATCGACGCAGTTCAACAGGCTGTCTCGAATGGACTCCGCATCGCCGTGCGCAGCGGAGGACATTGTCTCGAAGGATTCGTCGCCGAGCCGGACATTCGGGTCATCATCGACATGTCGCCGATGACGAGCGTCACATGGGATCCTGCGATGAAGGCGTTCGCCATCGAAGCCGGCACGACACTCGGCGAGGTCTATCGAAAGTTGTTCCTCGGTTGGGGCGTGGTGCTTCCAGCGGGACAGAGCCCAGACATCGGCATCGGCGGACACGCACTGGGAAGCTCATTCGGGTTTCTGCATCGACAGCATGGCTTGGCGGTCGATCACCTCTATGCGGTGGAAGTCGTGGTTGTCGACGAGTCGGACACCGTGAAGAGCGTTGTCGCGACGCGCGAGGCATCGGACCCCAATCGTGAGCTCTGGTGGGCGCACACTGGCGGCGGTGGCGGCAACTTCGGTGTGGTCACGCGCTATTGGTTTCGATCGGCCGACGCAATGAGCACAAATCCGACACACGCCCTGCCAAAAGCGCCGGCATCTGTCGTGACGGTCAAAGCGGAATGGAATTGGAACGACCTCGACGAGCCGGCGTTCACGCAACTGTTGCGGAACTACGGCGGCTGGTGCGAAGGAAACAGCGACGCGGACACACCGAATGCATCGCTGTTCAGTGTACTCAACGCCGGCTGTCGGCAGCCCGATGGCAAGATCGCGTTGCGCATGATGTCGATCGACGATGCAGATGCTGAGCAACAGTGCGACGACCACCTTGCCGCCGTGGTGGAAGGAGTGGGTGCGAGCCACACACGACACGTGGAGAAGATGTCCTGGCTGACGTTCGCGCTGAATCCCTTTCCCGATCTCTTTGCGATCGCGCCAGGGGGCACGAGCGCATCACAGGCGAAGCTCAAGATCAAGGACGCGCTGCTACGTCGCCGTCACACGGATCGTCAGCTCGGCGTGTTGTACGAGTATCTCACGCGCGCGGACGTCAACGTCTTTGGAGGAATTGGTTTCGCGACGTACGGCGGACGCATGAATGCGGTTGCGCCTGACGCGACGGCGGCTGCGCAGCGACGCTCTGCGATGGACACGTCATACTCGGTTGGATGGGGCGATGCGAAAGACGAAGCGCGGAGCATGGTGTGGCTGCGCGCGCTCTACCGCGACGTATTCATCGAGACGGGCGGCGTGCCGGTGCCAGATGCCTCCAGCGACGGCGCAATGATCAACCATCCCGATGCCGATCTTGCGGACGCACGGTGGAATACATCCGGCGTACCCTGGTACGCGTTGTACTACCAGGAGAACTATGCACGTCTGCAGCGCGTCAAGGCACAGTGGGATCCGCGAAACGTCTTTCATCACGCGCTGTCGATTCAGCCGT